>CAYVSY010000011.1:19776-21078 GCA_964454255.1 uncultured Muribaculaceae bacterium
ATTCTAAATTATTAATTAAATAATTTCTTATATCTGTTCCTATCACAATTTTATCGGTTTTGGGTATCTTATCTAATAATAAATAGACATAATATATATAATCCGTATATTTTTTATATATTATTAAATTATTAATCATAAAAACATAGGACTCTTTTCTCTAATTCATTTAAATCTAATTTATATAAAAATATAACTAATTTTTCAATTATTTTCTTTTTACCCAAATATTCTAAAGAATCATTTATATATTTATTATATATTAAACTTTCACCGTATTCTCTATCAATTAATGAACCATCATATATAACATAACCAATTTGATTTTTTTTTAATACTCTAGTTACTTTATCAATATTGGGAAAAACAACATAATCAATATTTTTTTCTAATGATGTTTTAAGTAATTTATAATGAAACAAATAATTTAAAATATAAGCATCTTCAAAATAAGAATAATAAAAAGATCCTTTCTTAATAATTACAATATCATTTTCATAATCATCTTTCAACATGTAATAATTTTTCATAAATTTTTAACATCCCTTTCCTACTCATTTCTCTTAATTAGTGCGTTGAATTTTTAATATTATCACTATTTATTAATATAACATATTATCATTAAAAAAAATTCCGTATTTCGGAAATTAATGCTTTCTTATATTGTTATACTAAAAATTGAGTGAATAGAAAAAGGAAGGTTTAATGTGAAATTAAAAAATATAAAAAAACTAAGAGAAGAATACAACTGGTCACAATCTAAAATGGCTAATTATTTATATTTTTCATTAACAAAATATAATAATTTAGAAAATGGTAAAATACCATTAATGGTTGAAGATTTATTTAAAATGAGTTATTTATTTAATGTTAAATGTGAATATTTAGTCGAAATAACTTTAAATAAAACACCTTTAACCGAAGAAGAAAGATTAGAAATAAAAGCATATTTAAATGAAATGAATTTTAAAACAGATATTTATAACAGATAAAAATAAGAATTATTCACTCATAACTGTTATATATGTTAAAGTTTATATTTTAAAATTAATAAAAATACTCTATCTAGTATTCATTTATAATATAAATTACTAACTAAATAGAGCCGATTTTATTTTTTAACTTAAATAAGTTAAGGAATCAAAATCTGGATTATAAACCTTATTATAACATCCATAGATGTTTATATAAAACTAATATATAGTCCTCTGAAGCACACCCCGAACCCCGTTATTCGAGTTAGCGTTGCCGAAGTTGAGGTTGAAGGCAAACGCACCGGCACTAGAACCATTGTTATAGTTG
>CAYVSY010000012.1:0-21017 GCA_964454255.1 uncultured Muribaculaceae bacterium
TGAATTGTATTTGATATTTTGCCCATTTTTTCACTTCCTTTATTTTATTATATCATTTATACTATTAGTTTTATCAATGCAATATAAATTTCATTTAAAATTTATTATATTAGAAATTACTTCTGACTGAATTTGCTTTTCAATTAATTTGGTAGCATTTTTCTGATTTTCAGTAGAACTAGAAATATAATAATTTTCTGTTGTTTCTATCCTAGAATGACCTAATATTTCGGCAACATCCTTTATTTCAACACCACTTCGTAAAGCTTTAGTAGCAAAACTCCCTCTTAAATCATAAAATCTACAGTTTTCAAACCCTAATTCGTCATGAATTACTTTATATGGGTATTTGATAATATCTGTACCAGTATAAGTTCCGTCATGCTTAGTAAATACTAAATTAAGATGGCACATTTTTTTGATTTTTCTATCAGTTTCAACAATTCTATATTCTATGACTTTACCATGTTTATTTTTAACTTCTTCTAAATGATAATAGTGATATTTTTTTCCATACATTTTTCTTAAATTTTCTTGTTTATTTTTATAATTACTTAAAGCTATTAATAATGTGTCACATATATAAATTTTCCTTTCACTATTTATTGTCTTTGGAGTGCCTATAAACCATTTACCTTTTTCATCTTTAGGTTTACTATAAACATTATGATTTATTGTTATAGTTTTATCTTCAAAATTAATATCATCCCAAGTTAATGCACAAACTTCTCCTGTTCTCATTCCAGTAAAACAAGCAGTAATAAATAAGCATGTAAAAGCATCGTTTCTCACAAACCTATTTAATATAGTATCGATTTCTTCTTGAGTATAAATATGCCTAACTATCTTTTTTTAAATTTACAAAGTTTGGTAGTTTTAAAGTTACTGCAGGATTGTAATTAATAAATCCATAAAAATCAGTAGCTACCCTAAAAGAAGTTTTTATTACTTTTACAAAATTTCTAAAATATCCATATGAGTAATCATATCTTCTACAAACTTCCATTATATATTTGTTTAATTGATAACTTGTAATAGCATTTAATCTAAAATGCCCTAGATCTCTCTTTAAATATTTATTAGCGATAACAGAATATTCTTCTATTGTTCTATGCTTTAAATTATCCTTACAGTAATTTTCTAACCAATAATCTAGATAATCACTATAAGACATATAAGCCTCAATTTTACAACCTCCATTTTGATATTCATCATATGCCTTTTGTCCAGCAGCAAATGCTTGACTTTTTGTTTTAAAACCCGACTTTGAAAGATATTTTCTTTTTCCATTTACTCTAGCAACTTCAAAACGATATTGATACACCTTTCCTCTTTTTTGAATACTAATCATTTTTCATCATCTCCTTTTTTTGATTAGTTTTATAAAATAAAAAGAATGTTACCATTAAATTATGGTTAACACCCCTTTATTTATCAATAATATTTTAGACATATGATAACAAATGCGAATTTCGCTACCACTTATAAATTTTTAAAAATTGAATAAAACCCTTATTTTATCAGCCTCTAAGGCAACAATTTTTGTACTTCTTACCGCTACCACATGGACACATATCATTTCTACCAATTTTTTCTACTTTTTTTGGTGTCTTTGCAACTTTATCTTTTCCATCATTAGTCATTTTATTTTTAACAATTTCTTTTCTTTCCACATTTTGTCTAATTTCTGATTTTAACAAATAAATAGAAATATCTTTATTTATTTTTGACATCATCGATTCAAATAAATCAAAGCCTTCTAAAGTATATGCTTGAAGTGGATTTTCTTGAGCATACCCTCTTAAGTGAATACCTTCTCTTAGATGTGACATTGTGCTGATATGTTCCATCCAATAATTATCTATTACTCTTAATGTAATAGCTTTTTCAAATTCATTTGAAATTTCTTTTGGAACTTCTTTTATTTTTTCTTCGTAATCCTTAACAACAGCATTATATATTATATTAATAACTTCTGTCGCAACTTTATTATTTATTTCAGATAATGTTAATCTATATTTTTTTAACAAATTTTCATTAGCTGCCTCTAATATTTCTTCATAATCTTTTTCTTCTAAATCATTAGTTTCAACTAAGTGAATATTAACTATTTCACTAATATATTCTTTAAATATCTCTAATATTGTTTGATGTGTTTCTTCACTATCAATAATTTCGTTTCTTTTACCATATATTATTTCTCTTTGGTTATTCATAACATCATCATATTGAAGTAATTGTTTACGAACATCAAAATTATTACCTTCAACACGTCTTTGAGAACTTTCAACTGATTTTGAAAACATTTTCATTTGAATACTTTGTTCACCATCAAAGCCAAGATTTTGTAAAGTTGAACGGTATTTGTCAGAACCAAAACGAACTAATAAATCATCTTCAAATGATACATAAAATTGTGTTACACCAGGATCGCCTTGTCTACCAGAACGACCTCTTAATTGATTATCAATACGGCGTGATTCATGACGTTCCGTTCCAATAACACAAAGTCCACCCAATTCTTTAACACCTTCACCTAATTTTATATCTGTTCCACGGCCAGCCATATTGGTAGCAATTGTAACAGCACCTTTTTCACCAGCGTGTGCAATAATTTCTGCTTCTCTAAAGTGATTTTTAGCATTTAAAACTTCATGTTTTATTTTCTTTTTATCAAGCATATTACTAATTAATTCGCTTGTTTCAATTGCAATTGTTCCAACTAAAACCGGTTGACCAGTTAAATGTCTTCGTTCAATTTCTTTAACAATAGCATTATATTTACCATTCTTAACGGCAAATAACAAATCCGTTTCATCCATTCTTATAACTGATTTATTAGTAGGAATACAAATAACATACATATTATAAATATTTCTAAATTCTTCTTCTTCTGTCTTAGCAGTTCCAGTCATACCAGATAATTTACTATACATTCTAAAATAATTTTGAAAAGTAATAGTAGCTAAAGTTTTTGTTTCTTGTTGAACTTTTACACCTTCTTTTGCTTCTATAGCTTGATGTAATCCTTCGGAAAAAGCTCTACCTTTCATTAAACGACCCGTAAATTGATCAACAATAACAACTTCTCCTTCTAGGACAACATAATCAACATCACGTTTCATAAAATAATTGGCTCTTAAAGCTTGATTAACATGATGAACTAAAACAGTATTATTAATATCATATAAATTTTCAACGTGAAAATAATTTTCACATCTTGACGCTCCTTCATCTGTTAAATTAATTGATTTTGTTTTTTCATCCATAATGTAATCAATATTTTCTTTTAACGATTTTACAAAATTATCAGCTTGATTATACATATTAAGTGATTGCATTACACCACCAGAAATAATTAATGGTGTTCTAGCTTCATCAATTAAAATCGAATCGACTTCATCAACAATACAATAATTTAATTTTCTTTGAACCCTATTTTCTTTTTTTACAACCATATTATCTCTTAAATAATCAAATCCTAATTCATTATTAGTTGAATATAAGATATCACAATTATAAGCTTCTCTTTTTTCAACAGGAGACAAATCTCTTAAATTCAAACCAACAGTTAACCCTAAAAACCTATGAATGTTTCCCATCCAATTAGAATCTCTAGTCGCTAAATATTCATTAACTGTAACAATATGAACACCTTTACCATCTAAAGCATTTAAATAAGCTGGCATAACACAAGTTAAAGTTTTTCCTTCACCTGTTTTCATTTCAGCTATATTTCCAAAATGAATAGCTAAACCACCAAGTATTTGAACATAATATGGTTTTTCACCAATAACACGATAAGATGCTTCTCTAGCAACCGCAAAAGCAGAAACTAAAATATCATCTAATGTTTCGCCATTAGCCAATCTTTCTTTAAATTCTATTGTTTTTGTTTGTAGTTTTTTATCACTTAATTTACTCATTTCATCATCCAAAGCAATAATTTGGTCAGCTAAAAATCTAAATTTTTTTAATTCTTTATATTCATTATTAAATATTTTTTTTATAAAATCAAACATATTATATCCTCCATTCTTATTTTTTAAAATCATGTAATTTAGCATAAATGTCATACCAAGAATAAACACGAACTATATTATCACCATTTATTCTTTCATTATATTTATTATCAAAACACAATACTGGAATTACTGACGATATTTCTTTAATATTTATTCCATTATCTTCAATCATTACATCAATATTATTATCAATACAATATGGGACCTTACTTCCTTTAGCCCAAATAATTTTATCATATTGTATATTATTTTTTTTAAGCCATTCAATTGTAATGCTTTGCATTTCGTCTACTAAAATTTCAAAATTATCACAATCATCTATCCTAGAAGTTATAATATATATTTCATTACCTTCTTCTTTTAACTTTTTAATAATTTCACTAGCAAATGTTCTTGGATTATCATTTTTCATATATTTTCTAAAATGCGTTTTCCAAAAATTAACATCATCTTCTTGTGATACACCAAAAACATCTTTACTATAATATGCTTTGGAATCTATTATTTGAATATTATATTTTTCATAAAAATATTTACTTCCGTATTCTAATTGAAATCTTTCAATATTTGTTAAAACTCCATCAATATCTATACCTATTCGCAATACATTCACATCCTCAAGTTTAATTATACCATATTGTAAAATTTTAACAAGATTAATTAAATTAAAAAATGACTAAGTCATTTTTTAATTAGTTTCAATTATTCCATAATTATTATCTTTTCTCTTATATAAAACACTAATACTATTAGTTTTACTATTTTTAAACACAAAGAAATCATGCCCCAATAAATTCATTTCCAAAATGGCTTCTTCTTCATCCATAGGTTTCATATCTAATTTTTTTCTTTTAACAATTGCATTGTCTTCTTCTTCATCTTTTTCTATTTCATATTCAAAATTAAATTCTACACTTTTCGCATTATCTATGCTTCTTTTCAATTTTGTTTTATTTTTTCTAATTTGTCTTTCTAATTTATCAGTAACAATATCAATTGCTGCATATAAATCATCTTTATTTTCTTCACTTCTTAAAATAAATTTAGAAGTAGGAATAGTAACCTCTACTATTTGATCACGGCCTCGAACTTTCACCAAAACATTTGCGATCATAGATTCAGAATCTACAAAATACTTATCAAGTTTATTTATTTTTGTTTCAATATAACTCTTGATTGAATCCGTCACTACCATCTTGTCTCCACGAATATTATATCTCATTTTGTCACGTTCCTTTCTATTAAAATTATATCATATTTTTTTCCTTTTCCAAACAAATTTTATTAATTTCACATTATTTCACACAATTAATTTATCTAATTTTTTATTTATTTTGAATAAAAAATTAATATATCTAACATAATATAATTGAATATTCGCATATTCATGTCAAAATATTGTTCAAGCAATATTTTTTTATTTTAAATTTACTTTTTAGTGATATAATTTTTATGGAGGCGAAAATAAATATGAAAACATTTAAATGTGCAGACATTTTACTTCCTAATAATACCGATATGACCAAATGGAGTGTTATTGCATGTGATCAATATACTTCTGAACCTACTTATTGGGAAGATGTAAAAAAAACAGTTGGATCTAATCCATCAACACTAAACATTACATTACCAGAAATTTACTTAGAAGATAGTGATGTTTTAGAAAAAATTGAAAAGATTAATCAAAATATGAAAAACTTATTAGATAATAATTTTTTCAAAACTTTAAATAATAGTTTAATTTATATTGAAAGAACCTGTGCCGATGGAAGAATAAGAGAAGGTTTAGTTGGAATGGTTGATTTAGAAGATTATTCATTTGAAAAAGATTCTAATTCACTTGTTAGAGCGACTGAAAAAACTGTCATTGAAAGAATACCACCAAGATTGAAAGTTAGAAAAAATGCATATCTTGAAACACCGCATGTAATGTTATTAATTGATGATGAAGAAAAACAAATAATTGAACCATTAAAAAATAATATTAACAATGATGATTTAATATATGATTTTGATTTAATGAAAAATGGTGGTCATATTAAAGGTTATAAATTAAAAGAAGAACAAACATCTAACATATTTAATATATTAGATAATATGAGTTCCAAAGAATATTTTGAAAATAAATATAATGTTAAAAATAAAGGCATATTGTTATTTTCGGTTGGAGATGGTAACCATTCTTTAGCAACCGCTAAAACACATTATGAAAATTTAAAAAAAGAATTAAGTAAAGAAGAATACTTAAATCATCCAGCAAGATATGCTTTAGTAGAAGCAGTTAATTTACACAGTTCAGCCCTAGATTTTGAACCTATTCATCGTGTTTTATTCAATATTAACAAAAATCATTTATTAGAAGAATTAAAAAAATATTATATTTTAGGATCTACTGGTCAGGAATTAAAAATAGTTAATAATGGAATAAAGGAAAAAATATATATTACCAATCCCAAATCTAATCTAGCTGTAGGTTCTATTCAAATTTTTTTAGATGAATATTTAGCCAATAATCAAGGAAAAATAGATTATATTCATGGCGAAGATGTTGTTGAAAATTTAACAAAAGAAGATAATACGTTAGGTTTCTTACTTCCTAAAATGAATAAAAATGATTTATTTAAAACAGTTATCTTAGATGGAGCATTACCAAGAAAAACTTTCTCCATGGGTCACAGTTATGATAAAAGATATTATTTAGAATGCAGGAAAATAAAATAATGAATTGTTTATTTTGTGAAATTGTAAATAAAAAAATCCCATCTAAAACAATATATGAAGATGATATTGTTCAAGTTTTTTTAGATGTTAATCCAGAACATAATGGTCATTGTTTGATTGTCCCTAAAAAACATTATCTTGATATTACTGATATTTCTGAAGAAACATTAAATTATATTAACAAAATAAGTAAAAAAATTTATTATTTATTAATGGAAAAATTACATCCAGATGGAATAAGTTTATGTCAAAATAATGGATTACCACAAGCAATTAAACATTATCACATGCATTTAATTCCAAAATACAAAAGTGAACAAAAATTAAACGTTGATGATATTTATAATATCTTAACAAAATAAAAAGAGGCTAGCCTCTTTTTTATAATATACATGAACCTAATATTATTGCAAGTAATATATATAAAACAATTATAATTAAATATCCACTACCTGTATTTTGACAAGCCATAAAACACCTCCTTTATTTTTTTATAGCCATGCACCTAATATAATCACTAATAAAATAAATAATACTAAGATAATTGCAGCACTTGAAGTATAATTTCCCATAATTCAATCCTCCTTTTTATTCTTTTCACTCATATTTTATGGTAAACTCCAATATTATGTGAATGATTTTTACCTAATAATTATTATTTAAAAAAATTATTGAATTTTTAAAAGATTTTTGCTATGATAATATATGTAGGCAAGAAAGGAAAAAATAATGAAAAAGAAAAATAATAATTTTTTTGACAATTTAATTGATTGGACTGTCAAAAACAAAGATAAGATAATTGGAGGAATAATTGGTTTAGCAATTGGATTAATTATAATGTTTGCAACCGAAGATCCTGAAATAGCAAAATTAGAAAACAATCAAGAACCTGTTATTCATTATGAAAATGGAGTTATTACTGCAGATGATTTATATGCTGAAATGAAAAATTATTATTCTGTTGGAATATTATTAAACCAAATTGATAATAAAATTTTAACAGAAAGATATCCAAATAGTGATGAATTAAATGCTCAAGTTAATACAACTGTTAATTACTGGAAAAACCAAGCTGGTGAACAATGGTCTACATTTTTAAATCAATATGGTTACACAAGTGAAACAGCATTTAAAAATAGTATAGCATTAGATTATCGTAGAACATTAGCAATTGATGAATATTTAGCAAAAAATATTAGTGATCAAAAAATTAACAATTATTATGAAGAAAATGTTTACGGAGATATTAACACTAAACATATATTAGTAAAACCAGATACTACTAGCACAATGACAGAAAATGAAATTAATACCAAAAAATCAGAAGCTTTAGCTATTGCTAATGAAATAATTACAAAATTAAACGAAGGTAAAACTTTTGAAGAAGTTAAAACAGAATATACTGATAAAATAACATATGAAGAATTAGGATATCGCGCTTTTAATGCCAATTTAGAAACAAACTATTTAAATGAAATGAAAAACTTAGAAAATAATTCTTATTCAAAAAAGCCTATTGAAACATCATATGGCTATCACATTATATATAGACTTGATCAAAAAGAAAAACCAAGTTTAGACTCAGTTAAAGATACAATTAAAAATATATTAGTTACTGAATTAAAAAACAGTGATGAATTATTAACTACTAAAACGTTATTTGAAATTAGAGAAAATGATTTTAAAATTATTTTTGATGATTCTGTTTTAAAAACAAAATATGACGAATATAAAACTGCATCCTTAATTAAAAAATAATATTATTTATTATTAATTAAAGATACAATATTTAATAGTTTATTCTTATAATTTACATTATCTGAATAAACTATTTTTTTTAATTCATTATATATTTCATTTATATTATCAGTTTTATTTTCAAACAAGTCATAATAAATATAACTTGCTAATTCACTATTTTTTTCTTCAATTAATTTATTAATAAAATTAATTAAAAATACGGCATCATCATTTTCTTTTCGAGTTAAATTGTTATTATAATTTTTACATTCACTATTTTTAACTAAATTTATTTTAATAGGTTTTAATATTTCAGCTATTTCTAGCGTTTCATTTTCTTCATCTATAAGTAAACTACTTCTTTTTATAATAAATCCATCTTTATCAAACATAATTCCGATAGTTTGCTTATTATTGGTAATTAAAATGCAGTATAAACTTCCTTTATAATTAGAATAATACAATGTTTTATCTTTAATTAATTCTAAAAAATTATTATTAACCATAATATCATTATATTTGAAAGCTAAAAAGCATTCATCATTAACACAAATAATAGGAATTTTTTTAATTGATATTATTTTATCATTTTTATACCATTCAAAAAATTCATAATATTTATCTTGAAAATTTAAAGTAAGATCATATATGTAATTCATAAATTTTTTCTCCTTTTATTAAGAAAGTCAAAATAATTATCATTAAACCAATCACACTATAATAACATTCTATTCTTTTAATAATAAAATTGACATAATCAATAAAATTATACCCAACATTCATTAAATTCATATAAAGAATAATATAAGTCCATCCAATAACCATTAATCCAAACCCTAATAAAAAGAAAAAAATACGAGTCATATTATCACCTAATATATTTTATGATAATAACTCATATTTAATTATTCTAAAAATTTATCTTTATTTATATTTACATCACTAATAGATTCAAATCGTTTTGATATTTTATCAGTCGTTATATGAATATTTTCAACATCTTTATTAACCGTTTCAATACTTCTAGACAATTTATCCCAACGCTCTTTATATCGTTCAAATTCTAATCCTAATTTATTTAATTCTTCATGAATGATAGAAGCATACTTATCTCTTTCCATATTTTTTAATAAAATTTGAATAACAGAAAAAGTGGCTATTAATGTTGTTGGAGAGGTTATCCAAACATTTTTTTTATGCGAATATTCAATAACATCATTATGATAAGCATTCAATTCAGCGAATAATGCTTCAGCAGGTAAAAACATAATAGCTTGATTAGATGTTACACCAGAAATAATGTATTTCGAAGCTATAGCATCAATATGTTTTTTAACATCTATTTTAAATTGTTTTTCAGCCTCACTTCGTTCCACACTATTTTTGTTTTTATCTACCATTATCTGATAATTTTCTAATGGAAATTTTGAATCAATCGCAACAACTCCTAAAGGTTCTGGAGCAAATAATACAGCATCAGCAATTGTTGAATTATTAAATTGATATTGCATGCGATATACTTTATCATTTTTTTCACCAAAAACAGTTGATAAAATATGTTTCAAATTTATTTCACCAAATATTCCACGACTTTTTTTATCAGTTAAAATACTTTGTAAAGATACAATATCCATAGACAAACTATCAATTTTCTTTTGTGCTTCATCTATTTTAGATAATCGTTCTAATATATTAGTAAATGTTTTATTAGTTTTTTCAAAATTTTGATCTATTCTCTCATTTACTTTTTCACTTATTAAACGAAGTTTAGTTTCAATGTTTTCATTTAACATGTTAAAATCATTATTCATATTTCGACTAATATTTGATTTAAAATCACCCAGCTCCCTAATCGTATTTACTTCCAATTTACCAAGTCGTTCTACTATATTAGATTCATTAATATTTTTAGAAATAGAAATTATTATTAAAATTATTATCAATACCAACCCACCAATTATAATATAATCCATATTTTCACCTCACAAATTTTATTTTTTTAAATTTTATATTATTATATTTACTTAATTAATTTTACTAACCACTTTAATTATATACCGATAATTATTTTTTAGCAAGACTACAAAAAAGGAACAAGATTTTATTTAAACTTATTCCTATATTCTTCGTATCCACCAATTATACTATATATTTTATATCCTAAATTATTTAATTTATATGATAACTTCATACTTTTTTTCCCCATATCACAATAAATATAATATGTTTCATAGTAGTTTAAATATTTATTATAATGCATATCAATGTCATTATACATAATATTTTTTGCACCTTTAATATGACCTAGATTATAACTATAACTATCTCTAATATCTATTATTTGAGGATTTCTTATATTTAAAAAATCATTAAGTGAAATCTCAAACAATATAACCACCCCTAATATAGTATATTTAATATTATAATTATAATAAGTTAATATATCTATTTTTTTAAATATTCTTCTAAAGTAAGATTATTATTATATAAAATGATAGCAATATCTCCAACATATCTAATATGCCAAGGTTCATAATTATATTTGGTTAATTCTTCTTTATTAAATGGATATCTTAAAACAAATCCATATCGATGCATATTCTGATGAATCCACTTTGTCTCAATTAAATCTACCAAATCATGTTCAATATAATTTTGATCATCACGATATATCACAAAATCAATTGATAATCCTGTTTGATGTTCACTTTGTCCCGGTTTAGCAATATATTTATAAGCATAATTATATCCTTTTTCTATCACTAAATCATTAAATATTTTTTCCTGATATTTGTAATCACGATAGCCGCTCATAACATCTATCTCATAATTATATTTTAACGCTTCTTCTTGAAGCTTTTTAAATTGTTCATAGGTTTTTTCTTCCAAATAAATATTATCTTTATATTTACTTGTAATTTTAACTAGATTTGTTGGCACAAAATGTTCATCAAGAGAATTATCCCTATTAACTAACACTTTATAATCCATGTCTTCACCCAATATATTATATGTTATAAAATTAAAATAGTTTCTTTTTCATAATTTATTTTCTATTATCTTAATTAAATAACAAAAAGTTTAAAGAATAATTTTTAAACTTTTGTAATACTCTTATGATTTTTCATTAATTTTTTAATACCAAATGGATGTGGAAAAGAAACCGTAATTATCGATTTATCAACATTAATAATAATGCCTTCGCCATATTCTGTATGCTTAATTCTATCACCACTTTGAAAACTAACATCACCAATATTATACATATTACTTTTTATTATTTTATTAACCATGTTAACAATTGATACTTTTTCTCGATCTATATATTGTGGATTAATTTCCCCTACAAATCGACTTGGTATATTAGATTTTGTTTGACCATAAAGCATTCTCTTTTTTGCATTTAATAAATACAATTTCTTTCTAGCTCTTGTGATAGCCACATAAAATAATCGCCTTTCTTCTTCAATAGCGCTTTTCCCCCCTTCATTAATGGCATTAAAATGAGGAAATATTTCTTCTTCTAAACCAGCCACAAATACATTATTAAATTCTAATCCCTTAACAGCATGAACCGTCATCAAAGTTACTTTATTATGATCATCTTCATGTTCGGAAACATCACTAACTAGAGTGATTTCATTTAAAAAATCATCTAAAGAAATTACTCCATACTTTTCCTCATAACTTTTCGTAATAGATTTAAATTCACTTAAATTTTCTAATCTAATATCATTTTCTAAAGTTTTTTCCATTTCTAATTCTTTTTTTATACCACTTTTATTTAAAACTAAATCCACCATTTCTGTTAAACTTAAATTTTGACTCAATAATTTTATTTCTTCTATTATTGCCTTAAAAGTTAACTCTTTAGATGTAGATATAGCTTCATATAAACTAATATTTTTTTCTTGAGCAACAGTCACTAAATTTTCAATTGTTTTATCACCAATTCCTCTTTTTGGAACATTTATTATTCTTAATAAACTATTATCATCATTAGAATTATTAACAAGTCTTAAATAACATAGTAAATCTTTTATTTCTTTTCGATTATAAAAATAAAAACTACCAACAACCCTATAAGGAATACCTTTTTTAAGCATTGCTTCTTCCAAAACTCTAGATTGAGCATTAGTTCTATATAATATTGCAATATCATCATATAAATTTCCTAAAGAAATTAATTTATTTATTTCATCTCCAATATAATTAGCTTCGTCAATTTCACTATCAACAGTTTTATATTTTATTTTGTCCCCATCTTCATTATCACACCACAAATTTTTATCTTTCCTTTCCGTATTATTTTTAATAACTGAATTAGCGGCATTTAATATTGTCTTAGTAGAACGATAGTTTTGTTCTAATAAAACTGTTTTTGCATTTTTAAAGTCTCGTTCAAAATTTAATATATTTTTATAATTAGCATTCCTAAAACTATATATTGATTGGCTTTCATCACCAACCACAAAAATATTATTATATTTTTTTGAAATAAGTTGAACTAATTGATATTGGGCATCATTAGTATCTTGATATTCATCAATCAAAATATATTTATATTTTTCTTGAATATTATTTAAAATAAAAGAATTATTTTTAAGTAATTCAATTGGAAGTAATAACAAATCATCAAAATCCATGGAATTATTTTTTTTTAATAAAACCATATATTTTTTATAAATAGAAACAATGTTTTTATCATATTCAATTGAATCAATTTGATTTAAAGAAAATAAATTGTTTTTATAACTACTTATTTTATTTCTTATTACCTTAACATTATAAAATTCGCTATTCAAACCAAGTTCTTTTATAATTTTTTTAATAGTTGTTAGGGTATCATCACTATCTAAAATAATAAAATTTTTAGAATAACCTAAATAATTATAAAATTCTTTTAATAATTTTAATCCAAAAGAATGAAATGTTGAAATTTGAACATCATAGGCACAAGATCCAACTATTTTAATTGTGCGCTCTTTCATTTCCTTAGCAGCTTTATTAGTAAATGTAATAGCCAATATATTGTCGGGATTTATATCATTTTCTATTAAATAAGCAATTCTATTAGTAAGCACAGATGTTTTTCCACTACCAGCACCTGCTAAAACCAACATCGGACCATCAATATGTTTGACCGCTTCAATTTGTGATTTATTTAATTTACTTAAATTCATAATTACCTCCATGGTTCTAAATAAGTTTAACACATAAACATCTGTTTATCAAGAAATAAAAGTAACAAAACAATCTACATAACATTTTTTTCAAACTAGAATATAATAAAAGTGTTAAGGGGGATGAAAATGAAAAAAATCATATATGGAATAATTCTTTCCATATTAGTAATTGGTATCGGTTATTTTGCATTCAAAACAAATAACGAAAAAAACAAACCAAAAATTAAAGTTGCTGAAGTAGCCCACACTATATTTTATGCACCTCAATACGTTGCAATAAACAATGGATATTTTGAAGAAGAAGGATTAAATATAGAATTAGTTTTAACGCCTGGAGCTGATAAAGTAATGGCTGCCGTTTTATCTAACGATGTTCAAATCGGTTTTTCTGGTAGTGAAGCAACCATTTACGTATATCAAAAAGGTGAAACAGATTTTGTCAAAACATTTGCAGGATTAACTAAAAGAGATGGGACATTTTTAGTATCAAGAGAAAAATATGAAAATTTTAAATTAGAAGATATAAAAGGAAAATATGTTATAGGTGGAAGAATCGGCGGAATGCCTGAAATGACTTTTGAATGGGCGTTAAGGCAAAACAATATTGATCCTAAAAAAGATTTGACTATTGACACATCAATTACCTTTGCTGCCATGGAAGGTGCTTTTATAAGTGGAATAGGAGATTTTGTAACTTTGTTTGAACCAAATGCTTTAAATGTAGAAAAAGAAGGGTTGGGTCATGTCGTAACATATATTGGTGCCTTAGGTGGAGAAGTTCCATATACAGCTTATAACGCTAGAAAAAGTTATATTGAAAATAATCCAAAAATAATTAATAGTTTTACAAAAGCTATTAATAGAGGATTAGAATTTGTTAAAAATAATAATGCCAATGTTATTGCCGAAAAAATATTAAGTTTTTTCCCAGATATTTCACTAAATGATCTAACAAAAATAGTTGATAGATACAAAGAAGGAGATGCATGGAAAAGTAACACAATTATAACTGAAAAAGAATGGGATCATATTCAAGAGATAATGATTGCTTCTGGCGAATTAACTGAAAAAGCACCTTATAATGAATTAATATATCAAAATGAATGATATATTAGTAATAAACAATTTATCTAAAACTTATCTCACACCCCAAGGTGAAATTCATGCTTTAGATAACATTTCTTTAAATATTAAGGAAGGCGAAATAATAGCAATCGTAGGCCCGTCTGGCTGTGGTAAATCAACACTATTATCAATTCTGTGTGGATTAGAAAACAAAAATAAAGGAACTTACATATTTCCAAATAAAGATAAAATTAAAATAGGATATATGTTACAACAAGATACCCTATTTCCATGGCTAAATATTATTGATAATTGTATGATTGGATTAAAAATAGAAAATAAAAAAAGTAAAAAAGATAATGTTTTAAAACTACTAAAAAATTATGGATTGAGCGAATTTATTAATAATTATCCTAAAAATTTATCTGGTGGAATGAGACAACGAGTAGCACTAATCAGAACACTTGCTATTAATCCGGATATATTGTTAATGGATGAACCTTTTTCGGCACTCGATTATCAAACAAGACTGGCTGTTTCTGATGATGTTTATAAAATAATAAAAAAAGAAAATAAAACAGTTATTATAGTTACCCATGACCTAGCAGAAGCCATAAGTATGGCAGATAGAATAATTATTATGAGTTCTCGACCAGCTAAAGTAAAAAAAATAATTAATGTTGATTTAACCAATAAAACGACACCCATTAATAATCGAAAATGTCCAGAATTTCCTACATATTATGAATTAATTTGGAAGGAATTAGATTATCATGTATAGTCTAGAATACAAAAATTATTTAAAAAAGATAAAAACTAATAAAATTATTATTATCTTTTTTCAAATATTAATATTAGCAGCAATTTTAATATGTTGGGAAATACTAGCTAATCAAAAAATAATTAACGAATTTATTTCATCAAAACCATCAAATATTTTTAAAACGATTATTAATCTTCATAATAATAATAATTTATATAAACATATATGTATTACTGTATATGAAAGTTCAATTAGCTTTATACTAGGAACTATTATAGGAACCGGTATTGCAATTCTTTTATGGCTAAATAAAACAATAGCCAAAATATTTGATCCATATTTAACAATATTAAATAGTTTACCCAAAGTAGCCTTAGGACCTATAATTATAATATGGGCAGGAGCTGGTATAGAATCAATTATAATTATGGCATTATTGATATCAGTAATTGTCACCATTATTAATGTTTATAACGGATTAATAAATACTGATATAAATAAAATTAATTTATTAAAATCTTTCAAAGCTAATAAATATCAAATTCTTACCAAAGTTGTTTTACCAAGTAATTATATGACTATTATTAGCTCATTAAAAATAAATGTTAGCATGTCTTTAATCGGGATTAATAACATATAGAGAAAACTTTATCAACAATTTACGAAATCTTATAATAAATCTCCAATTCATTATTATTTACTATAACCTTGTCTATAATTTGTTCTATTATTATTCTTTTTTCTGAAAAAGGCATATTAAACCATACTGATTGAAGATTTCTTATAATCGGTAAATCTTTTTTATTATTATTTTTTTTCACTCTGATTTTTTTTAATTTCAATAAAATATTCTGTCTTTTTTTTTCTAATTTCTCTATTTTATCCTTTATTACTTCAACAGCTAATCCATTGGATATAAAATTTAATAAATTATTAAGTTGTTTATCTATCTTAGATAATCGTAAATTATATTCATCAATAATATCTACTTCAATCAACTGATAATTATCTTTAAATAATTTTTCATTCAGTTCCATTGAAAATATATTTTGTATAACAGCATCATCTATTTCAAATGAATCCCATCTTTTATTTTTACAATTAGGATCTTTAATATATTTAGGTTTACTATGCTGCCTAGAATAACAATAGCAAATTATTCTTTTTCCCCATTTTTGATATCTATATTTTGCACCACAATAACCACAATATATTTTACCAGATAATAAATAATGTCTTTCGTTTTTAGTTGCTTTCCCTCTTAATTTGTTTGTTTCAAAAACCCTATTATATATTTCATCAGATACAATTGCTTTATGACGTCCTTTATATTCCTCACCCTTATATTTTATAATACCTGTGTTTGTTTTATTTAACATTATTTTTTTAATTTGACTCTCATCCATTCCAACAACTTCACTTATTTGACCAAAACTTTTACCTTCTAAATACAAAGTTATCATTTTATTAAGAACTTCGACTTCTTCAGGTTTTGATATTAAAATACCTGAATTTTTATCATAAGTATATCCGAAAGGTATATTTCCTCCTCCTTTCCAATAACCATCTTGTGCTCTTTTAATTAAACCAATTTTTGTTCTTTCTAAAATAGTTTCTCGCTCTAATTGAGCAAACACCGACAAAATACCAATCATTGCTTTTCCAAATGGCGAAGTTGTATCAAAATTTTCTCTAATAGATATAAATCCAACATTATATTTATTAAATACTTCTTCAATCAAATACAAAGTATCTCTTTGACTTCTTGACACTCTATCCAATTTAAAAACCATTACACAATCAATTTTTCTTTCTTTAGCATCTTGAATTAATTTTTGAATAGCTGGTCGATTTAAATCTTTTCCGCTATAACCACCATCAACATAATAAGTTAACTCTGTATATTCTTTACTTTTAGCATAACTTTCTAAAAATTCTTTTTGAGCTTCAATAGAATATCCTTCAACTTGTATATCTGTTGAAACTCTAGCATATAGTCCAACTTTCATAAAACCTCCATATATTAAAAATATTACTATTAGTTTTTTTATTTACTACTTATATTTAATATTGTTAACATAGTAATTAAAAAAGTCATATCAAATGACATGATCTTTTTTTAACATATTTATCAATTAATTCATATACAATTGGTATTTTTATTACTACATCTTTTGAATTAATCATTTGACCTTTTGAATTAAAGCATTTAACTATTACATTAGAGATTCATATCACCTCTAATTAATTTTATTATTTACTTATAAAATAATTCCATTTGTCACCAATTTTAAGTTTAATTACAGTAATATTATTATATCTTTCGAAATACTACTTAAACAATCTTATAAATTTTTAAAAATTACAATTAAATTACAAATATGTAATCAAATATTAAATACCATAAATTTTTTAAATTATTATTTAATTAAAACCTTCATTTTTTAGAAAAATATATAATTATTAAAACAAATATGTTAAAATAAAATTAGAATATTTTTAAAAAGAGATAACCATGAATTTTGCTGATAAATTAAAAATATATATAAGTGAAATTAGTCGTTTCTAGTTTAATTATCAAATGCTACTATCAGTGGACACTATAACGAAACATGAGCACCCCACCAAACAAAAAAATATAAATCAGATAATGAATACTATACTTTAACTACTAATAAAAGGATAGCGTTTAGAAATATACAATTAATATTACTAATTAGGTAATGATTTCTAAAAATAATAATCCCACAATTTATAATTGAACATCTAAAACTATATAAAATGATAGAAAATTTTTTGTTCCTATTATCGAATAATAAGAAAGGATATTTTATGAAAGAAAAAAAAATTAAATGGAAAAACATATTAGTTATTTTATTATTATTAATATTTATCACCATATTTATTGTATCAATTATAAATATAACAAAGTGGAATATAGATAAAAAAAACACTCAAAATCAAGAAATAGAAATTAATAAAGTTACTGAAATAGTAGAAATAATTGATAATGAAGAAACAAAAATAATTGAACAAATAGAAGAACCATCAAAAGCTAATGCTTATTGGGATTATATAAAAATGAATATGATAAATGTTGATTTTAACGAATTAAAACAGATCAACAGCAATGTTAAAGGATGGATTCAAGTAAATGGAACAAATATAAATTATCCTTTTGTTCAAACAAATGATAATGAATACTATTTAACTCATTCGTTTAATAAAAAATATAATAAAGCTGGATGGGTATTTTTAGATTATCGAAATAACATTAAGACATTAAATAAAAATACCATTATATATGCTCACGGAAGAACAGACACAACCATGTTTGGTAGTTTAAAGAATATTATTAAAAGTGATTGGTATAAAAATTCTAACAATTATGTTATTAAATTATCAACTGAATATGAAAATACTTTATGGCAAGTATTTAGTGTCTACCGAATTGAAACAACAAGTGATTATTTACAAATTGAGTTTAATAATGATATTAAATATCAAGAATTTTTAAATAAATTAATTAATAGAAGTGTCTTTAATTTCAATACTACAATTAATTCTACCGATAACATTCTAACTTTATCAACATGTTATAATAATGATGAAAAGGTCGTTATGCATGCTAAACTTATAAAACAAGAAACCAGATAGTTTTTTCTTCATATGTCTTTAATCGGCGTTATAATGGGAGAATTTTTAGTTTCAAAAGAAGGAATAGGATACCTAATAATGTATGGTTCTCAAGTATTTAATTTGGATTTAGTATTAACTGGAATTATTATTCTTTGTGTAGTCGCAACTATTTTATATTATTTAGTTTACTATATAGAAAAAAAATTAATAAATAATTAAAATAATTATATAAAAATCCCATTACTTTTTTAGTAATGGGATTTACAAATTATAGACAAATCCCTAGATTTTTTAAAAGTTTTTTTGTTTTGATCAAAAAAACATAATATCAATTATATTACACACAAATTAAAATTATGTTTCTTTATTAACAGTTTTAAAACAAGATTTACATCAAAATTTAAGTATTTTTCATTAATCTAGATAAATATTTTTGAAGATCACTATATTTTTTTATATCGAGTGACAATTCGTTTTCAAGTGGATTATTAATAGCTAATTTTTTATATTTTACATCTGCCAAATTATGATATGGTAATAATTCTACTTTAGATACATTTTTAATTGGTTTAATAAATTCATATAAAGCTTGAATATATTCTTTCGTATCATTTATATTAGGAATAATAACTTGTCTGAGCCATATTTTTTTATTCATACTTTGACATAATTTTAAAAAGGTTAAAAAAGTATCAAAATTATTGTTAACTATTTTATTAAAATTATTTTTATTTATAGCCTTTATATCTAAAATAACTAAATCAGTATATTCTAAAATTTCTTTTAAAAGTTTTGAACCAATTCCACTTGTATCTAAACAAGTATTTATATTATTTTCTTTGCATAATTTTAAACATTGCAATAAGAATTCTGATTGCATTAGCGGTTCACCACCTGAAAATGTTACTCCACCGTTATCAGAAAAATAATTCTTATACTTTAAAATTTTATTAACTAAATTAATTGAATTTTCTTCATAGCCATCATTTAATTGCCAAGTTTCAGGATTATGGCAAAAAATGCAGCGATTGGGACATCCCTGCATAAACACAACAAATCTGATTCCCGGTCCATCCACAAGACCCATCGTTTCAATTGAATTTATTTTACCAGTCATATTTTCTCATGAAATGTTCTATTTATTATTTCCATTTGATGTTCTGAACTAAGCTTAATAAATTGAACTGCATATCCAGATACTCTAACTGTTAAGGATGGATATTTTTGTGGATTTTTCATAGCATCAATTAAAGTTTCTCTACTTAATACATTTACATTTATATGTTGAGCTTTTTGTTTAAAATAACCATTTAATATGCTCACTAAATTATCAATTCTTTCATTTTCATCATGACCTAAAGCATTAGGAGTAATAGAAAATGTATTAGAAATTCCATCTTGACAAATATCTACATAAGGTAATTTAGCTACCGAATTTAATGACGCTAAAGCACCGTTTGAATCTCTTCCATGCATAGGATTAGCACCAGGTGCAAAAGGAATTCCAGTTTTTCTGCCATCAGGTGTAGCCCCCGTTTTTTTACCATACATAACATTAGACGTTATAGTTAAAATTGATAATGTATGTTTAGCATTTCTATACAATTTATGTTTCTTCAACTCGTTTGAAAAAATTGTTACAACATCAACAGCAATATTATCAACTTTATCATCATCATTACCATATTTAGGAAAATCACCTTCTATTTTAAAATCAATAGCAATTCCATACTCATTTCTTATAGGACGAACTTTAGCAAATTTTATTGCTGATAATGAATCAGCCGCAATAGATAAACCAGCAGCTCCAAAAGCCATTAATCTTTCAATATTAGTATCATGTAAAGCCATTTGACTTCTTTCATAAGCATATTTATC
>CAYVSY010000013.1:0-20755 GCA_964454255.1 uncultured Muribaculaceae bacterium
TAAATCAGTTAATTCATGATAATGAGTAGAAAACAAGGTGCGACATTTAATATTATTATGAATATATTCTAAGATAGCTTGAGCAAGACTCATACCATCAAAAGTCGCTGTTCCTCTTCCTAATTCATCAAATAAGATTAAACTATCCTGAGTAGCATTTTTTATGGCATTGGATGCTTCTAACATTTCAACCATAAAAGTTGATTCTCCGCTTACTAAATCATCGCTCGCCCCAATTCTTGTAAATATTTTATTCCTAATTGCCTCATATATGTTGATTTACCAGCCATATTAGGGCCAGTTATTAATAAAATACTTGTATCTTCATCAATAATTATATCATTAGGAACATATTCACCTTTTAAAACATCTTCAACAACTGGATGGCGAGAATCAATTATTTCTAAAACTTGAGTATCCGTTAATATTGGTCTCACATAATTGTTTTTTTCACTTACTCTAGCAAAACTTTGTAAAACATCTATTTCACTTATAACTTTTGATATTTTTTGAATAATAGGAATATAATTACTGACTTGTATTCTAATTTCATTAAACAATTCATATTCTAAATTAATTATTTTTTCTTCTGCCCCTAGTATTAAATCTTCTTTTTCTTTTAAAGTGTTATTAATATATCTTTCACAATTAGCTAATGTTTGTTTTCTAATATATCCCATATCATCAGTTATTAAGTTAACATTTCCTTTACTAATTTCTATATAATAACCGAATACTTTATTAAAGCCAACTTTTAAATTTTTTATACCAGTTCGTTCTCTTTCGTCTATTTCAAAATTACTAATAAATTCTTTGCCACCACTTCTTAAACTTTTTAATTCATCTAAAGTTTTATTATAACCTTCTTTTATTAAATAACCTTCTTTTAAAGTTATTGGAGGATCTTCATATATGGCATTATTTAACAATTGATATAAATCATCTAAGGTTTCAATATCATAATAGAAATTAATTTCATTTAATATTTTTTTTATTTGCGGTAAAACTTTTATTGAATTTTTTAACTGAATCAAATCTCTAGCATTAACATTACCTAATGATATTCTTCCACTTAATCTTTCTAAGTCGTATACTTCATACAAATAATTTCTTAAATCTTCACACAAAATGAATTCTTTTAATAATGTTTCAACAACATCATATCTTTTATTTATTTCATTTTTATCAATTAATGGGTTTTCAATAAAAATTCTTAATTTTCTACTACCCATAGCTGTTTTAGTCCAGTCTAATAGCCATAATAAAGAATAATTTCGTTCTTTTAATCTGATACTTTCAGTTAATTCTAAATTTTTCTTAGTCCATATATCCATTTTTAAGTATGAATCATTTTTAATAATATTTAATTTTTGTATATGAGATAGTTCTCTTTTAGAATTTAGAATCAAATAAGAAAGTAAATGTTTTGTTCCTAAAATATATCTTTCTTCACTAATATCTTCATAAATATAATTATATATTGGATTATCTAATATACTATTAGTAATAGTAACTAATATTTTATATTGATTCCTCAAAGTAGAAACAATTACTTTATCTAATTTTTCATTCACAATTATTTCTTTTATATTTGAAGATAAAATTTCTTGAATTAAATTATTTGAATCATGTTCAATTAATTTACTTTGAATTTCACCAGTTGTGATATCAGCAAAAGTAATTGTATAACAATTAATATAATCGTAAATACTGGCGATATAGTTATTTTCTTTTTCATCTAAATTATTTATGATAGTTCCACTAGTAATAATTTGAATAATATCTCTATCAACGATTCCTTTAGCTGTTTTAGGATCTTCTAATTGTTCACAAATGGCTACTTTGTAACCTTTTTTTATTAATTTATCTATATAAGTTGATGCAGCATGATAAGGAATACCACACATAGGAACTTTTTCATCAAGACCAGCACTTCTACCGGTTAATGTCAATTCTAATTCATGAGAAGCCGTTTCAGCATCTTCAAAAAACATTTCATAAAAATCACCTAAACGATAAAATATAATTACATCTTCATATTTATCCTTCAGTTCTAAATAATGTTTCATCATTGGCGATATTTTATTTCTATCAACTTCATTACGTTTCATAATTCCACCTTTACTTCATTAAAATTATACCATAAATAAAAAAAAACTACTACTGTAGTTTTATCTTTTATAATGTTTTAATTCTAGACTTATGATGATAATTATAATATATTTTTAAATTACTTATTCTATCATCTTCGCTTTTTTCTTGAAGTTTTAATTCTTCAATTCTTTCTTCACCTTTATTAGACCATTCCACTATTCTTTCAACTTCATCTTCATCATTTGATAATTCATAACTACATAATGGATTAGTTCCATATAATTCCTTTTCATATAAAATTTTAAATTCATTTATTATTGATTCATCATGTTTATCTATTTTAAAATATAGATATTCATTAGGTATATATATTATAGAAAACATTTTACTATCTAATGTTCCTTTGACAACACTGACTTCTAAACATACAACAGTAATATCAATTCTTTCTTTAAAATTATTTTTAAGACATTGAACTAATTCTTGACAATTATTAATCATTTTGTTATTCTCCTTTTTTTGAAACATGAATTATTCTATATCATTATATGAAAAAAGTCAAATTTTTTCTAATTATTTTAAATTATTTTAATAAAAAAATATAAACTTGATGTCTATATCTTTTCCGTTTTAATATTAACACTATATTCATTAATATTATAATTATCTGTAATATTCTTCGATTCTATTAATTCTAAACATAATGTTTCATCTTTAATATAATTTATATAGTCTTTAATTGAATTAGTAAATTCTTCGTTTGCTTCATAATGAATTTTTATTCTATCTAGCACATCATAATTATTAGTTTTACGAAGTTGTTGAACTTTTGATATAAATTCTCTAGCATTACCTTCATTGATTAATTCTTTAGTTAATGTCGTGTTTAAAATAATAAAATTATTATTTTCTTTAGCGACATCAAATCCCTCTTTAGCAATTATTTTAATATCAACTAATTCAGGAGTAATATCAATATTTTTAAATTTAATTATTTGACCGTTTCTAATATTTTCAATATCATTTTCACTTAAATTTGATAAAAATGTAGTGTAATCTTTCATTAATGGTCCAATTACTGAACCAGCTTCTTTAAAATTTGGTTTAATTGTAAAATTCATATATTTTGAAAGATCATTTTCAAATACTAATTTTTTGACATTTAATTCTTCAGTAATTAAATCTTTTAAATCAGCAATTATTTTTTCAGTAGAACCATCTAAAATAATTTCACTAATTGGTTGTCTAACTTTAATTTTAGCTTCTTCTCTAGCATTTCTTCCTAATGATATTAATTCACGAACTAAATCCATTTTTTCTTCAATTTTGGTATCAATTAAATTTTTATCATATTTAGGGAAATCACTTAGATGAACTGATTCTTTATCAGTTAAATTAATATATATTTCTTCTGACAAGAATGGAACTAATGGTGAAATAATAATTGATAATCCAACTAAAACATCATAAGTTGTTTGATAAACACTCATTTTTGAATTGTTTAATTCACTACCCCAAAATCTATTTCTATTTCGTCTAATATACCAATTAGATAAATCTTCAGAAACGAAATTAGTTAAATATTTGACAACTTTATTTAAGTCGTATTCTTCATATGAATTAGTTACATTTTTTAATAATGTATTATATTTTGAAATTAACCATTTATCTATTTCTTCTAAATTTTTATATTCAACTTTGAAATTTCTTGGATCAACATTATCAATATTGGCATATATAACAAAGAAATTATATGTATTGCGAAGAGGATTAAAGAATTTCGAATACACTTCTTTTAAACCCGAAACATCAAATTTTAATGGTGTCCATACAGGTGATACATATGGTAAATAAAATCTAACAGTATCAGCACCGTATTCTTTCATAGTTGTGAATGGTTCAACAATATTGCCTTTTGATTTACTCATTTTTTTACCTTCATTATCCAAAAGTAAATCATTAACTAAAACATTTTTATAAGGACTACAACCTTTAATAAAAGTTGAAATAACTAATAATGTATAAAACCATCCTCTTGTTTGATCAATTCCTTCGCAAATGAAATCAGCTGGAAATTGTGTTTCCCATAATTCTTTATTTTCAAATGGATAGTGATATTGAGCAAATGGCATAGCACCGCTATCAAACCAACAATCTAAAACATCTGGTATTCGAGTCATAGAGCCACCACATTGTGGACATTTTAAATGGATTTCATCAATATTTGGTTTATGTAATTCAATTGTTTCATCTATTTGTTCAATTGCTTTTTCAATTAATTCTTGACGAGAGCCTATCATTTCGGTATGCCCACAAGAACACTTCCAGAATGGAATTGGTGCTCCCCAATATCTTGTTCTTGAAACTGCCCAATCTTTAGCATTTTCTAACCAGTTTCCAAATCTTTTTTCACCAACATATGATGGATACCAATTAACTTCTTTATTAGCATTAACTAATGCATCTTTCATTTTAGATACAGCAATATAATAACTTGGCATTGAGTAATACAAAAGTGGACTATGGCATCGCCAACAATGTGGATAATTATGAACCATTTTTTGTTTTTTAAATAATTTGTCATTTTCTTTTAAATAATCTATAACTAAGCGATCAGCTTCAAATACTAAAGTTCCATTCCATAATCCATCATTATAACAGCCGTCTTTTCCAACTGGATTTAAATAAGGTAAATCATATTTTTTTGCGACATTAGAATCATCTTCACCAAAGGCTGGAGCTAAATGAACAATACCAGTTCCATCAGTCATAGTAACATAGTCATCGGCTGTTACAAAAAAGGCTTTTTTATCGACTGTTAAGCTTGGGATCAATTGTTCATATTCAATATATTCTAGATCTTTCCCTTTATATTTTTCTAATATTTTATATTCATCACCTAATATATTATTTACTAAAGAAGATGCTAAAATGAATTTATGACCTTTTGATTCTACTTTAACATAATCTTCATTTGGATTAACACAAATAGCAACATTAGCAATTAAAGTCCATGGTGTTGTGGTCCATACTAGAAAATAGCAATCTTCGTCTTTCTTTTTCATTGGAACAATGACTGTTTCAACAGTAATATCTTCATAACCTTGGGCTACTTCATGAGAAGCAAGCCCTGTTCCACATCTTGGACAATATGGCATAACTTTATTTCCTTCGTAAAATAAGCCTTCTTCAAAGAATTTTTTTAATATCCACCATTCTGTTTCAATATAATCATTTTTGTATGTTAAATATGGATTGTTTGTATCAATAAATTGACCCATTTTTTTTGTTAAATCAGTAAAGGCTGATTCATTTTCTCTGACGCTTTTTCGGCATTCATTGTTAAAATTATCAATACCAAAAGCTTCAATATCTTTTTTACTTTTAAAGCCTAATTTGTTTTCTACATGATTTTCAATTGGAAGTCCATGCGTATCCCATCCTACTTTTCTAATTACTTTTTTTCCTTTTAAGGTATGGTATTTACACATTGCATCTTTTAAATTTTTAGCGACCATATGGTGTAATCCTGGAAATCCATTTGCAAATGCAGGCCCATCATAAAAGACAAAATAATCATTTCTATTTTCAATTGATTTTTGATAAATATTATTTTTTTCCCAATAATTAATAAATTCTGATTCAATAGTGCTAACACTTTCTTTTTTTAATTCTTTAAACATATTCCCTCCTCATAAAGAAAAAAGTCATCATAATATAAGGACGATTATTACCGCGGTTCCACCTTATTTTATAGATGACTATACTCTTAATACTATAACGCGTAACCGATTTTATCTTATCAATAAAACACATCAAAAGTGATACAAATTAAATACTATTTATCTATTTTCACCCAACTAGACTCTCTTTTTAAATAATTAATTTAATTTCGGCTTTTTCATTTGTTTTAAATTACAATTAATTTTATCAAAACTAAATATAATTGTCAATATTAAATTTTAATATTAGATTCACTTTTTAAACAATCTCATTCAATTCATTTTGTTATTTCTTTAAATAATCAATTACATCTTTAAAAGTTTTTACTTCAACAATATCCATTTTATAGTTGTTTTCATTTTTTATAGAAAGAGCTTCTTGATAGTTTTCGCTTGGAACTAATACAATATCCATGTTAGTTTTATTGGCACCCATTAATTTATATTTTACGCCAGCAATTTCACCAATATTTCCATTATTATCAATAGTTCCTGTTCCAGCAATCTTTCTTCCTTTTACAATATCTTTATCAATTAATGATAAATATATATTTAAGGCCATCATAAGTCCACCAGATGATCCACTTTCACTATCACTAAATTTTAATGATATTTTAGGTAGTGTTTGATAATCATAATTAGTTAATAAATAGATTCCTATTTTAGCTTCATTATTAATATTAATAAATTTACATGTCATATTTTTTTCAGAATTATCTCTTTTTATTTTAAATAATATTTCATCACCTATTTTTTTGTTAACTCCGTAATTAATAAAATCTATTTCATTTATATCTTTATTATCTACTTTTAATATTTCATCACCTACTTCAAGAGGACAATTAATATTTTCACTTTTTGCAATTATATAATAATTTGATTTATTAATAATAAATTCATTATTACTTTCTTTATATGCAACATAT
The DNA here is from genome assembly GCA_964454255.1 of uncultured Muribaculaceae bacterium. Taxonomy (GTDB): domain Bacteria; phylum Bacillota_I; class Bacilli_A; order RF39; family UBA660; genus CAYVSY01. Next base: position 6,743 of record CAYVSY010000013.1, read on the forward strand.
ATGGCATTTTGAATGGAATTATCTAACATTATTTTTCCGCGTTTAGCAATTTCTTCCATACTTTCGTTGGTTATTTGATTATTACTCATTGGAACAATATCCCATGAATTTAAAATTAATCCTAATGCTAAGGTTGGTAATGTTCCTTCATATTCCGATGCAAATAATAAATTCAACTCACCATTTATATCATGTTTATTTTCTATTTCTACTTTATCAGCAATATTAATTGTTCCACCTGGAGCTAATACATAATATGGTAATTTAATATTGCATACAATAATTCCTATTATTAATCCTATTATAAAAAATTTATTTTCTTTTAAAAAATCTAGAATTTTATTTATTATTTTCACATTTTCCTCCTGTATTATATATTATATTTTATCATATATTTTATTATGAAAAAGAAATTTATTAATTTTTTGATATTATTATCTACTATTTATTTTACTATAGAACTAATTAAAAATAAAGAATTAGTTTTTTCAACTGTCAATAACTCTATAAATTTATTTACTAAAAATGTTTTTCCATCTCTATTTCCCTTTTTTATATTAAGTGATATTTTAATTAATTATGATTTGGCTTATTATTTTGGTTTATTATTTAAAAAACCATTTAATAAAATTTTTTTAATTAAAAGCGAAGCTTCAGTTATTATTTTTCTTTCAATGATTTCAGGATTTCCTAGTTCTGCTAAAAATATTAGAACTTTATATGATAAAGGGATTTTAAACGAAAAAGAAGCATCTAAAATTTTAGCTTGGTCTCATTTTTCTAATCCATTATTTGTTTTAGGAACTGTTTCTACCTTTTTTTTAAATAATAAAAGATTAGGAATAATAATTTTATTAAGTCATTATATAAGTAATTTTATAGTGGGAATAATTATAAGAAAATATTATCCTAAAACAGAATTATCAATAATACAAAAAAATGAAAAAAAAGAATTTAGTGTTATTTTAGCTAAAGCTATTACTAATTCTATTAATACTTTAGGACTTATTTTAGGAACAATAACTATATTCTTAATTATTTCTACAATTCTTGTAAATAAGTTGAATTTAAATGCTTACAATGAAATGATTCTAAAAGGAATATTAGAAATTACTCAAGGTATAAAAGCATTATCATTATTAAATATTGATGAAATATATAAAGTTGTTTTATCCACAATGTTTTTATCATTTGGAGGATTATCAGTTCATTTACAAATTGTTTCACAAATAACGGAAACTAAAATTTCTTATAAATTATTTTTATTAGGAAGAATTCTTCAAACAATTATTTCAGGAATTATATCATATCATTTTTATTATTTATTTTAGCTTGTTTACTTAAGGCTTCACGAGCTGCTTCTTGTTCACTACCTTTTTTACTATTTGCACATCCACGTCCTAAAATCATTCCATCAACAAGGACTTCACATACAAAAGTAGGACAATGTGGTTCACCATATTCATTAACTATTTTATATTCAACACTTTTTTTAAAAGTTTGAACTAATTCTTGAAGTTCTGATTTGTAATCTTTTAAAAATTCAATATTTTCTTTAATATATGGTGTTATTATTTTAATCATTTTTTCCTCAGTATAATCAAAACCTTTGTCTAAATACATAGCCCCAATGAAAGCTTCAAAAACATCAGCTAAAATAGTAGGATTAGGTTCTTTTTTTTCGCCACTTCCTAATCTTATATATTTGAAAAAATCCAAATCACTAGCATAACGATATAAAGCATTTTCGCATACATATGAAGCTCTTTTTTTAGTCATTATTCCTTCTTTGTATTCTTTATCTTGAAATAAATATTTACTTATAATAAGTTCCAAAACAGCATCACCTAAAAATTCTAATCGTTCATAATTAGGACAATGACTATGTTCATTACTATATGATGTATGAGTAAAAGCTTCTGTATACAATGATATATTGTTATATTCAATATTTAATTTATCTAATATTTCCATAATTCCTCCTTAAAAATTAAACATTAACCATTCTGGTTTTATTATCATCAACAATCCAATTATAAGCATTAAAATACCACCTATTAGTTTAGAATATTTGCCTATTTTGTTTGAAAATCCTTTTAATTCTAACGATATCATCGCAATAAAGAAAACGATTAAATCATCTAGTAAGAAAAAGATAATATATAATCCAATATATAATATTTTCTCTATTTCTGATAAAGCATTTATTTCTAACAATTCAATATACATAACAGGAAAACCAGCCGAACAAGCAAGTTCAATGATATTTACGGAACACGCTACTAATATTATGCCAATGGCGGCTAAAATAAAACTTTTTTCATTTGTAATATCTTTTATTTTATTAAATAATTTAGTTCTTTTTTTATTGTCAACAATTTCACAACCTGTTTCTTTTCTAGATTTTATATAACTTCTTAAATTTATAATTCCACCTATTAAAGCAATACTTCCAATTAAAATTTTTAATATATTAGTTGTTAATAGAAGAGAAGTTAAATTTAACCACGCATTCATAAATATAAAATAAATTAATGCTGAAGATAATAAGAATAATAAACCTAAAGTCCATCTTCTTTTTTTATTTTTCATTGGAATTAATAAACTCAATAAAAATAATAATATCCACATAGCGCAAGGATTAAAGCCATCTAACAAGCCTAAAATGACAGTCACAAGTGGTAATGCCATATTTTTTAAATTTATTTCACCAATAATAGGAATAGAAATTTTTTGATTTTCAACTTCATCTAAATAATTATCTAATGATTTTGTTGAATCAATTTTATAAGTTGGTCCATTAATATATTCAAAGTTGTTATTTTTAAATAATTCACCTATTTCATCATTATATCCATTATGTGAATAATATTCTATTATATTTTTATATTTGTTATAACTTTCTTCTTGATAGCCACTATATTGTTTTTCACCTATTATCGTCCATGGAACACTCATTACATTAATTTTATAATATTCTTCGATAAGCATTAATTTCTTTTTTGTTTCCTCTAATGATATTTCATAGGTATATACTCTTAAATTGTTATATTTTTCTTTTAGTTTGTTTAAATCTTTTAATTCATTTGCGCAATGCGGACAAGTTTTAGAGTAAAAAACATACATATTAACAGTATTTAGTTCTTCGGCATTTACCTTAGAATTAAAAGAAAAGATACTTAATAATAATAATAAAATACATAATATTTTTTTCTTCATAAAATCACTACTTTCTGCATTCTTCAATTCTTTTTATTATTTCTTCTTCTTTTATTTCGCCAATTAGTCTAAATAATTCAGTATTATTTTTTTTAATTATACAAATAGGTAATATTTTTTCGATATTATATTCTTTTATAATATCACTATCCATATCATAATCTAAAAAAACACTATTAATATCGTCATAATTATTAAGTATTTTTTTATATCGTGGTTTCATTATTAAGCATGAAGGACACCATATAGCACTAATTATTATTATTTCCATTACGATCAATTCCTTTTAATTTTTTATAATTTTTATCAAAACTTTCTAAAAATTTATTAACTTCATCTAAAGTAGTTAAATGAGATAAACTAATTCTTAATGTTTGATAAGAAAGATTTTCATTTTTTGTTAAAGCAAAAACACTTTTTGAAATACTTTCACTTTTAGAACAAGCGCTTTTGGTAGAAATATATATTTCATCTTCTTCTAATGAATGAATAAATGTTTCCGGTTTAATTCCAATAATACTAAAATTTATGATATGAGGAATTGAACAAGGGCGACTATTTATAATAACATCATCATATTGTATTAATTTATCAATTATTGTTTTATTTAGTTTTGAAACGTAATCATAATTTTTTGAAACATCAGAAACAATCAATTCTAAAGCTTTTGTCCAAGATGCAATTAAAGGAACGGGTGGTGTTCCACTACGAAATATAGTAGATGATTTCCCACCATGTATAAGTGGTTCTAATATAATTTTATCTTTTTTATATAGCATTCCTATTCCTTTTAAACCATAAAATTTATGAGCAGAAATGGACGCTAAATCGATATTAGTAAAATCAATATTAATTTTACCAATTGCTTGTGTTACATCAACATGAAGAAAACATTTAGGATATTTTTTTAATATTAAACCTATTTCATTTATGTTTTGTTTTAATCCGATTTCACTATCAACGGCACATATACTAACTAATATTGTATCTTCTCTAATTAAACTTTTTAAATGATCTAAATCTACTTGTCCATCTTCTTTTATGTCAACAAAATCAACTTCAAAACCTAAATCTACTAAATAATTTAAGGGTGCAATAATAGAAGAGTGTTCAAGATTGGTAGTAATAATATGTTTTCCTCTATTTTGATATTTTAAGCATATACCTTTGATAGCTGTATTATTTGATTCACTAGATCCTGATGTCCATATTATTTCAGTTGATTTTACTTTTAAAAGTTCTGCTGTTTTATTAAGACAATACTCTTCTAATTCTTTACTTTTAATCCCTAATTTATGTAATGAATTACTATTACCAGGATAATTAAGGCATACATCATTATATGTATTCAATACTCTTTTATCGACAGGAGTAGTCGCTGAATAATCTAAATATATCATAGTTCACCTTCTATTTCTTAATTATTTCTAACAAATCTTTGTTTTTTAAATTCAATGCATTTCCATCATCAGTATCAAGATGAGCTTCAAAAACATAGTTTTCTTTTTTCTTTATAAAAACATTATATAAAATACCGCCTTTTTCATTATTACTTTTAAGCGATACTATTTCATCATTATTAAATCTATTATCTGTAATTGGAACATGAATATGACGATTCGCAATTATACAGCATTCTTTTTCTACTGTTCCACATGGTCCAATTATAGTAATAATTTCACTATTTAATAAATCGCCTGATGTTCTAATGGGTGGATTAATTCCCAAGAAATAACTATCGGTCTTAGAAATTTCAACTTGAGTATAATTTCTTATTGGTCCTAAAACACGGACATTTTCTATTTTATTTTTTTTTGTTTCTAAGGTGACAGTTTCTACACAAGCAAATTCACCAATTTGTAATAAATCATTTCTTTTTTTTAATTCATAATTAAAACCAAATAGTATTTCTAAATCATCTTTTGTAAGATGAACGTGTCTATTTGAAATTGCTACTTCAACATTCATATTTACACCTCTATCATATTATAACATATTTTTTTATTTTATACATATTTTTATATAGGAGGTGTTTTTATGAATGGTAGTTTTTATCCAAACTCTAGTTTTCCAGGTAATAATTTAAATGGAACTCCAAATCAACAAAATGTTCCAAGTTATGAACAAAATATTGCATCCCAAGAACAATCATATATTGAAAATATTTTAAGATTAAATAAAGGCAAAATTGGAAAGTTTTATATAACTGTTCCTGGTTCAGAAGATTTTCAAGACAAAATATTTACTGGTGTTATTGAACAATCAGGTAGGGATCATATTATAGTAAGTAATCCTACTAATGGTGAATGGTATCTAATATTAATGATATATTTGGATTATGTTATTTTTGAAGAATCAATTAATTATATTAAAGATTTTAATTAGTTTTTAAATGTTATAATCACCTACTTTAAAAAGTTAGGTGTTTCTTTTTTTCTTATTTTCATTGAAATAATATGTGATGTTTGCTATAATTAATGTAGGATGTGGTAAATAATGAATATAACATTACTTTATCTTGGCATATTAGTTATATTAATATGTATATTTTCAGTTATATATATTATTATATATAATAAATATCAAGATGAAATTATTAGAATAAATGAAGTAGAAAGTGCTATAGACAGTTTAATTAGAAATAAATATGACATTATGAATCAAGCTATTTCTATTATTAAAGGTAATATAGATAGTGAAAAAGAAATTTTTGAAGAAATAATTAAAATTAAATCTAGAAAAATAAGCAATTTTGATTTAGATAGAAAATTAGTTGAAGCTAGTAATGAATGGTCTTTATTAAAAAACGAATATCCTCAATTAAATGATAGTGAAGAACTTCATAAAATTTTTAAAGGGATAAATAAAACCGATGAAAAATTAAAATCATTAAAAGAATATTATGATAAAAATATTGCAATATATAATAAATTAATCAGATCATTTCCTTCTAATGTAGTTGGTTTAATTTGTAAATACAAAGAAAAATTATTTTTTGACAAAAAAGATATGTCTGATGATAATTATCAAGATTTTAAATTATAAAAAATAGATTGGTTTAAATTTTCCAATCTATTTCTTTTATATTATTTTTCTTTAAAAAGTTATTGGTTTTAGAAAATGGTCTACTTCCAAAAAAACCATTATGACATGAAAAAGGTGATGGATGAGTTGATTCAATTATTAAGTGTTTTTTATTAGTAATTAATTTTTTCTTACTTCTGGCAAAATTACCCCATAATATGAACACAACAGGCCTACTCTTATTATTTACTTGACAAATTATTTCATCTGTAAATTTTTCCCAGCCAATATTTTTATGTGATGCTGGTTTATCTTTTTCAACTGTCAATATACTATTTAACAATAATACACCTTCATTGGCCCATTTGGTTAAATCTCCACAATTGGTCATGTTAATGTCTAAGTCATTTTTCATTTCCTTATATATGTTTTGAAGTGATGGTGGTAAACGAACCCCTTTATTGACAGAGAACGATAATCCGTTTGCTTCATGTTCACCATGGTAAGGATCTTGACCTAATATAACTACTTTTACATCTTTATAATTAGTTAATGATAATGCTTTTAAAATGCAATTTTTAGGCGGAAAGATAACATTTTTTTTATATTCTTTATTTACAAAAGAAACTATTTTTTTAAAGTAATCTTTTTCATACTCATCTTGCAGAACAATATCCCAATCATTATTACTCATATGGATTTGGGCATTCATCTACAACCTCAAATGTATAACTATAATTACTTCCTTTGGTAATTCTAGTTTTCAAACAATCAGTTAAATTATTAGTATCTTTTCTTGGATCAAATATTTCATAAATAGATTCTGTTTCAGAACCTTTTGGAATATTTGATGGTTTTAATAAACCATATTTTAATAATATTCGAGCTGAAACAATAGTTGAAAGAGTTTCGCTTCCCGTTAATGTCCCATTCAAAGCATTTAAAACAGGTGCGCAATCATCAACACCATTTAGAGATGTGATAGTTCCACTTGAACATTCATTTAAGAATAATTCAGTAGCCGTTTTCATATTTCCTTTTAATGTTGTAAAATTATTTTCTTGAGCTTGTTTAATATTATCAGAAACCATTGGATAAATAATCAAAGTTAATATAGCTAAAATGATAATAACGGTTATAAGTTCAATTAAAGTAAATCCTTTTCTATTCATAATATCACCTATTTAATTATAACATTTTTTTTAATTTATAACAATTAAAAAGACATTATTTTTTAGTTTCTACTAATATAATGTCTTCTCCTATTTTTTTTATTTGATTCCATCCTATTTCTCTTTCTTCTCGGTTATTAATAAATTTTCTTGATCTTTTTGATTCTTCTATTATTAGTGTTAATATTTTACCATCAGCGTTATTAATAACAATATCTATAATTGTGCCAATTCTTTTACCATCAATAATATCTATCAATTCTTTTGTTTGCAAATCAGATAAACGCATATTATCACCTATTTAATTATATTATTCTACATTCCTTTTTATTTTATTAATGGCATTTTTTTCAATTCTAGATATCTGAGCTTGTGATATCCCCAATTCATTCGCAATTTCCATTTGTGTTTTTCCAATAACAAATCTTTCATTCAAAATGTGTTTCTCTCTTCCTTTTAAATTATTTAAAGCTTTAGAGATTGCTATTTTCATATTTAATTCTTCTTTTTTTTCAGGGATAGCTAATTGATCAAATAAATATATAGTATCTCCACCATCATTATATATTGGTTCATACATACTTATTGGATTTTTTAAAGAATCTAAGGCATTGGTAATATCATACTCACTAACGTTTAAAATTTTTGCTATTTCTTCTATTTTAGGGTATACGCCATTTTCATTCATCATTTCTTCTTTTAATTTTAATGTTTTATAAGCTATATCTTTAATACTACGTGATATACGTAATTGATTATTATCACGTAGATATCTTTTTATTTCACCGCTTATCATAGGAACAGCATAAGTAGAAAAACGAACTTCATGTGATAAATCAAAATTATCAATAGCTTTTATTAATCCAATACATCCTACTTGAAATAAATCATCTAAATTATCAGTTCTAGATGAATAATTTTTTAATATTGATAAAACTAGTTTTAAATTACCATTAACTAAATCTTCTTTGGCTAAAAGATTCCCTTGTTGATACTTTTTAAACAATTCATTCATTTTATCATTAGTTAAAACTTTAATATTCGCAGTATTCACGCCAGATATTTCAACTTTATGACGTGACATAAAAAATCTCCTTTCATAAACATATTGTTTTAAAAAGAGATTTTCTATTCATTATTATTTTTCAATATAATTATAATTACTGGCTTTTAATAATCTATTCATTATAGCTAACCCTAATCCTTCTTTTTTTACTCCTTCTATAATAACTAAATCACCTTCTATATTATCTACACTTCTTAATATTTTGAACATATTATGAGATAATTCTTCCAAGTCGTTTATTGAACCAAAATTAATAAATTTATTTGTTTTAATATGTTCCTTATGTTCATTAAAACCAATCACAATACAACCATCAGATATATTTTTATTTACTAATTCAATTTGTTTTTGTTCGGAATCATTATATATCAATATACACTTTTTATTAGGAGCATAGTGTTTATATTTCATCCCGGGACTTTCAGGAATTTTATCAATAAGGTTATTAATATTTTTTGATAATTCACAAACACCAATAACTTTAATAATATCCTCTTTTGTAATATAACCAGGTCGTAATATAATGGGTATATTATCAACAACCTTCACAACTGTTGATTCCAATCCAATATCAGTTTCACCTCCGTCTATTATTAAATCAACTTTATTATCAAATTCATCAATAATATCTTCAATCCTGGTTCCACTTGGTCTAGTCGAAATATTAGCACTAGGAGCAGCTATAGGGACGCCTGAATATTTAATAATATTTCTAGCTATAATATTACTAGGCATTCTAACTCCAACTGTTTCTAATCCGCATGTTACATTATTAGGAATATTAGAATTTTTTGGTAATATTAAAGTAAATGGTCCTGGCATAAAATTGTCTATTAGTTTATCTTCAATGGGACTAATATCTTTAGTAATTGACTTTATCATTTTAATACTATCAACATGAACTATTAAAGGATTATCATTTTTTCTTCCCTTAGCAATAAAAATTTTAGCTACTGCTTCATTATTAAGCGCATTAGCACCAAGCCCATAAACAGTCTCAGTTGGAAAAATTATTAATCCTTCTCGTTTAATAACATTCCTTATATTATTTAATTCTTTTTGATTTAATTGATTAATTATTCTTGTCATTTCTCTCCTAATTTAAAAAAGATAACATTTAATTATCTAATTTATTTAAATATGTTTTAATTTCTGTTTCTCCAGTTATAAATGAAATAATATTATCATTCTCAACTTTTATTAAAGTTAAACCATTTATTCTAAATTCATCGATATTATTAGAGTTATTAACAGATCCAATATATGAACTATTAAAATCAGATTCTATATCAACTTTATAAACTCTACTTTTTGATAATTTACCTGATAATAAAGTATCTATTGAACTATTAGTTTCTTTAAATTTATAAAAATAAACATAGTAGTTTTCTTCCTTTTGTTTAAAAATTTCACTACATAATATATAATCACTATTCATAGTTACATCAACTTCTTTTTTCTTCGAGTCAAACCAATCAACTTTTATTTCTTTAGTTATAAAAATACTTACAATATAATATAAAACTACCAATCCAATAGTAATATAAATGAATATTTTAATTAATTTTAACACTTCATTTTCAGATTCGTTTTTAACTTCTTTTTTTATTTCAGTATTATTTTTTTTAGCTTCTTTTCTTTTTAATTCTCGTCCCATTTTTTATCACCAAGGTAATTATATCAAAAAAACAAATACTAGTAAAGATATTTGTTTATTTTTGTTTATTTTTGTTGTTTATTTTCCAACGGGCATAACGCTTATAGATCGAGCAACTTCAAGCAATTCTTCTGTTTTCATAACATCACTTATAACATAATATTCTATTCCATCGCTTATCCAATTTACTGAATTTGAACTGACTGAAGCAATACTTCCTAATAGTATTTCTGGTTCACCAGAAGTTGGGATAGTTATATGTTCATCTTCATAATTTACTGTTTCTTCAATTAACATAAAAGGACTATCGCCATTAAAAGTTAAAATTAGTCTTTCACCTTTTTCTTTATCAACAGTTGTTTTTTCACTTAAATGTGTGTTAACTGGTAAATACATTGGATATATAACATCTTCTAATTTGGTGGTTTCTTCTATTTTATTTTCATCTAAAATAGTTTCTATATTTTCATTTAAACTAAAATAGTTTTTATCAAATTCTGCTTTCATATCTATTTTATTAAAAATCATCTTCATTGCTAGATTATTATCTTCAGTTAAAACTTGAACTTCTTTAATTTTTAAATTAGAATCCATATACACTACTTGTTTAGCTAATCTTTTATTATTTGGATAATTAACTTTTGATGTCCACACGTAATATCCATCTTTTTCTTCAAATGTTCTTCCTTCATCTTTATTTAAATCATTCCCAATCATTTGTAGTAAATATATTTGAGAATTGTTATATGGCCACTCACTTTGAAATTTAAAACTTTTGTTTAATGATGGCGTAACAACATAAACACCTTCATCATTTCTTAATATTACTTGTTGGTGATTATTTGAATTATTAGTTAAATCAACTTTAAAATAGTTGTCATCTTTATAACTAACCTTAACATTATATTTGTAACTATCCTCGTTATTAATTATTTCCATTTCACCTTCAACATAATAACTTTTAGCTTTATCAACATTATTTATATAATCTTGAAGTAAATCACTTTCACCTTTTTTACCACAACCACATAACATTATACAACTAAAAAATATTGTTAAGAATAACCTTTTTTTCATTATTCACACTACCCTTTCTAATAAATTATATTGGATATTTTTATATATATGAATAATTTTGTTTTTTTAGGGAAACATATTTATTATAGTAAAAAGGAGGGAAATGCTATGAATATATTGCTTAAAATAACACTTGTTTTATCAATTATTGGATCTTTAAATTGGGGCTTAGTTGGTCTATTTGATTTTAATCTTGTAGAATATTTATTCGGTTCTGGTAAATTATTAACTAGAATTATTTACACTATTATTATGGCAGCTGGTATTATTAATATAGCTATTTTAGCAAAAAATTTAGATGAAATAAAATAATATTAAAAAAAGTTTAGATTAATTTCTAAACTTTATTTATTTTTAATTCTAATTTTTACTTTGGTTGTCTTTGGTAAATAAGTTGCTTTTACTTCATCACCGGTAACTTGAACTTCTACTTCATGATCTCCAACTCCATATCCACTTAAATCAATAATAGCTTTTATGGAAGTTGTGTTTATGTTATCAATAACTGATTTAGTTCCTTTTATAACTACTGTTGTAGAGAAGGAATCAGATGTTAATCCACCAACTTTGTAATTAGAATCAAGATTAGTGTATTCAATTGTAACATTTTCTACTTCACGAGTTTCTTCTTTATCTAAAGTTACTCCAACGGTCGCACTCGTTTCAGATATAAATCTTATTCCTGATGGTTTTTCTAATATTATATTATATGTTTTGGCTTCATTTAAACCAGTAACATCAATATTAATTGGGATGTATTGTAAATTATTGATAATATCTTCTTCACCATACACCGTTACTTTCGAAACATTAGAATTAATTGAACTAATTGCATATCCAAATTCTACAGAACCAGTTGGAATAATTTTAATTGGAACTTCTTTGTTTGGAGATACAATGCTTATGGTAGCTGTTACTTTATTCGGCACCATTTCAATATCAATTACTTTTCCATCTTTATCATATGCAATTAATTTAACATCACTAATCGTATTAATTCCTACTTTTTGTTCGGATAAATTATTGATATCTACCAATGCTTTAACAGTAGATACCTCATTTAGGGTATGTTCCGCTCCCTTTACTACAATTTCTTTTTTATCTATATCAACACTTTGAATTGCTAATTTACTATTTAAAGTATCTTTATTTAAAACATCAATAGTAACAGTTCTACTTTCAGATATTTTAGGGAAAATATTAATATTTGCTGTAGATGGATCTAATTTACTACTGATACTTTCTATTTCATTTTCATATTTTAATTCAACTTTATGTTCACCTGGTTTTAATCCAGATAAATCAACAGTAACATTTTTTTGAGCCAATTGTTTTGCTAAAAACAAATCAGATTTTCTTCCTATTAAAACTATATCAACAGTTTCAGGCAATCCTTCTATTACATATGCTTCTTGATTATAAATAGCTTCTACTTTTTGATTGTATAAAACTTCAGCTGATGATTCAATTAAAACCACCGTTTTACTATCAACTAAGAAGAAGAAAATCAAGGCTAGTAATAGAGACAAAAATGTTAATGTGTTTTTTTTCATTAACCAACGTTCAAAACTCTTACTATTTTTTCCACCAGCTTCACCTAACAATAATATAAATTTAGTAATTGGGACAATAATTTTTCGATCAATCCATCTTGCAATGTAACTAAAGAATGCGATAATATTTTTAAAGATTTTTTTAAGCATCTTTTTCATCAGTATCACCACTTTCTTCAAAAATAAATTCATCATCCATAATTATTTCTTTCTTCGGTCTTAATTCTTCAATCAAAATCATTCTAGCATCTTCAATAGATAAATTGTAATTTAATTCTCCATTAATGGCAATTGATATACGACCTGTTTCTTCAGAAATAATTATAGCTATAGCATCTGTTTCTTCACTTATACCAACAGCCGCTCTATGTCGTGTTCCCAATCTTTTATTGATTTTTCCATTTATACTTACAGGAAATACAGCGCTGGCACTAGTAATTTTATCACCTTGAATTATTACTCCACCATCATGTAAAGGATTCCTTGGGAAGAAGATAGAAATTAATAATTCAGCGGAAATATCAGCATATATTTTTTTACTTCTTTCAATGTAATCATTTAAACTTACATCTCTTTCAATAACAATCAAAGCTCCTATTTTAGATTTTCTTAAATAATCAGCTGCACTCATTATTTCATATACTACTTTTTCTCTTTCGTCTAAAGTTAATATTTTATGTCTACCTAATAATTGGCTACGTCCTAAATGCTCTAACATGTTTCTAATTTCAGGTTGAAATATTATAATTAAAGCTAATGGTCCCCACATTATTATGTATTCTAATATTAATCCAATAGTAACTAAATTAAATATATCACTTATCACTTTAATTATTAAAACAAATAGTATTCCCTTAAATAGTAAAACCATTTTTACATTATTACGAAGATTTTTTAACATAAAATAAAAAACCATCCATACTAAAGAAATATCAATTATTTTTTGAAATATTACTAATATGCTATTTACAGTCATATCATCACTCCATTCATCATTATAAATTATATCATATGATGATTAAAAATGCACTATCATTAATTTTTTTTAATTTTTTTGACATTATTTTACATTTTTATTATTTATAATTTAGATTACGAAAAAAGCACTTAAAGTGCTTTATTTAAATTGGCAGCATGATCCACATTGTTCGTTTTGAACAACATTTTCTTCACAACATGTATACCTTGGTTGATATGTATGCCTATATATATGATGATTAACTATTTTAGTATTTATTGGGCATA
>CAYVSY010000014.1:0-19142 GCA_964454255.1 uncultured Muribaculaceae bacterium
TTTATTTTTATCTTTACTTTGTGCTGGAGTTAATTTACCTGATAATATTTTTTCAAGTTTCTTACTGTCTTTACCTTTTCTTGTTTCTTCACGAGCTTTTCTTGCTGCTTCTCTTGCATCTTTTCCATTTAAGGCTTTTGAAATAATTTTTGTTGCAATAGCTTTATTTTCTTCTAAGAAAAATTTTAATTTTTCAGTTACGATATTTTCTACAACATTTCGAGCAATAGGAGTTCCTAATTTATTTTTAGTTTGACCTTCAAATTGTAATAAGTTTTCAGGTATTTGAACGCTTAAAATAGCTGTTAGTCCTTCACGAACATCAGAACCTTCAAATGATTTGTCTTTTCCTTTAATAAAATTGTTTTCTTTGGCATAATCATTTAATACTTTAGTTAAAGCTGTTTTAAATCCTACTTCATGACTACCACCGTCTGATGTTTTAACATTATTAACAAATGATATTAAATTTTCTGCATAACTATCTGTATATTGTAATGCAATATCGATATTAATTTTTTCTTTTTCCCCATGAAAATATAATGTTTTATGTAATTTTTCTTTACCTTCATTTATATATTCAACAAAGGCTTCTAATCCGTTGTTATAACAATATTTTTCGTTTCTATCATTTATTTCATCAATAATTTCAATAGTAAGATTATTAACCAAAAATGCACATTCTTGCATTCTTTCACAGATTGTAGAAAAGCTAAATGATGTGTCTGAAAAAATTTCTTTATCTGGTAAAAAGCGAACCGTTGTGCCAGTTTTATTGGTAGTTCCAATTTTTTTTAGAGGAATCAATACTAAACCTCCATTTATGAATTTAATATAATATTCATTTCCATCTCTTCTAGATATTACTTCCATCCAACTGCTAAGTGCATTAACTACTGATGCTCCAACTCCGTGTAAACCTCCTGAAACTTTATATCCACCCTCAGAAAATTTTCCACCGGCATGTAGAACAGTATATATTACTTCTGGCGTTGATTTACCACTTTCATGCATTCCTGTTGGCACCCCGCGTCCTTTATCGGTTACACTAATGCTCCCATCATTATGAATAGTTATTATAATTGTATTTCCATAACCATTTAAAGCTTCGTCAACACCATTATCAACAATTTCCCATACAAGGTGATGCAACCCTCTTTTATCGGTTGAGCCAATATACATTCCAGGACGTTTACGAACAGCTTCTAGACCTTCTAATATTTTTATAGAGCTTTCATCATATTTTGTAGTCATTATTTCACTTCTTTCTGTTTAATTCCATTTTGCATATAATGGTTTTTGACTTTTTTCAACTAAAAGTTTTCCATCTTCATTATAACTAATTTTTATATTTTTTTTAATACAATAAATTGTTCCACAAGTTTCTTGATTGGAAAACGTGCCATTATCATAATACCAACCACCAAAAACATAGCCATCTTTTGTTGCAGTCGGTAAATCTCCAGAAGATTGATATGAAGAGGCATATCCACCACTACATATTGAAATTGTTAAAATACCATCAGCGTTTCCAGTTTTATTATTTCCTAAATTATCTAAATAATTTAATTGACCACCATTAGCATTAATAACAACATTATAACATCCACCATTTGGAGATACTGTTTTAAATCCGGTCAATAAGTCGGTATTTGATTCAACATAATCACTTTTACATTTTTCATATTTGAAATAAGAAACAAATTCATTCGTTTCGCAATTATACGCAAATTTTACTACTAAATTTTCATCTAATTCTTCTTTCGTTCTTGGATCAATAATAGGTCCTTTAATATAATTTTTTTCAATTAAGTCTTTTAATGATACAATATATTCAGTAATACCACAATCATAATTGTTTTCGTATCGTGTGCTTGTCATGTAATCGTTAGCGGCAGATTTAATTGATTCATTTAAAGTTAAACACATATTGTCAGTATTCTTTTTAATTAAATTTTGAATAGTTGGAACTAATATTAATGATAACATTGATAATATCAATATTACAAATATTAATTCAATAAGAGTAAATCCTTTATTTTTCATTTTATCACCATATTTATTTTATCATTAATTTTTATTAACTTCAATGTTTTTTTTGTTTTATGTAAATAAAAACCCCAATTAAGGGGTTACATCATATCTTCCAATTCATCAATGGCTTGTATTTTCTTTTTATTCATATTTGATATGAATTTTTTCATGTTTCCGTTTTTAATTTGTTGAATCATGACAGCCGAACCTACTCCCATTAAAAATAGTCCAATTCCGGTACATTTTTTCATTTTTATCACTCCTTAGAATATATGATTAGCACTTTTGTGCTATTAATAATTTGTCCTTATAATCTATTTTTATACATTGTTTAATAATTCTTTTAAATATGTTTTTCGATTCATTATAACATCATTATTTACAGCATATAAAAAAGCTTCTTTTGAGCCAAGAATAATTAGTTTCTTTTTTGCTCTTGTTATCCCAGTATATATTAATTTATTATATAACATTCTTTTATATTCATTTAATATTGGGATAATAACCATATCATATTCACTGCCTTGAGCTTTATGAATACTAATTGCATATCCGTGCGTTAAATTAACAAACTCTTTAGGTGAATATGAAACTTTTAAACCATCAAAATTAACAATCATTTCATTTTTTTTGCCATTAATAATTTCATTTATATAACCAATATCACCATTATATACATTTTTGTTAGAATCATTATTTAATTGTAATATTTTATCATTTTCTTTATATATTATTTCTCCATGATTAATAGTATTATAATCATTACTATTAAAAATGTCTTTTAATAATTTATTTAAATTATCTATTCCATTTTTTGTTTTATACATCGGTGCTAATATTTGAATTGTTTTATCATTATAACCTTTTTCAAGTGCCTTTTCGATTATTTTTATTAATATATTCGGAATATCAGAACTTGAGCATTCAATAAAATTATAATCTTCTTTTAAAGAAAAACAATTATCACTTAAATTTTTATTTTTAATTTCGTGTGCTAAAGTTGTAATATATGAATTTTCTGTTTGCCGATATAGTTTTTCTAAATATATAACATTAAATTTATTTGAATCAATAATATCTTTTAAAATTTGTCCTTGTCCTACACTAGGTAATTGATAATAATCACCAACTAGTATTAATTTTATATTTTTTTTTAATCCTTTAAATAATGCATCAAATAACAATGAATCAATCATACTAACTTCATCTATTATTATAAATCTTGCATATGATGGACTATTTTCATTTACATTAAAAGTATTTGTATCCATATCCCATCCTAAAAATCGATGAATGGTTGAAGCTTGAATTCCAACAGATTCTGATATTTTTTTAGTGGCACGACCAGTTGGTGCTAACAATACAATACTATCTTTATCTACATTATATATATTGCTTAATAAACTAACAATGGCATTTATGATTGTTGTTTTACCAGTTCCAGGTCCTCCAGTAATTATTGTTAAATCATTTTGAACTGCTTCCTTAATAGCATTTTTTTGAATATCATCATAAATAATATTATTACTTTTTTCTAATGATTTAATATTTTTATTTATATTTTTAAAAGGAATACTTTTATTATTATTTAAGTAATTTAATCTTTCTTTAATATTAATTTCCGCTTCATAAAAATTAGATAAAAAATATTTTTCATTAATTATTCTGATTCGATCTAAATTTTGAAGATTTATTAATTCATAAGCTAATTTTTCATTATCAATATTATTAACATATTTTATTATATTATTATATATTTCATCAAAATCCATATAAGTTGATCCGTTTTCAAAAGTTATGCTGTTTATAATATATATAATTAATGCTCTTATTCGCCTTTCATCATTTATATTATAATTATTTTTTAAAGCAATATCATCAATTTCTTTAAAAGAAATTTCAATATCATTAATTAAATCATATATATCATTTTCTATTTTATATAATGATAAACTATTATATCTTTTGTATATTTTTAGTGCTTCTTTCAAAGAAAAACCTATTTTAGTTATATTCATTATAATTTTATTTGATTCTTCATAATCAATTAAAATTTTATAAATTTTATTAATTTTTTCTTGAGATAATCGTGGGATTTTATTTAAAATATCTTTATTTTCAATTATTTTGTTTATAGCATCAGTTCCTAACTCGTCATATATTTTAATTGCTGTTTTTTCACCAATCGGAAATAATTCGCTTGATAAAAAGGTAATTAATTCTTCTTTTTTTTCGGGTAATAATAATTGATATTCTGTTACGTTAAATTGTTCGCCATATTTAGGATGTTTTATTATTTCACCATACATAATATATTCTGATTTTAATTTTAATTCATGAAAATTTCCTACAAAATATATTGCTTTTCCTATTATTCCTTCAATATTTGTTTCTTTAACTTTAAATATTCCAACATTATAACCATTACTTTCATTAGAAAATATATTTATATTGTATGTCCCTTTTATATATGTTTTTATATTACCACCTTCTTTGTTTTATATCAATATATCATACATTTGTTTGAAAATCAATTAAAAAGACTTAGGTATTAATTAAGTCTTCAAGGTTTTCTTCTGATATAAATCCCCTATTTCTTTTGATTTCTTGTCCATCTTTTAAAATAATTATTGTAGGAACTGACATAATATGATATTCATTAACAAGTTTTTCATGACTATCTATATCAATTCTAATAAATAATTTATTTTTATTTTTAGAACTAACATTTTCAAAAATTGGTTCTAACACATGACATGGGCCACACCATTTGGCATAAAAATCGATTATGACATCGTGATTACTTTTAATTAATTCTAAGAAGTTTTCATTTGTTAATTCGATCATTGTATCTCCTTTTTTCGATATTTATCAATAATACTTCTATCACTTATTTCTATTTTCTTTTGCTCAATTAATTTATCAGTGCTTTCAGCTGTAATGATTTTATTTTCTAAAAAGATAATTAATATTTTTTCATTTGTTTCAATTTTATTATTTTCGTTATAACTATCAATAGTTTTGTATATATCATCATATAAACTCAATGTTTCATCTGCATATTTTGATATAACTGGTGTTTCAGTTAATATTTTATTTGTCCACTTACTATCATTAAATTCTTTTATATTAAACACTGGTTGAGTTAATACAAATAGAATTATATAAGTAATAATATAATACTCTAATACGCCAATAATTATACCCAATAGTTTTGATGGGATAGCTAATAAAACGGTTGCTTTTAATACTTTTTCAACTAAACCAGTTATTGTTACAATTACTTTATATATTATAGATAGAACTGTAAAAATGATTAAAAAAGAAATTATTTCATAAAATAAAATATTTAATACTTCTATTCCTTTAATAGCACCCCATAATTTTAAAAAGGGTAAATTTTCATACATTATCATTGATAAATAATTTTTAAATATAAATGAAAGAATTATAATAACAATTAATCCTACTAAAGATACAGTTTTTTTTAAAACACCTGCTTTAAATCCAGAAATTGCTCCTACTATTAACATGACAATAATTAATGCGTCTATTATATTCATTTCATCACTCCTATTCATATTATATTTTTATTTTATCATAATTATTAGTAAAATTCAATAATTGTTTGTATAATTTAAAATTTATGATATAATTTTTTTGGTGATTATATGAAACAAAAAGCAAAAACAATAGTTTTTAAAGTTAATAATGATATTAAAGAAAAAATGATAAAATATTTTAATGATTTAAAAAGGGATAAAACACCACCTTATGCTATTTTCCAAGCTGAAGAAGCAGGAACTGTTGTAACTTTGTATAATTCAAACAAAGTTATGTTTCAGGGACCAAATGCTATTTCTGATGCATCTATATGGCAAGGCAACACTAATTTCATGAATGACGAATTATTAGATTCTAAATCAACAAAAAAAGAAACTGAAGATAATTTTTCAATTCCTATTAATATTAATTCTATTGGTTCTGATGAAGTTGGAACGGGTGATTATTTTGGTCCAATCGTTGTGACAGCTACATATGTTCAAAAAGAAAATATTCCTTTTTTAATTGATTTAGGGGTTCGTGATTCAAAAAAATTAAGTGATGAATTTATTTTGAAAAACGCTAAAAAAATTATAAATAAAATACCTTATTCTACACTAGTTTTATCTCCAATTGAGTATAATAATAATTATTCAAAAGATATGAATATGAATAAGATTAAAGCTATTTTGCATAATAAAGTTTTATGTGAATTAAAAAATAAAAATTATGATTATGATTATATTGTTGTAGATCAGTTTACTCCAAAAAAAAATTATTTTAATTATTTAAAAGAAACAAATAATTTAGTTTCCAATATTACATTTATGACAAAAGCAGAAGACAAATGTATAAGCGTAGCATGTGCTTCTATTATAAGTAGATATGTTTTTCTTTGTGAAATTGATAAATTAGGTAATTCAATTGATATGTTTTTACCTAAAGGTGCTGGATCTTTGGTTGATGAAGCAGCCGTTAAAATAATTAAAAAATACGGAGCAATTAAATTAAAAGAATTAGCTAAATTAAATTTTTCTAATACTATTAGAATTACTAAAGTGATATTATAAAAAGGAGACATATGAAAAAGTTTAAACTTGATCCGCTTTTTTTAAAAAGAAATGATATTGAAAAGTTGAAATTAATTGGATATGGCAAAGATGCAAATATTTACGATGCTAAAAATGGACTGCTATATAAAATTTATCATAAAAATTTATTAGGACCACATAATATTTTTGCAGGTGCCATTTACGATATTGATGGTGTTAGAATTGATAAACCACTAATGTCAGAAAATTTTAAAACTAATTATCTTACTTATATTGACAAAGATAATATAAAATTATTTTCTTTTTTAGCAATAAATGGTGCTATTAAAAAGCAAGAATTTGTTGATAATACATTCTTACCACTAGCTCCTATTTATATTAATAATCATTTTGAAGGATGCGTTTTAAAATATCATAAATATTATATTGGTATTCACAATGTTTGTATCGGACCTACTATTTTAAAATTAAAAGTGTTAAAAGAAGTATTAAATAATGTTAGTGAATTACTAAATAATAATATTTATCATATTGATTTAGATAATAAAAAAATTAATAATGAAACTCATAGTAATATTTTGATATCTCCTTTAGGAAATGTTGAAATTATTGATATTGATGGCCGCTCTGCTGTTTATCGTGAAACAAAATCAGATTTATTATATGAACTTTCTATCAATAGTTGTGCTACTTTATTTTATGAAATATTATTTGATTTAGATATTCATGATGAAATTATTGACAATGATAGAGATTATATTGAGTATACTTTAAAAAAAGAACATCTTCCTAATGAATTTATTAATGCCTATTTAAATGGTAATAATACAATAGAAACATTAGACAAAATGTTGCAATATATTAAAGTTAAAAAGAAATAAGAGGTGTGTTTACTCCTCTTTTTCATCCATACTTAATATTGAAAGAAATGCTTCTTGCGGTATTTCAACATGACCTATTTGTTTCATTCTTTTTTTTCCTTCTTTTTGTTTTTCTAGTAATTTTCTTTTTCTAGAAACATCTCCCCCATAACATTTTGCTAAAACATTTTTACGCATAGCCTTTATATCACTTCGAGCAAGTATTTTACTACCAATAGTTGCTTGAATTGGAACTTCAAATTGTTGACGAGGAATTATTTTTTTTAAATTTTCTACTATAATTCGCCCTCTTTTTTGGACAAAATCTTTATGAACTATTATACTTAATGCATCTACTAATTCACTATTAACTAAAATATCCATCTTTACTAAATCAGATTCTCTTTTACCAATTAATTCGTAATCAAATGATGCATATCCTTTAGTTGATGATTTTAATTTATCAAAAAAATCGTAAATTATTTCTGATAATGGTAATTCATAATGAATATTAACTCTGTGATTATCAATATATTCCATATTAATATATATACCACGTTTGTTTTGACATAGTTCCATAATAGAACCAATATAATCTTTAGGAACAAATATATTGGTTTTTATATATGGTTCTTTTATTATTTTAATTTTTACTTTATCTGGAAATTTTGCTGGATTATCAATGTTTATTATTGAACCATCGGTTAGTGTTATTTCATATATTACAGATGGTGATGTTGCAATCAATTCAATACCAAATTCTCTTTCGATTCTTTCTTCTATTATTTCCATATGAAGAAGTCCTAAAAAACCTGTTCTAAAACCAAAACCTAATGATACAGATGTTTCTGGTTCAAATATTAATGATGCATCATTTAATTTTAATTTTTCTAAAGCTTCTCTAAGAGCTTGGTATTTTTTAGAATCAATTGGATATATTCCACAAAAAACCATTGGTTTTATAATTTTATATCCTGGTAATGGAGTTAAAACAGAATTGTCATTTGATGTGATGGTGTCACCTACTTTAACATCACCAATACTTTTTATTGATGCCATTATATATCCAACATCACCTGCTTTTAAATATTCTTTTTTCTCTTCACTTGGTGTATGAACGCCAACTTCAACTACTTCATAAGTTGCATTTGTGCTCATCATTTTAATAGTGTCACCAGCACAAATTTTTCCATCAAATACCCTAACTAAAGTAATTATTCCTTTATAAGAATCAAATTTACTATCAAATATTAAGGACTTTAATGGTTTATCTTGATTACCTGTTGGTGAAGGAATAACTTGAATTATTCTTTCTAACAATTCTTTAACTCCCTCACCTGTTTTTCCAGAGGTAAGTATTATTTCATCGCGTTTAAAGCCGAAGGTATCCATTAATTCTTTGGCTCTAACTTCTGGTTCTGCATTGGGCAAATCAATTTTATTTATAACTGGTATAATAACTAAATTATTTTCTAATGCAAGATAAATATTAGCTAATGTTTGCGCTTCAATTCCTTGTGTTGCGTCTACAACTAAAATTGCCCCTTCACAAGCGGCTAAACTTCTTGATACTTCATATGTAAAATCAACATGACCAGGAGTATCAATTAAATGAAAAATATAATCATTATTATTATATTTATATTTTAATTCAACAGCATTTAATTTTATAGTAATACCGCGTTCTCTTTCTAAATCCATGGAATCCAATATTTGATTTTTCATTTCCCTTTTAGTAACAGAATTCGTTATTTCTAAAATTCTATCAGCTAGTGTGCTCTTACCATGATCAATATGAGCTATTATACTAAAATTTCTAATGTTTTCTTGTTTCATAAAATCACAACTTTCTTATTAATTATAGCAAATATTTTATCAAAATAAAAGAATAATTTCTTATTCTTTATAAAATAGCATCACCCGCAAATATTTTTTTAATATTACGAAAATATTGTTTAAAAAAATTAGCTTTAGGGACATCATTTAATACTGTAATATCTACTTCATTTATAATGTTATTATTTTCAATTATTTCTATGGTCCCTACTTTTTCTCCGACTTCGATGGGAGCAACTATCTTATTTAATTTTAGATTGTATGTTACATTTCTTTTTTCTTTAGTCTTATTATTTAATATTTTGACTTCATTTTTTGGAACAATATCGGCCTTTTCATAATCACCATTTGGTATATCAATTGTTCCTAAAACAGTTGTTTTATCTAGCATTTTTTCAACTTCATACATATTAAAACCATAATCTAACATTTTTGTTGTTTCACTATTTCTTTTATCTGAAGCACCTGAACCCATAACAACAGTTATTAAGCGCATATCATTTTTTTGGGCTGTAGATGTTAAACAATATCCCGCTTCTTTAGTATATCCAGTTTTTAATCCATCTACACCTTGATAAAAACGAACTAATTTATTTGTGTTTACTAGCCAAAACTTATTATCAGTATTTTGTCTTAAATAATCTTCATATGTGCCGGTTAGTTTTAATACTTCATCATACTTAACTAATTCACTAGCAATTATTGCCATATCATAAGCAGTAGAATAATGATTAGCAATATCTAACCCAGTGCTATTTTTAAACACCGTGTTTTTTAAACCTAGTTCTTTAACTTTTTTGTTCATCATTTCAACAAATAATTCTTCTGTTCCAGCTATTCTTTCAGCTAATGCAACTGTTGCATCATTACCGCTAGCAATAGTCATACCTTTAAATAAATCTCTAACCGTCATTTTTTCTCCAGCTTTAAGATATATTTGACTTCCACCCATTTCCGATGCGTGTGCACTGGCAGTGATTACTTCATCCCATTTTAAGTTTCCTTTTTCTATATTTTCCATAACTAAAATCATTCCTACCATTTTTGTCATTGATGCTGGCATCATTTTTTCATGAATATTTTTTTGATAAATTATTTCTTTTGTGCTTGCTTCCATAATTAAAGCACTTTTTCCATCTTCTACTAATAGTATTTCCTCTCCTCTAACAATTGTTATAGAACTAAAAAATATACAAATTAAAAATATTGTTTTTTTCATTTAACACCTCTATTACAAATTATGAATTTTTTTTAAAAAAATACTATTTATTAATTTTTAGTGTTATAATGTTTGTGGTGATAGAATGAAAAACAAAAAAAATAAAAGTATAAAAATTATTATTTTCATCTTACTATTATTAAGTATTGTTGGAGTATATCTTTATAAATCAGAATTATTTTTAGAACCTTTAAAAAAATTGCATTATAGTGATACAACTATTACTTATTTAAAAGAAAATAATTTAGATAAAACAATTATTAATAAAAATAAATATTCTAGAACTTTGGATGAAGCCATTAAAACTAACAAATTTGTATTAAATAATTTAGATTATTATTTAAATTTAAAATATGTTGAAAGTAATAAATTTATTGATAATATTAATTCATTAGTTTCAACGGGATATTCATTTAATGAAATGGAAATTATATTTAAAAAATATGATGAAAATCAAATCTCTATTATATTAAACTTTAGTTATAACAAGAATGTTGTTAAAATATTTAATTTATCTTATTATCATGAAAATAATAAAGATAGATATTTAAATTATTTGTTTCTAAATTTAGATTTGAATGATGAAGATATAGTTACGTATGTTAATATTGATCTTGATAAAGAAATTTGGGTGAATGCTAATAAAGTTGTTGATCAAAATAATGATTTAATATTAGTTAATAAATATAATATGGTTAATAAAGATTATACTCCTGAGAATATGGAAATAGTTAATAAAAAATGGACAAAATCAGAAGCCAAACTTGTTCAACCGGCTAAGATAGCTTTTGAAAAAATGGCTATGGCAATGGATAATGCTAATCTTAGTATTAAAATTACTACTTCATATCGAACTTATAGTTATCAAAATAGTTTATGGACAAGTGCTATTAAAAATAATGGACAAACATATGCAAATAATTATGTAGCTAAACCTGGTTATTCTGAACATCATACTGGTTATGCCGTTGATTTAATTTCTACTAATACTAATGGTGGAAGTAATTCGGATAATAGAAAACTATTTAAGGATACTAAAGAATATAATTGGTTAATTAGTAATGCTCATTATTATGGATTTATTTTAAGATACCCAAGCGATAAAGAAAAAATTACTGGTTATAATTATGAAAGTTGGCATTTTCGCTATGTTGGTGTTAATATTGCAACCTATATTTATGAAAATAATTTAACTTTAGAAGAATATCTAGCTCGAAAGTAAAATATTCTTTTATAAAAAAAATATTAGATTTTCTCTAATATTATTTTTTTTCTTTTTTAACAGCTGTTTTTTTTGGTGTGTCTTCAACTACTTTTACTTTAGGAGAAACTTTTTTTGTAGTAGTTTTAGTCACTGTTTTTTTTTCAGTAATTTTTTCTTCTTTTTCAGTTTCTTTTTTAACAGAAACTTTCTTTTGAGTATATTTCTTACCTTCCGACGCATCTTTTGATATATAAACTAAATCATTAAACGCTTCAATATTATCAATAGCTAATTCTGATAACATTTTTCTATTTATTGTAATACCAGCTTTAGTTAAACCATTTATAAATCTAGAATAACTAATTTCATTAGCTCTACATGCGGCATTTATTCTTGTAATCCACAGTTTTCTAAAGTTTCTTTTATTTTGCTTTCTATCTCTAAAAGCATATTGACCAGAATGCATTACTTGTTCATGAGCTGTTTTATATAATCTATGTTTGCTTCCAAAATAACCTTTAGCTTCTTTTAATACTTTTTTTCTTCTAGCACGTGCAACTGTGCCACCTTTAACTCTTGGCATATTATTTCCTCCTACGAATTAAATAATACTTTTAATTCTGCTTAAATCAGAACTACTTAATGTATTACCATTTCTTTTCTTTCTAATAGATTTTGTTGTATGTTTTCCAGTATTGTGATTAGCACCTGGATGTCCTATTGTTATTGAACCACTATTTCTTATATTTAGAACTTTTTTTGTTCCTTTATGGGTTTTTAATTTATTTTTCTTTACTTTCTTCATAATTTCCTCCTAATTCTACTTCTTGGGTGATAAATCCATAAACATTGTCTTACCTTCAAACTTTGGATTTGTATCTACGGTGGCTATTTCACTTAATGCTTCAGCAAATCTTAGTAAGACTTCTTTTCCCAATTCTGGATGAGCTAATTGTCTTCCTTTAAAACGAATACTTGCCTTAACTTTGTTACCTTTTTCAATATTTTTAGTAGCATTTTTAACCCTTGTATCAAAATCATGTTTATCAATTGTAACTGATAATCTAAATTCTTTAATTTCAATATTTGTTTCACGTTGTTTTTTTTGAGTTTCTTTATACTTCTTCTTTTTTTCATATTTAAATTTGTTAAAATCCATTATTTTACATACCGGTGGATTAGAACCTTCACTCATTAAAACAAGATCAAAACCAGCATATCCTGCTAACGTTAAAGCATCTTCTTTTCTTTTAATTCCTAATTGTTCACCATTAGGACCAATTACCATAACTTCCTTATAACGTATTTGGTCATTTATTGGGTTTTCTTTTACATTTGCGATATTTAACACCTCCAAAAAAATAAATACCTAGAAACAAAGGTATTTATCATTAAACAAACGCAATTATATTATAAATAATAAGGTTGGCTGTTTACCTAAAGTCATTAACAATCAGGTGAGATAAATATCTTCTTTCCGTTTCCAATAATGATTATATTATAATTATATGCATTTTGTCAAGCAAAATTAATGTTTTTTTAATTAATTGTAAGATAAATTTGAAAGTGCACAACAATTGTGAGTTATTTCTTATCTAACGTTTTTTAATCAATTAAAGCAAAGCCAGTTGTTAATGGTCTTCCTTGCTTAAACTGATAACCACTTCTTGTCATTACTTTGTTAATTAGTTTATTATCTATAACTAATGATGTAGAAGCTCCACCATCTAAATTAGCCGCGTTATAAGCACCATATAATTCTAGGGTTTCAATAATTTCTCCCATAGTTGCACCACAATAAAAATATTCACATGCATCTATTACTAAAAATAAAACAACACCATCCTGTCTTTGCGCAATTACTGTTCTTGCAGCTCTTCCATGACCACCATTACCTTTTATCTTCATTGATACACCATTGATTATTAGAAATGGACCAAATTCAACACCGTCTCTTATTCCCATTTCAATAGCATTTTCGCCAGTGGTTGTAGTTAATATTAATTTATTTTCTTTATTAAAACCAATGATGTTTCCTTTTGACTTCAAATTAGGACCATATTTTACTTTTCCGTCTTCAATTACATACCCAGTTGGCGTATCTAATATTTCACTTTCACTATTGGTAATTGATCCACCACCACTCATACATACAGTTCCATTATATCTTTTACACATTTTAACAATTGTTTCACCTTGGCCACCAGTATTAAAAATGGATTTTGTTATTACTTTTACTTTTGATGGATCATATATTGCCACTAAATGGCCATCATATTTATCAGCTACTTTTATCATAATTTCTTTATATTGATCGTTTGGATTATCTCTTTTTAAAATTTGTTCTTCATATTCATTTGCAAAATATTTTTTTTCAGTTGTATCAATTACAATTTTTGATGTATCTACTTCATCAGTTAAAGGAATAAAATAGTTCTCTGATTTTACCTTGCTAATTGTTTCATCATCATAAAAAGTATATGCAAAATATCTATGAGCCATAGTATTTATTGAAGTTGTAATCCACCAAGTTCGAACAATGTCAAAAGGTCCGTAGAATACAAAAAAACCAGTAAGTGCCAAAAAATCTAAAATTATTATAACTATTGTTCTTTTCTTCATACTATACCTCATTAATTATGTATGGCGTATTTATTTCACCATTACCAGAAATAATTTTTGTTTTATCTAAACAGATTGTCCATCTAATATTTTTATTTATATATTGAGGTATATCTAATACCATATTATCATATATATAGGCATGATCATTAATGGTGTTAATAAAATAATAATCGTTTATTTCATAATTATATATTGGATCAATAACATTTAACATACTTATTTTAGAAGTATATGTATTTTTTAATATTGATTTATAATCACCATTATATTTACCATAATTCCAACTACATTCAGTTAATTTTTCTTTATATTTCAATGATTCTAATATATTATTATTTAAAAACTTAGATATTGATATATTGTTTAATTCAGTTTCAGAACTAAAATTATATTGTGATTTTTTTTCACCATTCATAAAAACAGTATCACTAACTAATTTTAAAATGTTTTCATTATTATCATATATTCTATATAAATCTGTGCCTAATTTAACATACGAACCATATTCCCAGTTTTCATCAATGTTATATGGATTATCTTTTGTTCCATTACCATTAATATATTTTATTTGATTTGATAATAATACAACTGGTTTTATTTTATACATATTATCAGTATTATTTAAAGATAAATTTTTATTATTAATTTTCCAAACTTTTTGTGAATTATTATTCATTAATAAAACATCTTCGTCATCTAAATAGCTTTCATTATCGATTCTACTATTTAAATAATCAATTATGCTTAATAATTTCACTTGATAATCATAATTTTTATTTTCGCACTTTATTTCATTTATTTTTTCAACATTATCTAAACACAAAACAGATTTTAAA
The DNA here is from genome assembly GCA_964454255.1 of uncultured Muribaculaceae bacterium. Taxonomy (GTDB): domain Bacteria; phylum Bacillota_I; class Bacilli_A; order RF39; family UBA660; genus CAYVSY01. The sequence continues at coordinate 15,210 of CAYVSY010000014.1, forward strand.
ATATAATTGGTATTTAATGTTTTAATAAAATAGTTATTTAAATATTCATTTATATTTGAATGTAAATAGTCTTTCATTTCTTGATCATACATCATATAGTTTAATGGCTTGTCCATTACTATTTCTATACTACTATCTGAATTAATCTTTATAATTCGCCATATATATCCAGAATATTTTATATAATTATTATCAATTTTCCCTTTATATACTAAAGCCCCATTTTCTTCATAAAGTCCATTTCCTTTTTTAATAGTTTCTTTACTAATTTGATTTATTAATAATTTATCAGGATCAACTTTTATATTTAAACTATTAAAATATTTTTTATAATATAATGCTCTATAACCAAAAAATCCACAACATGATAATAAAAAAATAATACTAATTATATTAAATAATTTTTCTTTTGTCATCCAATTACATATTTTTTTTAATACTTCTCTCATAATACACCTATTTCTTTTATGATAATATCATATTTTAATATTATTTTCAATATTTAATATTATATATATTTTATTAATTTAAAAAGTTTGAATTGCAAAAATGAATTCCACCAAAAAAATAATTTGAAAAATAACAAACAAAAAATCAGACTAAATAATTTTTTTATTTACTTATGTTTCTTTAACATTTCTTCAAAAACTAGTAATCCATAATCTTTGTTATAATAATTAGGAAATTCATTTAGATGAGCTAATGCAATTTTAGCTGTTTTTTCTAGATCATTATCTGTAACATTAGTATTTTTATTAACAAGACCATGTTCCATTTCAATACTTATTCCTCGTAAAAAATCTTCAAAAGAAAATTTATCAAATTTAATATCTAATTTTGAGACAATATTTAATATCTCTTTTTTATCAAACATATTATCACCAATATATATTATTATTTATTAATAATTTTATGCATGTTTGTGATTAAATTTTTCTTATAAATTTCAATGAGATCTAAATTATTTTAATTCATTATCCCTTTTTAATTTGCCAAGATAATTTTCAATGTAAAGCAATATTATTTATTACAACATCTTTATTGAAATAATTATTTTTCTTATTATAACTTAAAACAATATCTAATAATTTTAAATCTGTTATTTTTCTTATTGTGATATCTTGAAATCTTTCACTCAATTTTTGATAGCCACCAGGTAAACCCCATTTATCATTATAAGTTCTTCTTTATAATAATATTTGAGCTTGCTTATTTATAACTATTTTGGCTGCACCATCTTGTAATAATACAAATTTATGTTTAAAAACTTCCAAACATAATCTAGTAAAAACAGAATAATTAATGATGTTACTTAACTCAATTATTTCATCAGAAAACATATCGTTAATAATATTACTAATTCGTCATGAATAATGTTTCTTTTTTCTTGATTAGACAAGCTTCTATTTTTTCCTAAAATTAATTTATTATAATTTTTTTCACTTGCATTTTTTTTATACTATAAAAACAATTATATTAATTGCATTATTTAATATCTATTTATATATTAAGATAAATCTCAATACTACTAAGCAAATAACAAAATCTTTAATCTATCTATATCTTTTTTAAGTTTTAAATATTCTTTCACTTCTTTTTCTTCATTATAGAAATTAATTATTGCATCTAAAGTATAGTCAGCACCACTTAACATGCCAACCAAACCAGTTCCTATTGCTATGGTAGCTATTGGTTCACCATTTACTGAAATTTTATCAAAAAATTCTCTTATAATTTCTGCCTGATTTTCTCCCCAATTTTCTTTTAGTGAATGACACACTAAAGCGTGATATGTTTTATCACCTACCGTTTTTGATAATACGGTTCCTATTTCATGCTCACCACAAATTGCTAATTATTCCCAGTATTTGCTTGATATTTAACCCGCAAATCCTGAGTCGTTAAATCCTTCTTTATTAATTGCAAATGCAATATGCTTTACCTCTGTTTTAAAAATATCTTTTTGCACTATTTTTACAATCATGTTACAACAAACATTCCTTGAACATGTTAATTAAATTATATCACAGTAAATAAAAACTTACACAATTAAGTATAAGTAATTAACTAATGGTCAATAGTGTGTCCTTATTTTAACTGCTCCTCGTTGGCAAAAACATCATATCACAACTATTTTCAAAAGTCTATTCCTAATTTTTTCTCGATTATTTCTTGAAGATTTTTTTAAGGAACTTTTCTAGATTTATAATGGTTTGCCTGATTTTATATATTTAAAACTGTAAAAATCTCTTCTAAATACTTAAATACTTAACAAATTTGCACTTATATATTGAATAGTAATGGTTAATATGCTATTGCATTTCAAATACTTAAACAAAAAACAAGTTTTTGATAAGAAAAAAGAAAAAAAGGTAGATTTCCCCTTACCCCATATAATAACTGCATAGTTATTATTATAATAGTTGTTTTCTAGTATAGATCAATATACTAGTGATAATTTTTCTTCCATCTGTAGTCAGATAATACTTATTTTTTCTAGCTACTTTTTTTATGATTCCATGTGCTTTTAATCTAGATAAAGTTCTAGTTGTTTTATTAATTGTTTTTTTATCTTCTGAGTTTTTATAAAGGTTCTTTCTAATAAACTTGTTGCTAAAGCCATTAATCAGATATTCTCCTTCATTTACAAAAAATAATTTACCTAATCTCATACAATTTTTTGTATCTGTTTTTGTTTTTCTTAAGGTATCATAGTTATTTTTTGTTGTTAAACTATTAATTACCAAAGTATTAAACCCATTTTCTTTGAAATATCTTTCTACGGATAAATGGTATATTCCTGTTGATTCCATAAAAATAGTTAAATCTTCTAACTTAAAATTATTAATCATATGTTTTAATTCATTAAAGTCTTTTAGATTATGTTTTATTTCTCTTGGTTCAATTAATACCTCTCCGCATTCAGTAGATAACATTACCATACTTTTACCTTTAGCAACATCCACACTTAATACTGATTTCATTATTTACTCCTTTCTGAATTTAAGTCTTATGTTTCCACCATCATTTTATCAAGCTGGTTATATAGATTCTACGACCTCACTATCTTAAACTAAATTAATAATAGAAATAAAAGCTGAACTGTCAATTTGTTAGATTCTATGACCTCTGTAATTTGCCGTTCTCACTTAAACTCTTGGTAAATAATTTAACATAAAAAAATAAGATATAAATATTAAATTATTTACATCTTAAAGTATACTTGTAATTTGTTATTTATTATAATAATTGTCTTTTTGTTCTTCTATTTCAAATTGCAATCTTTCTACTGTTCCATCAATGTGAACTTTATTCATATCATTTCTAACTGATTTAGGGAACAATACTTTCATATCTTTTTCATAATTAGTACCATCTCTTGGCATTTCGACTTCAACTACTAGATATTCATCATCAGATTTTTCTACAGTAATCTTATATGGAATTGATGAACCGCTATCTTCAATTATTTTACCATTATCTTCATAATATGTTTCTTGTAGTATCCACATATATACAATAGTAGTATCATAGTCCACTTCGTGGATTAAATATGTTTTTGTACTTATAAAACTTTTTTCATTATTTAGATTTCTTGATTCAGATTTAGCTCGTAATAAAAAGTAATCTCTAATTGTTCTTTCTAATAATTCTTCATCTAAATTAATTGGTGGTACATAATCAAATCCCCAAGTACTAAATATTACCGGCTTGTTGTTTCTCATTCTATTTGTATCTATGAAAAATAATACTACAAGTGAAACAATTAATGATACTATTATAAATATAATTACAAAAATAGTATTATTCTTTTTATTAATCTTTTTGTTTGAATAATCAATAGTGTTAACAATGTTTTCCTCTAATTTTTCTTGATACTCTTTTTCACTCAATTTTTTTCCACTTAATAATTCATTGATTGTAATATTTAAT
>CAYVSY010000015.1:0-18926 GCA_964454255.1 uncultured Muribaculaceae bacterium
GAATATGCAACTACAAACGATTTTAAGACATATAAATTATTGGATGATGTAACATATATTAGATTGTCTGTAATGTCTGAAACGGGTGCTAATAAAACTTATAATATTAAAGTTGTAAAAGTTGATTATAGAGACACAAATAATTATTTAAATTCATTGGTAATTGAAGGACATGATATTAATTTTAACAAATTAAAAAATAATTATGAAATTACTGTTGAAAGTGATGTTATTTCTTTAAATATAACAGCTATTTCTGAAAGTGATAAAGCAGTTGTTAATATTACAGGTAATCAAAATCTTAAAGAAGGATTAAACAAAGTTATAATAACTGTTAAAGCTGAAAATGGTGAGGTTAGAGAATATATTATAAATGTGACAAAAAATGCTAAACTAGAAAAAGAAGAAGAAAATAATACTGCGAAGATTTTAATTACTATTTTAATTATAGCGACGCTATCTGGACTTTCATATTTATTATTCTCAGATAATAATAAAACAAAACCAAAAAACACATTTTTAGATGATGAACCGGTTTTATCAAGAAAAATAGAAAATTCTAAAATAGAATCTAAAAATAATAAAAATAATAATCATCAAACAAAGAATAAAAATAGAAAGTAACTAAAAAATTAGTTACTTTTTTAATGATATGTATTTTATTAATTAATTGGTGATATTTACTAATAAAAATCTGTGATTTTATTAATTTTATTAATTAATTAAAAATTATGTAATTTTATTAATTAAAATGTTGTTATTTGTGGTAAAATAATAATATATATAAATATAATAAAGTGTGGTGATATTTTGGAAAATAATGTTTTAATAATTGCAGTGGTGGCTTTTGCTGTGACTATTTTAATTGTTCTAACTATAATAATTATTAAAAAAATTCAAAATGATAAATATAAAGGAGAAATCGAAAATTTAGATATTGAAAAAAATCAGTTGGTTGATGTGACTGTTTTAACGGAGATGTCTAAAGTTAAAGATTTAATTAAGACGGATAATTTAAAAGAAAAATTAAACGAATGGGATACGACTTTTACTTTAATTAAAGATGAACGTATTCCTAAACTTACCGATTTAATTAATGAAGCTGATTTTTTAATTACTAAAAAAGAATACAAAGGTGCAGTTAGAAAAATAGCTAATATTGAAATGGAACTACATGAATTAAAAGACAAATCTAATATTTTATTAAACGAAATGCGACTTATTACTTCTTCAGAAGAAAGAAATAGAACATCTGTAACAAAATTAAAAATAGAGTATCGTGAACTTCAAAGTAAATTTGAAAGAACAATTAAAGATTATGGCGATGTTGCACCTTCATTAGTTTTAAGATTTGAAATAATTGAAAAAAGATTTCAAGATTTTGAAAATTTTATGGATAAAAATGATTATGTTGAAGTGGAAAAAATAGTTGTTAATTTAAATGAACTTATTTCATCGACTAAAGAATTATTAGAAGAGGTTCCATCGGTTGTTATAATGGCTGAAATGTTAATTCCTAAAAAAATTGAAGAAACATCTATATTATATGCTCGCATGATTAGGGATGGTTATCCACTAGATTATTTGAATGTAGAATATAATATTAAGGAAATTAATGAAAAAATAAGTGAAATAATTGATAAATTGAAACTCCTTAATTTAGAAGATGCTTCGCTGGAATTAAAAACAATTCTTGAATATTTTGATAAGTTATTTAAAAATTTTGATAGGGAAAGAGAGTGTAAAAATGTTTTTATTGAAAATAGTAAAATTGTCTATAAAAGATTGGATAAAATTAATAAAATAGTTAATAATATTTTTTTAAGTCTAGATGATATAAAACTTACATATGATTTAAGTGAAGAATCAATTAATAAATTTGTAACAATTAATAAGAATTTAGAAAATTTTAATATTGATTATAATGAATTAATAAAACATAGTAAGGGTAAAACTTTTGCATATTCTAGGCTTCTTGATGAATTAGATGGACTTAGTAATAAAGTTTTACGACTTCAAGATGATTTGGATGTTCAACTTCATTCTATAAGTAGTATGAAAGACGATGAATATCGTGCTAAAGAACAATTGGAATCTATTGAAAAGCTATTAAAACAAACTAAAAATAGATTAAAAGATTATAAAGTTCCAGTTGTTCCATCTAGTTATTGGATTGAATTAAGAGAAACTCAAGATGCTGTAAAAGAAATTGTTAAAGAGTTATCTAAAAAACCTATCGTTATTAAAATATTGAATATTAGAGTTGATACGGCTAGAGATTTGGTATTTAAAATTTATAATAAAACGAATGATTTAATTAAAAAATCAATGCTAGCTGAAAGAATTATTATATATGGAAATAGATATCGTAGCACATATAATGATGTTAATGTTAGTTTAAAAAAGGCTGAGGATTTATATAGAAAAGGGTTATATGAACAATCGATTGATACTTCAGTTAAGGGTGTTGAACTTATAGAAAGTGATATTTTATCTAAAATGGCGTAATTATTTAGTTGCAATTTTTAAATTATTATGTTATTCTAGTATTGAAAAATAAGGAGGAATAAAAATGGATTTTGTTAATTTTTTGATTAAAAATTATTTATGGATTGTGATTGCATTTGGTATTTTAGTCATATCTATTATTGGTTTTTTGGCTGACAAATACAATAAAAATCGTAAGGAAAAAAATAATGCTAAGGAAGAAAAAAAGAGTAATGAAACTGTTAATATAGTTGATATAGATGGTAATAATATTGTTGATGTTAATTCTTCTATAGAAACACCACTTGTCACAGAGGAAATTGTTTCTGAATCAGATAATTTTAATTTTCCGGAAGTTGATTCTGATAATATGGCTTTTGATCCAACACCTATAACACCTGCATCTTTTGAATCTGGCGAAGATTCTTTTATGATGCCTGAAGTTGAAATTGAAAATCAGTCTGTAGATATTGCAAAAGAAAAAACCTCAATCGAAACAACTGAAAAACCGATTTCATATAATATGAATCAAGAATTAGATGAACCGACTGAAGTCGTTAATGAATGGGAAAAATCAGGACTTAGTGATATAAATAATAATATTGATTCAGAAATTAATGCGAGTAATTCAAATAATATTGATAATACTATTACTGATGAAGATTTTTGGAAATTATAAGCATATTGCTTTTTTTCTTTATAATTTAATAAATATTTGATATAATATTATATGAGGAAGTGAGTTTATGAATAATAATAATAAAAATGAATTTAGTGATAGAGAAGAATTGCTTAGAACATTTCAAGATAGTATCGAAGAAAAAAAGGTTGAAGAAGTTCAACCTTATCGTGCGACAACTAATTTTAATACAACATTAAATAATCCTAATGCTAATATAGAGAATAAGATGAATGTTAATATTAATTCTGATCCTAGCATTAATAATACAATGGGAATGAGTATTGATAGTATTTTATCAGCTGAAAAAAAAGAAAATCCGGTTGAAGTTCCAATTGTTCCAAATGTTGAACAAGCTCAAGAGCCAATTGAAACTGTCGATAATTCTGATGTTACGGAAAGATTTTATAAGGAAGAACCTATGTATGATATGCAAACAGAAAAAACAGTTACATATGTTACAAATTCGGGTCTACCTGAAAAGAAAAAGTCTTTAAATATATTTAAAGATAAAGAAAATATGATTATTTTATTAATTGTGTTAATAATAGGAATATTTATTTTAATTCTTCCGGTTATATCTGATTTATTTAATAAAATTAGTTGATAATTTTATAATTTGGTCATAAGCATCGTCATTTGCGACGATGTTTTTATGTGTTTGATGACATTTTTCACATATATAAATAATTTTATAAGTATTTTTATATTTTTCAATTCCAGTTGGTTTTAATAAACCTAAACATGTATTTTTTCTATCCCCTGGGTTAATATCGACATGTTTTGAATATAAACAATATGGACAGTGATCTCGTGCTGAATAATTTAATTTATTTACTTTTCGATCACAATTTTCACAAATAAATTTTTCATCGATCATATTAAATTTTTTCATTCTTTCACCAATAAAAAGTATATCATAAAATGTATAAATATGCTATAATTATTATGGTGATAATAGTGGAATGTAGTATTAAGATAAATGAATTTGAAGGGCCATTAGATTTACTTTTACATCTAATTAAGCAATCAAATTTAAATATATATGATATTAGACTTGAAGAAGTAATTAATCAGTATTTAAACTATATTAATAGTCAAGAAAAATTAAATATTAGTATTGATTCTTCATATTTAGTTATGGCAGCTGAACTTATGGAAATAAAATCTAGATTACTTTTACCAGATAATAAACAAGAATCTGATGATAATTATGAAGAAGAAATAAAAAATAATTTAATTAATAAATTAGTAGAATATAAAAAATATAAAGAATTAATGCCGACTTTTAAAGAACTAGAAGAAAAAAGGAAAGAGATATTTATTAAGTCCCCAGATGATATATCATTATATGCTGATGCTAATTCAATTATCATGAACGATGAAGGTGCTATTGATGATTTACTTAATGCTTTTAAATTGTTTTTGGATCGTCAAAAATTAGCAAAACCGTTATCAACAAAAGTAACTATTAAAGAATATAGTGTTTATGACCGAATTAAAGATATAAAAAATATATTACTTAAAGAAAAAAAAATTGATTTTATAGAACTATTTGATATTTATGAAAAAGATTATATAATTATAACTTTTCTTTCTATATTAGAAATGGCTAAAGATAATATAATTAATATAAATCAGGGTCCTAATTTTGGGAAAATTATATTAGAATTAAAGGATGTGAAGTAATGGATAAATTAGGAATATTAGAAGGCTTATTATATGTTCAAGGTGATGAAGGTTTGAATATTAAAATGTTATGTGATATATTAGAAATTACCGAAGAAGAAGGGAAAAATCTTGTTTTAAAATTAAAGAGTAATTATGAAAAATATGATAGAGGATTACGAATTAATTATTTAGGTAATACCTTTAAATTAACGACAAAAGAAGAACATAAAGAGTATTATAAAAAATTATTAGTTAATCCCAGCAACAATATATTATCACAGTCTGCATTAGAAACGCTTGCGATTATTGCATATAATCAACCAATGACAAAATCTAAAATAGATGAATTAAGAGGCGTTGATACATCATGGATTTTACGAAAAATACTTGCGAAAGGTTTTGTTAGAGAATGCGGGAAAGCCAATACAATTGGTCATCCTATTTTATATAAAACGACAGATGAATTTTTAGATTATTTTGGATTGTCAACAATTAATGATTTGCCAAAAATTAATTTAAGTGAATCTGATTTGATAGATGAAAGTGATTTATATAAATCAAATTATAGAGAAAATAATGGTGAGTAACTTATGAATATATTAGATATAATTAATAAAAAGAGATTAAAATTGAATTTAAATGAAAAAGAGATAGCTTATATTATAAATGAATATACGAATGGATTAATTCCAGATTATCAAATGGGATCATTACTTATGGCTATTTGTATTAACGGATTAAATGATGAAGAAACTATTTTGTGGACTAAATATATGCTTAATAGCGGAGAAATTATTAATTATACGGGAGTAAAAGGAAAAATAGTTGATAAACATTCAACTGGTGGAGTAGGCGATAAAACAACTTTAATAATAGGCCCTATTGTAGCTTCTTGCGGTGTTAATGTATCTAAAATGAGTGGTCGTTCTCTTGGCTGGACAGGTGGAACAATTGATAAATTAGAATCAATTCCAGGTATTAAACTAAAAATGACTAATAAGCAATTAATTAATCAAATTAAAAAAATTCATATAGTTATTGTTAGCCAAACCAAAAACTTAGTCCTTGCGGATAAAAAAATATATGCTTTAAGAGATGCAACTGGAACAGTTGAAAGCATTGGATTAATTGCTTCGTCAATTATGAGTAAGAAATTGGCTTGTAATGCTGATAGTATTATTATTGATATTAAAGTAGGTAAAGGTGCACTAATTAAAAACATAATTGATGCTAGAAAATTAGCTAGTGTAATGATTAATATTGGTAAATGTAATAAAAAAGAAGTTATATGTTTACTTACTAATATGGATATTCCTCTTGGTAATAATATTGGGAATTCACTGGAAATTGAAGAAGCAATTGATGTTTTAAAAAATAATAAACATAATAATTTAAGAGAATTATGTATTGAACTTTCTACTTATATGGTTTCTAGTGGATTAAATATTTCTTTAATAGATGCTAAAAAAATGGTTTTAGAAAAATTAGAAAATTTAGATGCTTATAAAAAATTTGTTCAATTAATAAGCTATCAAAAAGGAGATATAATTTTTTTGCCAAAAGCTCGATATAAATACGAAGTTCAATCTAAAATAAATGGATTTTTAACTAATATTAATTCTTTGGAATTAAGTAAATATTCAATGAATTTGGGTGCTGGTAGAAAAACAAAAGATGATATTATTGATTATTCAGTTGGAATTGTTATTAATAAAAATATAAATGAATATGTTAATACTAATGATATACTATATACAATATATTCAAATAAAAAACTTGATGATTATGAATCGTTGATTAATTATTTTGAAATATCAAGTGGTTCTAAAAAATACGATTTAATATATGAAATAATAAAATAAGGTGGTAATTATGAAAAAGTATTATCTTAATAAAGAAGAAAGTTCCCATTATATTAAATATTATGTAGAATGTGGATCAAATCGTAATATTATTTATTATGGTAATGGAACTAAAAAAATATCATATTTATCTAAAGACAAATTAAATAATATTATGGAATCGCAAGTCAGAAAAAATGAATTTAATGTTTTAGGTGATAATGAAAAAACTATAGTAGGTAAATTAAATAAAAAAATGGAACTTATGTTAATATTAGTAATTTCTGGTATTCCACTTATTATTATTAATGCTATTCCAATATTGATAATTTATAGTTTAGTATTAAGTGATTTAGGAATTTCTTCTTTTCATGATATGAAAATTATTTCTGACTATAAAAAAAATGTATTCTATTTAGATAATAAAAAATGTTTAAATAAAACTGCTGAAAATATTAATATTAATAAGATTAACAACATGAGAATTAATGAATTGATTCAATTAAATAGTTTATTCAATAATAATTGTAGTGAACCTAAAAAATTGATTTTGAAAAGGAGAAAAAAATGAAAACAGATGATTTTGATTATTATCTACCTGATAAATTAATAGCGCAAACTCCTTTGAAACATAGAGATGAATCTAAATTAATGGTTTTAGATATGAAAAATGGAAATATTGATCATAAAGTGTTTCATGATATTGTTGATATGTTAAACGAAAACGATGTGTTAGTCTTAAATGATACAAAAGTTATGCCTGCAAGGTTATTTGGTGTTAAAGAAGAAACAAAGGCTCATATAGAAGTTTTGCTTTTAAAAAATATTGAAAACGATAAATGGGAATGCTTATGTGCACCAGCTAAACGTATAAAAACAGGAACAAAAATTAATTTTGGAGATATATTAGTAGGTGAATGTGTAGCCATTGGTGATGATGGTATTAGAATATTTAATTTCAGTTATGAAGGGATTTTTTATGAAGTATTAGAATCACTGGGTGAAATGCCATTACCCCCATATATTCATGAAAAATTAAAAGATAAAGACCGTTATCAAACGGTTTATGCAAAAAGTATGGGAAGTGCGGCTGCTCCAACGGCGGGATTGCATTGGACTAAAGATTTACTGCAAAAAGTATCAGATAAAGGTGTTCAAATTCTTTACGTTACTCTTCATGTTGGATTAGGAACATTTAGACCAGTTAATGTTTCAGATGTTAAAAGTCATAAAATGCATAGTGAATATTATGTTATAAACGAAGATGTCGCTAAAAAATTAAATGATGCTAAGCAAAATAATAAAAGAATTATTAGTGTTGGGACAACAACAACAAGAGTTTTAGAAACGGTTATGAATAAATATGATAAATTTAAAGAAAGTAGTGGCTGGACAGATATTTTTATATATCCAGGATATAAATTTAAAGCAATAGATGCTTTAATAACTAATTTTCATTTACCTAAATCAACACTTATCATGTTAGTATCAGCTTTAGGTGGAAAAGAAAATATTTTAAATGCTTATAAAATAGCTGTTAATAATGAATATAGATTTTTTTCATTTGGAGATAGTATGTTTATAAGATAATTGACAATACTAGATAAAAACGATAAAATTGAAGCGTAAATAAAAGAAATTGATAAATTCAAATTTTTTATTAGGAGAAGATTATAAAAGAAAAAATAGGGAAAAATAAATATATAATAATAGGAATAACTACTTTTGCCATAATGTTATTAGGTTCAACATTTGCATGGTTTAATTATATAGCTAGTCAAAGTTTAAATGGAACAATAGTTACATCAGGGACATTGTCTATTAATTATCAAGATGGAAGTATAATAGAAGCAGATGCATTAATACCCGCCGATGAACCAGCTTATAATGCATTATGTAATGATAATTTATGTTATAAGAATGCTTTTACTATATCAAATAATGGTTCATTAGATGCAGTGGTAAAAGGTAGTTTAAAAATAGAAACAAATAATTTTCCTAATGGAGTATTAAAATACAAAGTAATGGATAATAATACATTAGTAACGGTTTCATCAAATATTCCATTAAAAAATGAAATTAATTTATTTAATGGTTTAACATTAACCGGAGCAACAGGAACAAAAACATATACATTATTTATATGGTTAGATAATAGTGCATCGAATGAAAGTCAAGGAAAAAATATGACTGGGACAATAGAAATTCAAGCAGATCAAGTAGGAATAATATATGTTCCATTCGCCCCAACATTATTAAACGAAGATGATACCCCAATGGAAGGAACAGCGACCTTACATTCAAATCCAATAACTGTTCCAATAAATAGTGAAGGAGTAGCTGATTTTGGATATGTTTCAACTGGAGAACATAGTATAATTGTAAACAGTCCGGAAAAAGAAGAAAAATTAAATGATACTATAATATTATTAAATGGAAATGAAAATATAATAGTAAATAAACATATAACGATATTAGAAAAATCATTAATGAAGATAGTAAGAAATGAAAGTAAGAAAAAAGAGCTAATAGCGCCTCTAATACTATGTCCAGAAGATGCCCCAATAAATGGGAACGGATATTGTGAAAAATTAGCAATAGTTACGCAAACATGTGATTCCGGAACATTAAGTGGAAATACATGCTCATTAGCTGCGACTACTGAATATACATGCGCAAGTGTAGGTGGAAGTCTGAATACTACAAACAATGAATGTTATAAAGCAGCAAATTATGGATACATTTGCACTAGAACTAATGACACTTTAAATACTACAAATAATACTTGTTATTACAAACAAAAAACAGCAAATTGCATTCAAAATACATGCACTAATATAACTCTTCCACCAAATGGCTGGAGTTGCATTACTGGTTATACGATGACAGAGTATGAAAATGTTGCAGAAAGAGGGTTTTTGTGTTCGAAAGCTGCTACTCAAGGATATTTGTGTGATGAAAGCTGGACATTATCAGGAACACAATGTTATAAAGAAGCTGCCACTTCATATTCATGTGTAACTGGTTGGACAAAAAGTGGGACAACATGCATTAAAACATCAACACCTGTTTATTCTTGCGAAGATGGTTGGACGGTGTCTAACATAAATTGTATAAAAGAACCAGGTAATTAAAAAATTAAACCATGATAAACAATCATGGTTTTGTATTGTTTGTTTGTTTAAAGTAACTCAATAGAATTTTATTAATAATATAGTTCAAGGTTATATAATTTATTTAAAAAGTTAAAAATAACGATATTCCCGCTATTTTTAACTTTTTTATGTTGCAAAAAAGAAATTTTAAAAAATTTGTAGAATATTATATTTAGGTGGTGTGTTGATATGGCACATATTGATTCGTCTATTATTAATGAAATAAGAGATAAGACAGATATTGTTGATGTTATATCAAAATATGTATCTTTGACAAAAAAAGGCAAAAACTATTTTGGAGTTTGTCCTTTTCATGATGATCATTCGCCTAGTATGAGTGTTAGTCCTGATAAACAAATTTATACATGTTTTTCTTGTGGCACAAGTGGTAATGTTTTTACGTTTGTTGCAGATTATGAACATATATCTTTTATTGAAGCAGTTAAATTGCTAGGGGACAAGCTTGGCTATAATTTAAACAATTCAATTTCTAAAAAAAATCAAAATATTGATTACGATATTTATGATATTGCTTTAAAATTTTATCAAAATACAATAAATACTGTTTCTGGTAAAAAAGCTTTGGATTATTTATTAAAAAGGGATATTGATATTGAAACAATAAAAAAATTTGAAATAGGTTTATCACCAATGAAATCTTCCTTAACTGATATTTTAATTCAAAAAAAATATAATTTAGATAAATTAATTAATCTGGGAATTTCTAATAATAATTCGAACGATTTATTTATTAATAGAATTATGTTTCCTATTCATGATATTAATGGTCGAGTTGTAGCATTTAGTGGAAGAATATATAATTATAAAGATTCTAGTAAATATATTAATACAAAGGAAACTGATATATTTAAAAAAGGTTCTATTTTGTATAATTATCATCGCGCTAAAGAAATGCTAAGAAAAAATTCAAAAATACTAATTATGGAAGGATTTATGGATGTTATTAGATGTTCTATGGTCGGGATAAATAATTGTGTTGCTACTATGGGAACAGCTTTAACTAAAGAACATGTTTCTCTAATTCGTAAGCTTAGTGATAATGTTGTTTTATGTTTTGATGGTGATTTGGCTGGTGAAGAAGCAACCATTTCAGCTGCTAATATGTTAGAAAAAAATGGTATCATTCCTAGAATAATTCGATTGGAAGATAATTTGGATCCAGATGAATATATTAAACAAAATGGAGTTAAAAAATTTGAATATAAAATTGAAACGGCTGAAAATTTGTTGGATTTTAGAATGAAAATGTTAAAGCAAAATAAAAATTTATCTGATATTAGAGATATATCTATTTATGTTGATGATAGTATAAAAGAAGTTTCTAAATTAAGTGATGAAATAATGGTCGAGTTAACATTAAAAAAAATGGCTAATGAATTTAGTATAGAATATGATACTTTGTATCATAAATATATAAAATTTAAAGAATCAAATAAAAAAATTAAAAATATAGTTATTCGTGATAAAAAGAAGGTTAATAGATATCAAATAGCAGAAAGGAACTTATTATTTCATATGATAAATGATTCTAATGTAATATCTATAGTTGAGCATCAAGTTCCTTATATGCCAGATAATTTATTTCGTTTTTTAGCTAATGAAATAATATATTATAATAATAAAATTGGAATAATTAATCCATCTGATTTTTTTAGTTATTTAGCTGAAAAGGATAATGAAGAATTAATGAATACATATAAAGAAGTTATGACTAATGAAATAATATCTATAAATAAGGAGGAAGAAATTAGTGATTACATTAAGATCATTAATGGTTATGTTATAGATAAAAAAATTGAAAATATAAATAGTGATGTTAAAAAAGAAATTGATCCAATGATTAAGGCAGCTTTAGTAGATGAAAAAATTAATATTAGGAAAGAGGTAACAAAATGATAGAAGAAATTAAAACATTTGAAGATCGTAAACAATCATTGATAACTGAGGGTAAAGAAAAAGGTATGATTACATATGAAGAATTAGCTAATGCTTTAAAGGGATTGGATTTAGATAGTGATTCTTTAGATGAATTATATAATGCTCTTATGGAAAATGGTATTGAAATAGTAACAGAAGAAGTTGGTGAAGAAGATCCAACATCTGAAAGTGGCGATTCTGATTTTGAAAAATTATTGGAAGATAATAACATTTCTAAAGAATTGACTATTAATGATCCAGTTAGAATGTATTTAAAAGAAATTGGTAAAATCAGTCTTTTATCTTTACAGGAAGAATTAGCTTTATCAGAAAGAATAGTTGCTGGTGAAGAAGAAGCAAAAAATATTTTAGCTGAAGCTAATCTTCGTTTAGTTGTATCAATTGCTAAAAGATATGTAGGTCGAGGGATGTTATTTCTTGATTTAATTCAAGAAGGTAATATTGGTTTAATGAAGGCAGTTGAAAAATTTGATGCTACCAAAGGTTATAAATTTTCAACATATGCAACTTGGTGGATTAGACAAGCTATAACGAGAGCTATTGCTGACCAAGCTAGAACAATAAGAGTTCCAGTTCATATGGTCGAAACAATAAATAGATTGTCACGTTTTCAACGCCAATTAACACTCGAATTAAATAGAGAGCCATCTGATGCTGAATTAGCTAAAAAAATGAACTTATCAGAAGATAAAATTCGTGAAATAATGAAGATTGCTCAAGAACCGGTATCTTTAGAAACACCAATTGGTGAAGAAGATGATTCACATTTGTGTGATTTTGTGCCAGATGTTAATAATATGTCACCAGAAGATTTTACAACTCATGAAATATTAAAAGATGAAATATCTGATTTGTTACTTACTTTAACGGAAAGAGAAGAGCAAGTATTAAGACTTAGATTTGGACTAGATAATGGTTCACCTAAAACTCTTGAAGAAGTTGGTCAAATATTTGGTGTTACTAGAGAAAGAATAAGACAAATTGAAGCAAAAGCTTTACGTAAATTAAGACATCCATCTCGTTCTAGAAAATTAAAGGATTTTCTTAATGATTAAATTATCATCCAGGTTGAAGGCAATTAGTGACTTTGTTTGTGATGATAGTTCAATCGTTGATGTTGGTTGTGATCATGCTTATTTAAGTATATTTTTATATCAACATAAAAAAAATATTAATATTATTGCGAGTGATGTTAATATTAATGCTTTATCTAATGCTAAAAAAAATATTAAATTATACAATTTAAATTCTAAGATTAAAGTAATTTTGAGTGATGGTTTAGAAAAAATCAATTTGTTTGAAATCGACACTATAATAATATCAGGAATGGGTGGAAAAACAATAATTAATATATTGGCTAATGCCAATTTAAAAAACATTAAGCAAATTATTATTCAGGCTAATACTGATATTATCTTAGTTCGAAAAGCAATAATTAATATGGGTTTTTATATTGATGATGAGAATTTAATAATGGATAGTAATAAATATTATACAATTATTAATTTTAGAAAAGGTAAAATTAAATATACTGCGAAAGAATTATATTTTGGTCCAAAATTATTATGTAAAAAAGAAGAAATATTTTTAAATAAGTGTGATTCTGATTTGAAAAAACTTCAAAATATTTTTAAAAATATTCCTTGGACTAAATTTATTAAGAAGATTAATATGTATTTAAGAATTAGATTATATAAATTATAAAAAGAATTGCGGTGTGTTTACATTGTTGTTTACATTTTTAGAAGAAGGAATTGTTTCTTCTTTTTTTGTTTCTTTTTTACTAATTTTTGATGAAGGTGTTTTTTCTGATGCTGTTTCATCTTTGAAAGCTGTAGCTAGTTTTAACATTGTTTTCATGTTATTGAACATTGGCTTTGCTTCTTTAACAAGGGGAATAGCTTGATTAACGATACCTAATGTTTTTTGGGCTCCGGAAAATAAACCACCCCAATTTATACCTTTTGTTAGTGATTTTATTCCACCTAAGTTTCTTATACCTAAACCTCTAACGCTTTGGGTTCCTAATCCGATATTTCCTATTCCTCTTGATAAACCTCCTAAATTATTGGGATAAAATGAACCATATGATGGTGTCCACATTGGTCTTTCAAACATAATATTGGACTCCTTTCTAAAATATTGTATGTTTTTTAAAAAATAATGTGAAAATTTATTAAAAGTGTGATAGAATGTAATTAAGAATAGATTGGTGGGAATTTTATGCTATTAAAGATATTATTATATCCATTTTGGGTTGTATTTAAATTAGAAGAATTTGTTTTCAAAGCACTTTTTGATGATAAAAGAACTTTTAATAAAGTTAATTCTAGTTTTGCTGAAATAAAAGAAGAACCTAAAAAGGTAATTAAACCAAAAGAAAAGGAAAAACCTAAAAAGAAAGAACGAAAAGAATTAGAACGAAAAGTTTTACTTATGAATTATCAAGATAAAGATACTGTTAAACATAAAAATAAAGTAAAATTTAAGTATGTTGTTAAAGATGAAAATGATAAAATTATCAATGGTGAATATGACGCTTATTCTAAACTAGAAGTTCATTCATTTTTAACAAGTCAAGGATGGACTGTTTATGAAATTAGTGAAGATAAATTTTCAACATTCTTCGGTGGAATTTCAGTGGTTAGCAATAAGAAAAAGTTAAAACCTCAACAATTAGCTTTCTTTTTAACACAATTATCTACTTATGTAAAATCAGGGATTACTTTAGTGGATTCAGTTAGAATATTAAGTAAACAAATTAAAGATAGAAATGAAAAAAAATTATATCAAAGTATTGTTTATGAATTAAATTCAGGCGTTACATTTAGTGATGCTATGTTAAAGCAAGGCGAAGCTTTTCCTAAATTATTAATTAACATGGTTAAAACTTCTGAAATGACTGGGCAATTAACGGTTACATTGGATGATATGGCCGATTATTATATGTCTATTTATAAAACTAAAAAACAAATTATTTCTGCTTTAACTTATCCAGCAGTAATATTTATTATATCAATTGCAGTTGTAGTTTTTTTGGTATTGTATATTGTTCCTCAATTTGTTAATATATATGATCAAAATGATATGACATTACCAGGTATTACTAATTTCATAATAGGTGTTAGTAATTTTATGAAATATAATGCTTTATGGGTAGCAGTTGGATTAGTAATTTTTATATTATTATTTTCATTTATGTATAAAAATGTTGTAACATTTAGATATATCATTCAATGGCTTGGAATGCATATACCAGTCGTAAAATCGATTATTATTAATAAAGAAATCTTTATGTTTACGAAAACTTTTTCGTCATTAGTAAATCATGATGTATTTATTACTGATTCAATGGATATTTTGGAAAAAATAACCGAAAATGAAATATATAAGAATTTAATAAATGACGCTATTACTAATTTGTCGGCTGGATTAGGTATATCAGTAACATTTAAGAATCATTGGGCTTTCCCTCAAGTAGCTTATGAAATGCTCGCAACTGGTGAAAAAACAGGTAAAATGGGGGAAATGCTTTCAAATGTAGCTAATCATTATCAAGAACAAGAAAATAATTTAGTAACACAATTAAAAAGTTTAATAGAACCAATTATGATTGTCTTACTTGCGGTAATTGTTGGGTTAATTGTTTTAGCAATTGTTATTCCAATGTTTGATATGTATAAAAATATTATGTAACGGGGTGTTGACAATGGACACGTATTTTCTAATTGTCCTATTTATTCTTGGAACTGTTATGGGTTCTTTCTATAATGTTGTAGCAAATAGAGTTACTAAAAAACAATCTATTATTTTTCCTTCATCACATTGTGAAGAATGTGACCATAAATTAAAATGGTATGAACTTATTCCTATAATTTCTTATGTGTTTTTAGGTGGAAAATGTCATAAATGTCATAAAAAAATTCCTATTAATTGTTTATGGACAGAGATTATTAGTGGTGTTTTATTTGCAATGTCATATGATATATATGGATTGTCATTGGAACTTGTTATTGCCTTAATATTTATATCGGTTTTAATAATTACAATTATATCTGATATTGAATATATGGTAATATTAGATGAAGTTATAATGATAGGATCTATATTTATTATAATATTTCAATTTTTTAGTTTTGGTTTAGAATATGTTGCTTGTAGTGCTATTGCAGGTATAATATCATTTGGAATAATGTATTTAATAAAATTATTAGGTGATGCGGTATTTAAAAAAGAATCTCTTGGTGGTGGAGATATTAAATTAATGTTTTTCTTCGGATTGGTGTTTGGAATAGAAAAATCAATTATTACTATATTTTTAGGAACATTTATTGCTTTTCCTATGTCATTATATATTTTAATTAGAAAAAAAGATAATATAATACCATTTGGACCTTTTTTAGCTATAGCGGCTATAATAATTTTTATATTTAAGATAGACTTTATAAAAATTTTAAATGTTCTCATGAAATAAATATCGACTTTTTTTGATATTTATTTTTGTAATATATACGACAAATTAAAAAAAATATTGTATAATATAATTAATAGAGGTGAAAAAATGAAAAGAAAAGGTTTTACATTAATAGAACTTATTATAACGATTATGGTAGTTGGAATTATTGCAATAATTATATTTCCAACTGTAAAAAATATTACTAGTGGTTCTAAACAACAATCATATAATACGATGATTCAAAATCTTAAAACATCAGCATCACTTTATTCTACTGAGTTTGAAGATGATGTCAAATGGTTTGTTTCATCTGATAATAATAATTTAGAATCTAATGAAGAATGGTCTTGTCTTCAAATTAATAAATTAGTGGAGTCTGGATTCGTTAAAGAACCATTAATTAATCCAATAGATAATACTGAAATTGATCCTAATACTCTTATTGAAGTAAGGAGAAATAAGGTTACTCATGCTTTAAATAAAGATAGTATTACTTTAGAAACAGAATTGTGTAATGGTGGATATGATAGCACTCCTCCAGTTATAACGATTGTATTAAAATATGAAGATGGAACTCTATATAATGGTGAATGGACTGACAAAAATGTTGTTCAAACAATAACCGCTAGTGATGGTAATGGTATTACTGATTTAAAAATATTTTTAAATGGAACTGATATTAATATTTCTGAAAATAGTATAACTAAAACTGATAAATATTGGTCAACTACTTTATTACAACAATCTGATATTAGTGGTAACTTTGAAGTTGAGGCAAAAGATTATTTCACTCAAGCAACTAATAATTCATATAATATAAATATAGATAAAACTGGTCCATCATGTAATATTGAATTAGCAGGAACAAAAACATATAGTAATAATGATTGGTGGACAAGTAATGTAACCGTTACATTACAAAAAGTTGGTTTAAGCATTAATGGGTATGGTTTATCAAAATCTTCAACTGCAACTTATCCTAGCACTACAACATCTCTTATTCAAACTGAAAATACGGCGTCAACAATTTATTATGGATATGTTAAAGATGCTTTAGGAAGAACAAATTCTTGCTTAAAAGAAGTTAAAAAAGATAGTGTTACACCAATTGCACCAATATTAACGGCTTATCCATCAACGTTTGTAAAATCTAAATCATCACCATCTGGTATTCCGCCAGTCAGTGCAACCTTTGGTGTATCAGGTGGAACAACTTCATGCACATGTAATGGAACGGTATGCACCAATTTAAATAGTGTATCAAATGGAACAATTAATATTGTATGTAATTCGACTGCAAATAATGGATTATCAAATTCTTCTTCAAGAAGTTTAACGGTTAGAAATTGTCAATCAAGATCATATTGTTATACATGTGGAGGTTATGAATATGATGAATGTGGTAATAGAATAACATGTCCTAGTTGTTGTGAATGTAGTTCGAATTCTCAATGTGGAACAAATTACACATGTAACGGATGTAGTTGTGTGTATAATCCACCAGCTCCAGTATGTGAATGTTCAAATAATCGTCAATGTAATTCATATGGTCAATACTATACATGCGCTGATAGATGCACTTGCACATATAATCCGCCTTCATATAATGACGATGATGATGATGGAGGATGGGTAGATTCTTGTCCATCTGGATGTGGTTATTGTGGTGCAATGTATTATTGTGAGGATGTTATTTCTTGTTCTTGTAAACCAGCAGGTGGCTGGACTGAAGATGAAATAGATGATTGGCTAAATGGAGGAAATTAATGAAAAAAATATTGTTAATTTTACTATTAATTCTATCTGGGTGTAATTTAAATAGTCGTGTTGATAAAGTATCATCAGAAATTGATGATGGATATTACAAATTGTTACGTTCATGTGTATATAAAAACAAATTATTAGTTAATTGTTCATATGATATTGATAATTATTTTGTAATAATTTCAAAAGGTAATATTAGATTTTATAGGCCATATAATTCTATATTAGGTTATGAAGAATTCAAATATACTATTGAAAATAATAGTATGAAATTTGATAAAATAAATTCTAATGGTGTCGCTGAAATGAAATATAAGATTGATAAAAATATTCTAAATGATAATATTATACTTTCACAATTTTTACAATTAACTAATGAAGAATTTGGTGTTATTGAACGTGTTTATGAAAAAATCGACAAAAACCAGTATTATACCATTAGAAAGGAAGTTACTAATAATGAAAAATAAAAAAAACATATTTTTAATTATATGTATAATTATATTATTAGTTTTAGTTGTTCTTGGAATATTGCTTTATAAAAATAATAATTTAAATAATGCAGAATTAATAGGATATTATAAATTAGAAAAGGTAACATCATATTATAAAACAGGTAATGAAGAAAAAATTAATGAACAAAATACATTTTATAATGATAAAAAATTAAATATTATGGTAGATAAAATTGAATCTAAGATTTTAAATACTGGTAATTATTATTATTTAATTAAAGATAATAAAATATATTATAGTTTAAATGAAATTGATAAAGATAAACTTGATAATGTCTTAAGTTTTGAATTTGAAATTAGTGATAATTATTTAATATTGGTTGAACGTTTTGATGTAACTAATACATATTATTATAAAAAAATAAATAAAGAAGAGTATTAAAAAAATACTTTTTTTTA
>CAYVSY010000016.1:0-17983 GCA_964454255.1 uncultured Muribaculaceae bacterium
AATAGAAGTCATTTAGGAGACGCAACCGGTGAAACACGTGCATGGAATAGTGATCGCGCTTTCTTTGTTTACGCCAATAACCCTTGGTTCCTTCGCGGTGGCTACTGTAACGATGGTTCTGGTGCCGGTGCGTTTGCCTTCGGCAGCAGCCGCGGCGGCGCTAGCTCGGGTTACGGGGTTCGGGGTGTGCTTCTAGTTTATTAATATATTATAAACAAATGGAGTATTAAAAAATAATAATTTTACATTTTTTGTAAAATTATTATTTTTTTTTATATTTAATAGATTTATTTAAATTTTTTTGATATATTATTTGTGTAGTGTGAAAGGAAGATACTGTGAAAAGGCTTACTAAAAAAGTATTAAGAAAAGATATACTTTTTATAGGTAGTATTTTAGTAGTTACTGGTAGTTTTGCATATATTAATTTTGCTTTTATTGATAATGTATATTTTTTTTGCTTGTTGTTATCATTTATAAAATTAATTAAATTATAGTGGGAGGTTAATGTGATAGATACTCATTGTCATATTTTTTGTGAATATTATTCTGATATATCTAAAGTGATTTCGGATTTATCTTTAAATTGTGTTGATAAAATAATTATTTGTGGATGTGATCGTAAATCTAATATGGAAGTATTAGAAACAATTATAAAATATGATAATGTATATGGTGCTATTGGATTTCATCCAACTGAATTAAATGATATAAATGAATCTGATTTGATATGGTTAGAAGAACATATTAATGATAAGAAGATTGTTGGGATTGGTGAAATTGGATTAGATTATCATTATGATAATACTGATAAAGTTAAACAGTCTTTTTATTTTGAGAAACAAATTGAATTGTCTAATAAATATAATAAACCTATTATTATTCATAGTAGAGATTCAATTAATGATACATATAATATTTTAAATATGTATTCTGGTATAAAGGGTGTCTTACATGCATATAATGGTAGTATAGATATGGCTAAAAAATTTATTAATATGGGTTTATTTCTTGGTATTGGTGGAGTAGTAACTTTTAAAAATGCTGTAAATATAGTAGAAGTTATAAAAAGTGTCGGAATTTCTCATTTGTTGTTAGAAACTGACTCTCCATATTTAACACCTGAACCATATCGCGGTAAAACGAATAATCCTATATATATTAAATATGTAGCTGAGAAAATAGCCAATATATTAAATATTTCAATATCCGAAGTGGAAAATATAACCACTGTCAATGCGTCTAGTTTGTTTGACTTTTATTACAAATAATGTTATACTTTATAGGTATATAAAAAATATATAGAGGTGAATTAATTGGTGAAAAAACATTTTATAAATTTAGTTGCGCCACTTGCTGAATTGATTTTAGCTATCTTCTTTTGTATTGTAACATTTAATGGTTCTTCGATTAAAACAACAATTAATTCTAATAATTTGAATGCTGAAAAAGTCATTACTGATTCTTCATTAATTGCATTAGAAAGAATTGTTACTACTGGTAATAATATTATTACTTCACCTATGGCTGAAGAACCAGAAAAATTGATTGTTGAAGAAAAAGAGACGATTATTAAAGAAGTAATTAAACCAATAATTGTTGAAGAAGAAAAGACGGTTATTAAAGAAAAAATTGAACCAATTGAACCAATTATTAAGGGAGAAGAAACAAAAAAAGAATCTGTTGTTGAATCTAGTTATAATGTTATTGAAACTTATGTAGGAACATTAACAGGTTATGGAAACGATTGCCGTGGATGTGGAAATTTGACGGCTGCTAATTATGATATTAGTAATACAATATATTATGATGATCCAGAATTTGGTCGCGTTAGAATTGTTGCGGCCGGAACGGTAAAAGATGACGATTTGACTAAATTACCATTTTATTCTATTGTTAGAATTAGTAATGTTATAAATATGGAACCAATAATAGCGATTGTTTTAGATCGTGGTGGATCAGTTGGTTATGGGAAAGTAACTTTATTTGATTTGCTGTTTGAAAGTGAAAGTCTTGCTAATAATACTATTGGAAAAATAAATAATGTTACATTTGAATTGTTGAGAAGAGGTAAATAAACTTTTCTTTTTTTATTATTTATTATATAATTTTATTATGGGTGTGATTAAATGGAAAAATTTAATTTTAAAAAATCTTTAGGACAAAATTTTTTAAAAGATGAAAATATAATTAATAACATAGTTGAAAAATGTTCTATTGATAATGAAACATTAGTTATTGAAGTTGGACCTGGTAATGGCGCGTTAACAACAAAAATTATTAAAAAATGTAAAAATTTAATATGCTTTGAAATTGATAAAAGACTAGAAGAAGTATTAAATAGTAAGTTATCTTTATATGATAATTATGAAATAATTATTGATAATTTTCTTAAAGTAGATGTATTGTCTTATATTAAAAAATATTCATATAAAAAACTATATTTTATTTCAAATTTGCCTTATTATATAACAACACCAATAATTACTAAATTAATTGACGAAAAAATAAATCCTGATAAGATTGTAGTGATGATGCAAAAAGAAGTTGCAGATAGATTTACTGCTAAACCAAATTCAAGAGATTATAATTCTTTAACAGTTTTCTTAAACTATTACTATGATATAAAAAAAATTATTGATGTTAGTCGGAATTGTTTTATTCCTAGACCTAATGTAGATAGTAGTGTTATTGAATTAAATTTAAAACAGAATAAACTTTTTGTAAAAGATATAAATATTTTTAATAAATTAATTAAGGATAGCTTTAAATTTAAAAGAAAAACTCTTAAAAATAATTTATATGAGTATAATTTAAATATAATAAGTTTAGTTTTAAAAAAATATAATTTTGATTTATCTGTTAGAGCAGAATCTATCACATTAGAAATGTTTGTGGATATATCTAATAATTTAATCTAGAAGGTTCTAGATTTTTTTATTTTGCATATTCTTTAATGGGTGAATGTTATGTTTAATGTGGGAGATATTGTAACTAGGAATTCTTATAATAATGATATTATTTTTAAAATATCTGAAATTAAGGATAACGAATGTCTTTTATGTGGCGTTAATATTAGATTAATTGCTGATTCTGACATTGACGATTTGAAAAAATATAATAAGGATGTTGTTGAAGAAGATGTTTTTTTTGATATTGGTGAATATAAATCATTAGATAGAAATGAATACTTTTACCTTCCGGGTAAAATATTACATATAGATAGTGATGAAGAGTATTTAAAAAAATGTAGTGTTTTTTATAAAAAAAACAGGGTTAAGGCATATGGTGTTTTATGTTCAGAAAACAATTTAGAAACTAATATTAGAGGATATCTTGATATGTATAAACCAGACATTTTAGTTATTACTGGCCATGATGCGTATTATAGAAAGAGAAAGGATAATGAAAAATACAAAAATACTAGAAATTTTGTATTAGCAATTCATGAGGCGAGAGAATATGAAAAATCTCAAGAAAAATTATTAATTATTGCAGGCGCTTGTCAATCAAATTACGAAGAACTAATAAAAGCTGGTGCTAATTTTGCATCTAGTCCTAAAAGAGTTAATATTCATGCATTAGATCCGGCTATTGTAGCAACGTCATTATCTTTTTCTGATAAAGGAAAAGACATAAGTTTAATTGATATATTGAATAAAACTAAATATAAAACTGATGGAATGGGCGGTATTAAGACAAAAGGAACAATGTATATAGGATATCCGCGCGAATGATAATAAATAATATTAAAATTAAAGTTTCTGAAAACATAGGATCTAAGGTAAAAATAATGGTTTTTGGCAGTCGTAATAAAAATGAGGAATATTTTGGAATTATACACGAAGTATACGATCAAGTATTTATAGTAAAACTTTTAAATAATGATATTAAATCTTTTTCTTACGTAGATGTTTTAACAAAAACAGTTCAAATGATTTTTTTATAGAATATATTATTAATTTTTTGTGTAAATATTTAAATAATTATTGACTTTTTTCATAATTGTGTTATAAAATGTATTAGTAAGAGTATAACGCTTTTTGGAAGGAGTGAATGAAATTGAAGATAACTTCAGTTATAGTTCGTAAAATTGACAAAGAAAACTCTCGTATGAAAGGAATAGCTTCTGTTACAATAGATGAAGCATTTGCAATTCATGATATAAGAATCATTAATGGTGAAAATGGATTATTTATTGCGATGCCTAGTAGACCAATGCCTACAGGCGGATATAAAGATGTTGCTCATCCAATAAATACTGAAACACGTCAAATGTTTGAAAAAACAATTTTAGACGAATATAATAAGACTGAATAATTATTTATTGAGTCTTTTTTCTTGACTAAATATTATCTTTTAAGTTATAATTAATTTGATAAGATATGGTGATAATATGAAAATTGTCAAAAGTAAAAGTTTTTTAAAATTATTAGGTAATTCGTATAGACAAAACCTTGCGATGTTTACTATTGTATTTGGTCTTGTTTGTTTATCTGTATATTCTACTTATGGTTTATATATGAAATCAATGGAAATATCTGCAACGCCAAATGTTAATACAATTGATACTTATGATGTTGGAATTACAGATGGTAATTCGTTTGTAATAAAATCAGAAAATGAAAAAAATATTAATTTTAAAGTTAAAAGTAATAATTCATCACCAATTAAATATCAATTGTATTATAGTATAATATCAGGAACTTCAACAGATTTAGTAGTTAGTCAACTAGTTAATGCTGCAACGGAAAATTTAATTACCAGTGGCACAATATCAGCTGGTCAAACTATTAATGTGCCTATACATTTAATTAATAATGGTGCTAACGATATTAATTTGTCAATAAATATTAGATATTATTTTATTGGTGAAACGATGACGTTAGATTCAAATCAAACGGCGATTGTAAATAAAAAAGTAAGATAATATTATAATATAAATGCATAATTTATATTTTTTTTCATATTGTTTTCTAGGAGGATAATAATGGACAAGTCGGAAATTAATTACAATCATGGAATTACTATTAACGAAAGAAAAAATATCTTAGTAACAGGTGTTAAAAAAATAGAAAGTTTTGATAACGAAGAATTTTTAATGGAAACATCAATGGGTTTTTTAGTTATTAAAGGTAATGAATTAGAAATTATTAAATTAGATACTTATCAAGGTAATGTATCAATTAAAGGAAGAATAGATAATTTATGTTACTTTGAAGGTAATTTAAAAAAAGAAAAAGAAAGTTCATTATTTAATAAGTTGTTTAAATGATATTAAAAATACAAATATATTCTTTATGTTTTTCTTTTGCATATGGAATATTAATTTATTTTATTTTTTTATTAAATGATAAATTTTTGTATAAAGGTTTATTAGTATATAAAATATTAATTAGTTTATTTTTAATAATAGATATTAGTTTATTGTATTTTATAATATTACAATATATTAATAATGGAATATTACATTTTTATTTTTTTCTTTGTATATTGACAGGTTACGTTTTTTCAATGTTTATATGTAAAACTGTTTGTAAAAGAAAAAAGGATGTGTTATAATTACTATGCTAGGAGGTATATCTATGACATCACCAAAAAAAAGAAAAAGATTTAAATTTAGATTGTTGCTGGCTTTATTGTTTTTTGGTGTAACAATTTCTTTATTAACTTATAATTTATATAATAATTTATTTGAAATTGAACAGGTTAAAACAGAAAAAAATTTATTAAATAAACAATTATCTGAATTACAAGGCGAAGAAGAAAAATTACAAACTGATATACTTAAATTAGAAGATCCACTTTATATTGCCAAATATGCTCAAGAGAAATATCTATATACTAGGAATGGAGAATATGTCATTAGAATTCAAGAATAAAAATATGTCAAATAAATAATAAAGAATTGATAATTAAAATTATTATTTATTCTAAATAAAAAGAACCCCTCATTAATAAGCGGGATTCTTTTTTGTTATTCGTTATCTTTATCGTCGTTTTTAATTTCATAAGTTGGCATTTTTTTATTTTCTACTAAATAATCAATTTGTTCTTTAGTAAGAGTTTCGTTTTCTAATAATGCATTGGCAATTAAATCTAATAAATCTTTATTTTCTTTTATTATTTTTTTAGTCTTTGCATAACAATCGTTAATTATACTTCTCATTTCCTCATCAATTTCATGAGCCACGGTATCTGATACATTTCTATTTTTAGTATAATCTCTACCTAAAAAAGTATTTGTATCTGGTTCTTCAAAGCGAATAGGACCAAGGTTACTCATTCCATATTCGGTAACCATGCTTCGTGCAATCTTAGTAGCTTTTTTAAAATCATCGTGAGCGCCAGTAGTTATTTCGTTAAATTCTATTTCTTCGGCAATGCGACCACCTAATAAACCAGATATTGATTCTAATAATTCGTTTTTAGTATAATTAAATGTTTCTTCTTTAGGAGTCATCATGGTATATCCGCCGGCAGGGCCACGTGGAATAATAGTAACTTTCTGAACATCGTTAGCTCCATCTAATTTTAGCCCTAAAACAACATGTCCGGCTTCGTGGTAGGCAACTAATTTTTTTTCTTTTTCGGTATATTTTTTTGTTACTTTAGCTGGTCCCATTAAAACGCGATCGGTTGCTTCGTCAATTTCGTTCATAGTAATTTGTTTTTTGTCTCTTCTAACTGTTAATAAAGCAGCTTCATTAAGTAAATTTTCTAAATCAGCTCCACTAAAACCTGGTGTTCTTTTAGCTAAATAATCTAGAGTAATATTTTTAGCTAATGTTTTATTTTTAGCATGAACTTTTAATATTTCTTCTCTGGCATTTTTATCTGGAAGTGATACGGTAACTTGTCTATCAAATCTTCCCGGTCTAAGTAATGCTGGATCTAAAACGTCTGGTCTATTAGTAGCGGCAATTATTATAATACCTTCGTTTGCACCAAATCCATCCATTTCAGTAAGTAATTGATTTAGTGTTTGCTCACGTTCGTCATGGCCACCACCTAAACCAGTTCCTCTTTGTCTACCGACAGCGTCAATTTCATCTATAAATATTAAGCATGGTGCATTAAATTTAGCTTGTTTAAACATATCTCTTACACGACTAGCACCAACACCTACAAATAATTCTACAAAATCAGAACCGCTAATATAATAGAAGGGAACTTTTGCTTCACCTGCAACAGCTCTTGCTAATAGAGTTTTACCAGTTCCTGGAGGTCCTACTAACAGAACACCTTTAGGAATTCTTGCACCCATACTTTGAAATTTCTTTGGATTTTTTAAGAAATCAATTAATTCTTGAACTTCTTCTTTTTCTTCTGTTAATCCAGCCACATCTTTAAATGTTGTTTTTGTTCCTTCTTCTAACAACTTGGCTTTACTTTTTCCAAAATCCATTGATTTTGAATTTCCTCCAATTTGTCTTGAAACTAACCATAATGTTCCGAGAACTAATAATCCGATTGGTAAAACATTGACAATAATTGCTAACCAAGATGATGCTTCTGGATCGGTTACAATTGTTAATTTAAATTCATTATTATCTCTATTTTTTAGTATTCTTGATATTACTTCATCAGAACGAGGTAAAGTCAAAATAAAACTTTCATTATCACCATAACTCTTTAATTTACCCGTTATTTCATATACTTCTGTTCTTGTTTTTGGGGTAATGGTTATTTCTAATATTTCATTATTAGTCATACTTTTAATAAAATCGTCGTATGCCCATTCATTAACTTTTCTACCAGCATTATCAAAAAATATTAAGCATCCAATAATAAATAAGAAAAGTCCTATATATGGGATTATCCCTCTTTTAAAATTTTTGTTGTTTTTCAATATAATCATTCCTTTCACAATCTTTAAGTATTATATCATAAATATTATTTTTTTCAATATTGTATATTGATTTTTTTAAATTTGGAATCCATAAAATATTATCGTCATTATCCACAATAACGGGATAATTGTCCCTTAAACTAGTTGGAACTTTTTCATTAATAAAAATATCTTTAATTTTTTTACTTCCATTTAATCCTTTTACTTTAATTATATCGCCTATTTTTTTATTTCTTATATATAGGGGCATTTTTAAATTTTTTGAATTTAATCTACAGATATCATTACCATCTTCTAAACAATCATCAATTATTTTAATAATATGATTATTAATGATATTTTCTTTATCTAGTTTAATTTTATAATTATTTTGAAAGGTATTGTTTAAATTAAAATATAAATTGTTGTATTCTTTTTTGACTATTACATTATTGGGCAAATTTTGAATTAAATTTGGTTTATCATTATAAATAATATTTTGTATATTATTTATGTGTTTTTCTTTTATAATTCCACTAGCATTGTTATAAATTTGTTTTAAAATATAATAAATAATATGTTTTTGAATAAAGGGATCTTCTTTAATGAATTTATTTATATTTAATATATTTTTTTTATAAATATTAGGAATTGTTTTTTCAATTGTTCTTTTAATATAATCGTCATATTCGTGTAAGATATTAGAATATTTATAAAATTTTATATGAATGATGCTATCTTCTTTTTTTAATAGTGGTAATACTGTGTTTCTATGTCTGTTTCTTGTATATTTATTGGAAAAATTTGTTTTGTCAACATAATATTTAATACCATATTGTTCACAATAATTTAGTAAATCTCCTTTGGTATATTCAATAAATGGTCTAATAATATAATATTTATTGTTATATCCGATCTTTTTAAAACCGGCATATCCTTCTAAATCAGAACCACGTTCTATTTTCATTAAAATAGTTTCAATTAAATCATCACCATGATGAGCTAAAAATAAATATTTAGTATAATATTTTTTCATTAGTTTTTCGTAAAAATTGTATCTTTTATGTCTAGCTTCATTTTCAAAATTATTCTCTGTCCAATTGTTTAATTTTATTGATTCAAATATAATATTATTTTTTTCACAATATTTTTTAACATATAGTTCTTCTTCATCACTTTCTTTTCGAACTTTATGGTTAATATGTGCACAAATAATTTTTTTATCACAATTACGAATTAAATAATGAAGCAATGCCATTGAATCTGGGCCACCACTTACACCAACAATTATATTCTCATAATTGTCTAAACATAAATCTTTTAGTAAATTGTTTGTAATAGTCATATTATCACCTACTTGTTAGATATTATAACATATTTTCTTATTTTTTTAATTTTTTTAAATTATCGAATTATTATTTTGATATAAGATAAATAAAAAAATTATTTTGTATTTTAAATATTGTTTATTATATAAAGATAATATAAATTATATTTTATTATTATTTTTAAGTTTGTCTCTTATTATGACTATTTAGCAAATTACTTTTATTGCAATGTTCAAAACCATTAAATAAAAGCAATTAACTATTTCTTTTTTCTTATTTTTTTGGTAAAATAGATAATAGATTGATGTAGAAGGTGAAGATTGTGGGAAAGGTAATTGCGATGGTAAATCAAAAGGGTGGTGTTGGTAAAACAACTACTAGTATAAATTTATCATCTTCATTAGGAATATTAAACAAAAAAGTTTTACTTATTGATTTTGATGCTCAAGGTAATGCCACAACTGGTGTTGGAATAAATAAAGGTGATGTAGAAAATACTATATATGAAGTTTTAATTAATAAAATACCAATTGATAATTCAATTATTAAAACAAAATATAAAAATTTGAGTATTATTCCGGCCTATATGAATTTAGCTGGACTTGATATTGAATTAATTAATATGGAAAAGAAGGCAATAGAAAAAGGAATATTATTTGATAAAACAAAACAATTAAAAGTAGAATTAGACAGAGTAAAAAATAATTATGATTATGTTATAATTGATTGTCCACCATCACTGGGTATATTGACAACAAATGCTTTAAGTGCAGCTGATTCAGTTATTATTCCTGTTCAGTGTGAATTTTTTGCTTTAGAGGGAATTATGCAATTAATGAATACAATAATGTTAGCTAAGAAAAAAATAAATCCAGAATTAGATATAGAAGGTGTTTTACTTACTATGCTGTATTCAAATACTAATTTGGGTTTGGAAGTGGTAGAAAACATTAGGGGCTTTTTTAAAGAAAGAGTATATGATACTATTATTCCACGATTGGTTCGATTAGCTGAATCACCATCACATGGTAAACCAATATCATCATATGATCCTAAAAGTAAAGGAACTTTGGCCTATTTAAATTTAGCTAAGGAGGTAATTGAAAGAAATGCAAGAAAAGAAGAAAGCTCTAGGTAGAGGGCTAGAACAATTATTTACAAATGAAATCCTTGATTTTGATTCCTTTGAAAATAATATTGTAGAATCAGCAAGTCAAGATGAAATATTAGAAATTAATTTAAATGAAATTAGGAGTAATCCATATCAACCAAGAAAATCATTTGATCAAAATGCTTTAGATGAATTGGCTTTATCAATTAAAAATTATGGCGTTTTTCAACCAGTTATATTAAAGAAAAGTATAAAAGGTTATGACTTGGTTGCTGGAGAACGAAGAGTAAAAGCATCTAAATTAGCTGGCAAAGTAACTATTCCAGCAATTATTCGCAATTTTACGGATAGTGAAATGAGAGAGATTGCTTTGTTAGAAAATCTTCAAAGGGAAAATTTATCAGCTATTGAATTGGCTTGGGCTTATAAAGGAATTATTGATAGTCTTCATATTAGACAAGAAGATTTAGCTGATAAAATAGGTAAAAGTAGAAGTCATATCACTAATATGTTGGGATTACTTCGATTACCTAAAAATGTTCAAGATATGATACTAAATAATAAATTATCAATGGGACATGCTAGAGTATTAAGTAAAATAGAAGATGTTGAAACAATTAAAGAATTGGCTAGTAGAATACTTGATAAGAATTTAAGTGTTCATGATTTAGAAAATATAACATCTAATAATAATGATATTAAGAAAAAAAATATTGTTTCTAGAAAAAAAGTATTTAATGATTATCGATATTTAGAAAATAATATGAAAGAAATATTGGGAACTAAAGTAAAAGTTTCAAATAAAAAGATGGAAATTTATTTTGAAAATATAAATGATTTAAATAGAATATTAGAGACAATGAATATTACAATTGAATAACTCAAAACGAGTTATTTTTTTTAGGTTTGAATAACTTTTAGTTAACAAAATTAAATATAGTTTTAAAAAATAGTAATTGTTTTATAAATTTAATATTTGTTTTTCCATATAATATATAATAAATGAGGGTTGTATTTTATGTCGAAATATGTAGTCTTAATATTAATAACATAATAAATATTTTGTTTTATAATTTAAATGTAAGGTATTACGGAAGGTGAGGTGGATGTAAATGAGTGGAAAAGTTAAATGGTTTAATAACGAAAAAGGTTATGGATTCATTGATTATATGACCGGTGAAGACATATTTGTTCATTATTCTGCAATTAAACAAGATGGTTATAAGTCTTTAAACGAAGGACAAGTAGTATCTTTTGATTTAATTGAAACTCCAAAAGGATTACAAGCGGTTAATGTATCTATTATGTGCGAAGTAAAGAATTAGAAACAATTGTTTCTTTTTTTTTAATATAATGATATAATATTACTAGGTGATTTTATGGAAAAAGTTAGAACAAGATTTGCACCATCTCCAACAGGATTTATGCATATCGGTAATTTACGAAGTGCAATATTTGAATATTTGATTGCAAAACACGACAACGGTGATTTTATTCTTCGCATTGAAGATACTGATCAAACACGTAAAGTTGATGGAGCTGTTGAATTTATATATGATACCTGTAATTTATGTGGACTTAATTTTGATGAAGGGCCTGATAATCCTGGTAAATATGGACCTTATATTCAAAGTTTAAGAAAAGATATTTATAAAGAATATGCTTTAAAATTAGTTGAATTAGGGAAGGCATATTATTGTTTTTGTGACGAAGAAAGATTAGAAAGTTTAAGAAAAGATGCCGAAATAAGAAAAGTGGCTTTTAAATATGATGGTTATTGTAAAGGCTTATCAAAAGAAGAAATTAAAAGAAAAATTACTAACGGTGATAAATATGTTATAAGACAAATAATGCCTAAAGATGGTGTTAGTTCTTATCTTGATGTTGTTTATGGAAATATCAACGTTGATAACAATATATTAGAAGATCAGATCTTATTGAAATCAGATGGTTTTCCTACATATAATTTTGCCAATGTAGTTGATGATCATTTAATGAAAATAACTCATGTTGCTAGGGGTAATGAATATTTAATGTCTACACCAAAATATAATTTACTATATGAAGCTTTTGGCTGGGAAAAACCAATATATATTCATTTACCAATGGTTTTAGGAGAAGATGGTCAAAAATTATCAAAAAGAAATGGTGATGCTTCTTTTATGGATTTATATAAAGAAGGCTATTTACCAGATGCTATTGTTAATTATTTGGTTCTTTTAGGTTGGAGTCCTGAAACAAACGAAGAAATTTTTTCTATGGAAGAATTGATTAAAATATTTAATCCCAAAAGAATTAGCAAATCACCATCTATTTATGATGTTAAAAAATTGGGCTGGGTTAATGCTCATTATATAAAAAAATTAAATATTAATGAATTACTTAATATTACTAAACCTCATTTAGAAAAAGCATATGATTTATCTACCAAAGATGAAACATGGTTAAAAGAATTGGTTCTTTTATATCAAAGCGAATTAAAGTATGGTGCTGAAATTGTAGAATTAACTAAATTGTTTTTTGATGAAAGCTTTCAAATGAATGAAGAGTGTGAAACATTTATGCAAAGTGATGGAATAATTTCAAACACATTAAATGTTTTTAAAAACGAGATAGAAAAAATTACTGATTGGACAATTAATAGTATTAATGAAGCAATTAACATAACCAAAGATAAAGCTAATGTTAAAGGGAAAATGTTATATATGCCTATTAGAATAAAAACTACTTCGATTATGCATGGACCAGATTTGGCTAATACTTTATATTTATTGGGTAAAGATAAAGTCCTAAACAATTTAAAAAAATAATATAATTAATGGGGTGATTAAATGAGACTTTATAATACGCAAACTAGAAATATTGAAGAATTTCAACCTAAAAATAAAAATAAGGTAACATTATATACATGTGGACCGACGGTATATCATTATGCTCATATTGGTAATTTAAGATGTTATATAATGGAAGATATATTGGAAAAATCCTTAAAATATATCGGCTATAATGTTGATAGAGTCATGAATATAACTGATGTTGGACATTTAACTAGTGATTCTGATACTGGTGATGATAAAATGTTAAAAGGTGCTATTAGAGAAAACAAAACAGTTATGGAAATTGCAGAATATTATACTAATTGTTTTTTTAACGATTGTAAATTATTGAATATTAATAAGCCTAATACTGTTATTTCGGCTACATCTTGTATTAATTTATATATTGATATGATTTCTAAATTATTAAATGATGGCTATGCTTATAAAAGCGGAGATAATATATATTTTGATACGTCTAAATTAGATAATTATTATACCTTAACTAATCATAAAGAGGAAGATTTAATAATTGGAGCTAGAAATGATGTTAATGAAGATATAAATAAAAAAAATAAAACTGATTTTGTTTTATGGTTTACTAAATCAAAGTTTCAAAATCAAGAATTAAAATGGGATAGTCCATGGGGATTAGGATATCCAGGATGGCATATTGAATGTTCATGTATTTCTTTAAAATATTTAGGTGAATATTTAGATATTCATTGTGGTGGTGTTGATAATATTTTTCCCCATCATACTAACGAAATAGCTCAAACTGAAAGTTATATTGGTCACAAGTGGTGTTCTTATTGGTTTCATGTAGAACATTTAAATGATGCAAAAGGTAAAATGAGTAAATCAAATGGTGAATTTCTTACAATAAATTTATTAAAAAATAAAAATTATAATCCATTGGCCTATCGTCTAATGTGTTTAAACAGTCATTATCGTAAGCAATTAGCTTTTTCGTATGAACTATTAGATAGTTGTCAAAATACATACGATAAATTACTTAGCAAAGTAAAATTAATTAAAAAAAATGATAATTCTGCAGAAATACAGAATAGTATGATTAATAAATACAAAGAATTATTTATGGAAGCTGTTAATGCGGATTTAAATACATCAATGATGCTTACTATTTTGTATGATGTTATCAAGGATGAAAAAGTTAATAATAAAACAAAATTATATTTAATTAATGATTTCGATAAAATACTTTCACTTGATTTGTTAGAAGATAAAAAAATTGATGAAATAAAATTAAATTATATAAAAGAAATAATAAAAAAAAGAGAAGAAGCTAAAAAAAACAAGAATTATGAATTAGCTGATAGTATTAGGAAATCTTTAGAAGAACAAAACATTTTTATTAAAGATACTAGAGAAGGACCAATATTTGAAATAAGATAGGAGGATGAATATGTTTTATGGTTACGAAAATATTATAACTTATGGGATTTTAATATTAACTTTTATTATAACGGGAATAGCTCAATCGTATGTTAGGAGCAAATATAGCATTTATAAAAGTATAAAAATCAAACGTGAGTTTACGGGATTTGAAGTGGCACGAATGATATTAGATAAAAATGGATTAAAAGATGTGCTTGTTTTAGAAACAACTGGCTTGATGTCAGATTGTTATGATCCTAAAAGAAAGGTGATTAAATTATCATCTGATGTTTATAGAAATTCAACTATTTCATCAGCGTCTATTGCAGCTCATGAAGCAGGTCACGCTATTCAAGATCAAGAAGAATATGGATTTTTGAAATTCAGAAATATTATTATTCCGTTTGTAAACATATCATCTACTTTAGGTTATGTAGCAATAATAATAGGAATAATAGCGGGTGCTTTAAATGTTTTATATATTGGTATTATTCTTTTATGTGGAATGATATTGTTTCAATTAATTACATTACCAGTTGAATTTGATGCGTCAAAAAGAGCAAGTATCAATTTAAATGATTTAGCTATTTTGGATAACGAAGAAAAAGCAGGTTCAAAAGTTATGCTTAATGCAGCGGCTATAACATATGTTGCATCATTAATCACAACTATTTTTCAAGTGTTAAGATTATTTATAATGGCTCGAAATAGTAATAGAGATTAATAGGCTTTGGCCTATTTTTTGTTATTTTCTTTTATAAGATAATAATGTAAGTGTAGGAAATAGATTGGCAGTAAAAAAGAGTGAAAATAAATAATGAAGTGAAAATAGATGAAATATAGTTAAATTATAAATTATCTATTTTTTTCTTCTCAATATTTATTATTTTATTTCATGACAAAAAGACACTTTACAGTGTTAAATTTTTTTAAAAGTAGTGCTTTCAAAGAACAAATGTAGTATAATTTAAGTATCAAATCTTAATTGAAATTTAGTTTCTAAAATATTAAGATCTGAGATTGTTATTGAAGTAAGCGTATCTATGAGGGCTTTGCTTACTTCTTTTATTTTAAGTTTTAAGGACTTAGTTAATAGATTCCCTTGTTCTAATAATTGTCTAATTGTGTGAGCAAATTGAATAAAGAAGTAGTGAGCTTTCATAGCATTATCATTCCTACTACATAAATGAGTAATATTGAAAGTTCTATGCTTTTGAGTATAGAAACCTTCATTTTCAATTTTTCACCTTTTTCTTCCTAAAATAACAATTTCTTCTATATTTTTATCATTAATATTTAAATTACTGATATATCTAAAAGTTGTCGTTTTAATTTTTCCGGTCTTTCTATTTTCAATATTTTCTACAAATTTAAATACATTTAAATAATGGCTTTTATATTCAATATTAGTTGATAAATAATAGTCTTTAATAGATGTCTCATTATTAAAATTAATGTTATCTTCAAAAGATTCATTGATTTCTTTTAATCTATCGGGTTTTAAATTAAAGATATAATTCCATTTATTGTCTTTGCAAATACTTATAATTGGGTCTGTTGCATTCAGTAAGCATTTTATCATTTTCAATGAATTCAGAGTCTAAACTTATAACAATATTACTAACAATCAATTTACATTCAAGAACATATTTATAATAGGATATTTTGCCATCTTTATGTTTTCTTTGAAGACAATTATCATTTAAGTTATAATTATGATTTGATAATCCTGTTCCATCAAATAATAGTTGAAAACATCCATTAAATCTATATCTATCAAACATTTTAGATCTAATCAAGGCTTTAACTATATATTTTTGAATGTTTCTAAGTTCATTTATATCAATATTTATAAAAACATCTTGAATAGTTTCCCAGTAAGGAAGTTTTTCTAACTTTTGATTACATATTTTAGATATATTATTTATACATTTAGCAGTATCAAAATCTTCAGAAGAAATGTCAGTCATATTGATTAAATCACATAATAATCCCCAAAGTCTTGTAACACAAATTGTTTTTATATGATAAGTAACGTAACTTTGATTCCTATTATCAGTTAAATTACCAAACATACTTAGTAAATTAGGTAAATATTTATTTATTATTGAATACAATTCTATAACTAAATTTTTGTTTTTTCTTAAATTTCTTCTTTCTTTTCTATTCATTACTACATGCCACCTTTTTATTATGTAGTAATTATATCAAAAAATCATTGCGAAGAAAATTTACTCTTTTTCACTCTAGATTGGTGAAAAAATTGACAAGTAATGAATATTATGATATAATTCATGTATATTTGGTTGAATAATAAGGGGGAATTAAAATGAAAAATGCTTATATTATTGAATATTTAAGCGAAAATGAATTTAGGAAAAAAGAACGAGCAGTTAAGAAGTATAATATGCTTGCATATAAAAAATTAATGTTTGAATTTTATCCTTCATTTAGGGAAGGGAAATTCGAAGGCATAATCACTTCAACCAATCAAAAAGAAGGCATAATTAAATATGACTTAAAATTACCAACTGATGTAATGTTTACTAAAGTGCATGGAGATATCGTATTACATTATACAGTTTATGAAAATCAAAAAATAGTAATGCTTGATACCATATCACCAGAAGACATACTTACCGAAGGTCATCAATCTGAACTTACGACATATAAAGGTGTAATGGTATCAAAAAGCCATACTGATAAAGATATGTTTAAAATAAACTTATTAAATATGTTAGATAAATAAAATAATAAAAATTTTATTTTATTTGTGAAAAATAGATATTTATTATTCTATGAATTAAATATTAACGATATACTAATAGTAGAAAAATAGAGGTGTAATAAAATAATGAACTATATATTCAATGATAAAGAATATGTCAATATAGTTAGAAATATAATAGATAATAATGAATTTATCCAAATAAAAGATTGTGATCATCACGGCACAACTAGATTTGCGCATTCACTTAGAGTTTCATATATTTCATATAAAATTTCCAAAGTATTAAAATTAGATGAAAGAAAAACGGCCCGTGGTGGATTGCTTCATGATTTTTTTTGGACAAATAATAAAGATATGAAATCAAAAACATTGAGTGTGTTCAAACATAATATTGAAGCTGTTAATAATGCTGAAAGTATTTTTATAATTTCTGAAAAAGAAAAAGACATTATAGAGACGCATATGTTTCCTATTGTTCCCAATAAACTACCAAAATATGCTGAAAGTTGGTTAGTCAGTTTTGTAGATAAAGGAGTATCAGTATTTGAATTTTTAAATAACTATAGTTCATCTTTAAAAATAAAATTAAGGAATACAGCAGTTATTACAATATTATTTTTTACCAGAATGATATAAGACTATTAAAATAGTCTTTCTTTGTCTCTGTAGCTCAGTTGGATAGAGCGATCCCCTCCTAAGTATTAGGCTAGGGAAAAAGGACATATATAAATGTCCTAAAATGTCCTTGTAACTCAGTAGGATAGAGTA
>CAYVSY010000017.1:0-17374 GCA_964454255.1 uncultured Muribaculaceae bacterium
TTACTTCTACATCTGATGTATACCATTCATTACTTTCATTGCTCTTTGTTCCAGTTAATTCAATATTACATGATGGCCCTGTTTTATCAATAAGCATTGAATATGATGTAGAATTGTTTTCATTTTCGAAAAAATCTCTCGCTCTTATATTTATTCTTTTTTCAATATCTTCGTTTTGAGTAATAATAGCTATCCATGTTGTATCATTTTTGGTTTCAACGGGAATATCACGATAAGCATTTTCTGATTCATCTTCATATTTCATTTGTAATAACGATATACCATTGGCATCTTGAACAGTAATAGTTTGAACAATATCTTTATCAGTCCATCCTTGATTATAAATATTTGTGCTATTAGCATATGTTAATACAACATTAACTTGAGGAGCATTAGAATCATAAGCTCCATTACATTTTTCTGATTCAACAGTGATTAAATCTCTTAACACTGAATGAGTTGTTTTATCTCTTCTTAATTCTACAAAGTTATCTACCATAGTCTTCTTATTTTCATCACTTGGATTAATTAAAAAAGGTTCTGTTATATCATTATTTTTTCTTGTATCTTTTAAGTACCCTTTTTCAATTAACTTTTTAATTTGGACGCATGTCCATTCTTGATTACTTTCTTCATTATTTTCTGAGGCCACAAACCACTTTAAATTATCCAAAAATTCAACAGAATAAAGTGATGCTGATGTTTTAATATTTTGAATAGTTGTATTGTATGATTTTTGTTTTGAATTTTCAATAACATTTCTTACTATTGGAAAAGTAACAACTGTTAAAATCCCTATTACAATTATCACAACAATCAATTCTACTAAAGTAAATCCTTTTTGTTTCATAATAAATTTCCTCCTAGTATTTTATAGTAAAATTATATCACATTACTATTAGCATTGCAACAAAAAAAAGAATTTAATATTCTTCTTTCGTAATTTTTTTATAATAATATGTTTCAGTTACTCGATTAAAAACAATTAATATTAAATACTCATCTTTTATTTCATATTCAAAATATGGAATATTTTCAGTTGCTTTTATTTTATTTAAGCTATAATATAATTTATTATCGTCTAATAAATAATAATAATTGGTAATATCCATTATTTTTGATTCAAGTTTGTCTTTATTAAAATATAATTTTTTATTATTTACAAACTCAGTAACTTCTGTTTCTGATTCACTTTGTCCTAAGTTATAATATGTAATAACTTTTTCTAATTTATAATATCCTTCTAATAGATTGTTTTTATTATTTGAATAATCAACAAAGACAATTA
The DNA here is from genome assembly GCA_964454255.1 of uncultured Muribaculaceae bacterium. Classification (GTDB taxonomy): domain Bacteria; phylum Bacillota_I; class Bacilli_A; order RF39; family UBA660; genus CAYVSY01. Next base: position 1,289 of record CAYVSY010000017.1, read on the forward strand.
CTAATATGATTAACATTATGGTAAAAGCGCAAACTATACTAAATATTATTTTATTTTTCATCGTTTTCACCTATTAATTTTATGTATTCTTCTTCAGTAATTCTTTCATATTCTTTTACGATATTATAAATAGTGTCATCAACTTGTTCTTCATATAAAATAATATTATCTTTTATTGGACTTTTAATTAGTTCATATCTATATTTTGATGTTCCGATGTAATTTTCTTTATCTGTTTCAATTATGTTATCGATAACTCTATATTCAAAGACATCTTTAGTTAGTTGTCCCCATATAGTGTGATTAAATATTATTTTAGTAGGCGTAATCATCATAAAAAAGTTTGTTGATTTTTCACCAATATTAAAACTAATCATTTCTTGTTCTTGATATTTAAAGGCAGAAACTAATTTATATGTTCCTTCAATGTTGTCTTTTATTTTAACATCTTCTTTTTTCTTTTCACAGCCACTAAACATTAATAAAATTATAAATATTATTGTCCCTTTTTTCATCATTTTTCACACGCTTTAATTTTGTCACTACTACCTTTCTCACAACATCCTCCATCACTGGTATCAATAAATCCAGCAGGACAACCTGATTTCTTTGTAGTTTTTCTTGTTGCTGTTGTTGGTGCTGTTGTTGGTGCTGTTGTTGGTGCTGTTGTTGGTGCTGTTGTTGGCGCTGTTGTTGGCGCTGTTGTTGAATCTGATCCACCACCTCTAGTTCGTGACTTACAAGTTCCATCAGTTGAGCAATAATCATCATCTGCGCATTGAGCTGATGAGGTGCATCCCCCATCACCACCACCGCCACTGAAAACGCAACTACATCCATCACTACATGAATAACTGCTGTTATAAATACTATGGCATTGATAATCATCACTGCATTCACATGTTGGTGTTGTTTTGTTAGTGCAACTACACCCATCACATGTTGAAAAAAATCCATATAAATTTTGACATTTCCTATCACCAGTATTGATAATTTTTCCTTTTCTAACGTATGTGTCTCCTGAACATTCGCAAGTTGGTGTTATAGGTGGAGGTGGCGGACATTCACCACAATATTTATAATTCCCACATTCATTATAAGCATAGTTTCCACATGAACATGAACTATATGATGTTGAACAATTTCGAACATATATGCTCTTACTTGTGCTTGATGACAATCCGTTATTTCCTATGGCTGTGCAAACTACATTTTGCGTTCCGTTAGAAACGCTTCCTAAATTACTGCAATTGACTCCGTTACATGTGCATGTTGTTTTTCCTCCAGAAGTCCCAAATTTAACAGCACTTGGTGGTAAAATACTAGGTGATGAAATTCCTTTTATATATGTGCTTGGATATGGTGATAATGATAATCCACTTGGTGTAACATTATCTTTTTTAATAATAGTTTCGCAATAGTTGGTATGTCCTACTTGGTCTTTTACGTATGCATAATACTTTTTCCCAGTTATATCTGTATTTTCAATATGTGTTAAATTTTTAGTAAGATTATCATACTTTTCAATATTAACTTCTGAAAATCCATATGATACTTCACTCATATCATTATAAGTTAATTCTAAATTAACATCACTTATATACCATTCATTATTTTCACTTGTTTTTGAACCAGTTAATTTAATTTCACAAGTTGGTGCTTTTTTATCTAAATACATTCGATAACTTTTTTCAATGCTATTTTCAAAATAATCTGTTGCTTTAATTCTAATTATATCTGCTTTTATATCATCAGTTTGGACTAATTTAGCAATCCATGTGTTTGAATATTTTTCAATATTATCAATTTCATGATAAACATCATTGTCTGAATACTTTATTTGTAACTGACTTATTCCATTAGCATCAGTTACAGTAATGGTTTGAACAATGTTTTTATCAGTCCAAGTAGTTAGATATGGGCTTCCATCTTCAAAAGTTAAATTAATGTCTAGCCTTGGATTAGTTGTATCATATCCATTGCAATTATTTGATTCTAATGTTATTTTATCTCTTAATAATCCATATGTGTTTTTATCTCGGCGAAGTTCAATAAAATCAGTTGTCTTTGTCAATTTATCAGAGTCAACGGGATTTTTTGTAATAACTCCATTACCTAATTCTTCAATATTTTTTAAATATCCTTTTTCAATTAGTTTCTGAATTTGAACACATGTCCATTCTTCATTTGATTCATTATTGCTTGCATCTGATGATACAAACCATCTTAAATTATTTGGAAATTCGTTAGTATACATCGAAGCAGATGTTTTAATGTTTTGAATAGTTGTATTATATGTTTTTAATTTTGAATTTTTTATTGTATCATTTATTATTGGAAAAATTACAACAATGAGTATCCCAACTACAACTATTACTGATAATAATTCTATTAATGTGAATCCTTTTTTTAATTTTTTCATAATAATCACTTGTATAATCAATATAAATAATTTGTTAATTCTTTAAATTGATTATTCCCTTCTATCTAAATTACTTCTTTTTTGGAGTCTTTTATTATAAAATTGTTTTCATTTGTGATTTTTTACATTTGGCAAAGAGAGGTTATTCTTTATACTATCAGAATATCTCGTCTTTACTGTTTTGTCAACAACAATGTAACTAATTACACCAATTAAAAATATTACTAGTCCTAATTTTAATCCTTTTGTTTCAAAAATAAATTCTACTTCATGATATCCTTCTTCTAAATCAATACTTATAAAAGTATCCCATGTTTCTTTATATGATGTTTCTTTTCCATCAACTAATATTTTCCATCCTTTATTATAAGGAATTGATGTCCACAATGTTTGCTTATCGTTTTTAATATTAACATTTCCTTTTATATAATCATCTTTAAATGATTCAATATTAAATATATTTTGTTTTAATTCATTTATTCCTTCTTTAAAATTATCGTAATTTAAATAATATATGTCTAAATTATCTTTATAATTATAATCACCGTTAGGAATTATATCTAATTTGACATTATTAATATATTCATTTTTAACAGGAATTAATTTTTTTTCATAATTAATATTTCCCATGTATTTATCATCTAAATATACTTCATATGATAAATCATTTTGATTTATATTAAAATACATATAGAAATCATAATTATTATCAATATTAATAATATATTCTTTATTATTTATTTTCTCTATATCGTGAGAAATTAAATAATCCATTTCACTTTTATACAAATATTTAAACAGCATATTTTGATATTCAAAAGGTGATCCATATATATCAAAATATTCTTTATTATTGTCATTTATCATAAAACCAAGTGGTAAATAATCTGAGTTTCTATTGACATTATAAAGAACTTCATATTTATCTAATTCATTTATTATATCTTTTGTTTCTAAATTATATCTAATTGACAATATACTGTCGATTACTTTTGTTGATCCACTTGAATATAATGCATGATTTAATCCTGATGAATATCCACATTTACTTAAAAATAATATTATATTATCTTCAACGGTGGATAAAAATATTGTTAAGCCATTATAATTAAAAACCATTGAATCATTATAAGTATAATTAAAATTTGTTTCCATTCGATAAAATTCATTTGGTAATGGCGTAAAATCTTTTATATTATTATTTATTTTGATAAGATAGTGATCATCAATAGCATTTGATCCATTTTGATCATATTCATTTAATGATTGAGTTATATTTAAAAACAATTCTAATATGATTAAAATTATTAATATTATTTTTAATTTCTTTAATTTTTTATGACTATAAAAATATAAAATAATAGTATATAACATCATAAAAATAAATGATATGATAATACTTAATTGACTTAAATATTCATAATTTAACACAAATAAGACAATACTAATAATAAGCCAAATACCACCATAAATAATACTTTCTTTTTTAGATATTTTGTTTAAATTAATAAATGATTGAACAGATAATATTATTATAAACAAGCAATATAAAAATGAATAGCGATAATTTAAAAAAGCTGGGAAAGTAAAACCATGCCATATCATATTTAAATATGATATTACAAATGATAATAAAAAGATAATTATTATGATTAATGATGATATTCTTTCTTTTTTAGATATATTTTTATTAAAAAAATATAATAGTGTTAAGGGAATAGTTATCAAGCCACAATAAATATTAACTGTATCTGGATTAATCATATTAGAAGCATTGTTTGAGCCTAATAATAATTTTGATATGATATCAAATGGATTATAAATAATTTTTAAAGGTTCTAAGATTCCGCTTCCTAATTGTTTCGCTGTATTTTGAAGTTCGATCATTGTTGGAACTAAAATAATACATGACAACATTCCTACAATCAGGCTAGACAATATAAAAGTTATAATATCTTTTTTTATTTCTTTTTTATTATCATTAAATTTATATGTATTTACTAACATATAAATAAAATAAATAACGATAAAGATGCAAAGCATAAAACCGATATAGTAATTAGATAATATTGCTAAAAACAAGCATCCAACATATAATCTTATCTTTTTTTTATTAATTAAATTGTCTATTCCAAGTAAGATTAAGGGAATAAAATAAATACAATCAAACCACATAATATTCCAATAATAATTAATATTATATGCCATTAGGCTATAACATAGAGAAGCTAAAAAAATTATTGTTCCTTCTTTTTTAAAATGTTTTGATAAATAAATATACATAAATAATCCACATAATCCTATTTTAATAAAATAAATTATTTCAATTATATATACAATATATTCTTTTGAAAAAAGAGTAATTAAAAAATTTAATGGGCTTGTTAGATAATATGTCCAAGTTGAAAACATACCTCCACCTAATGATTTAGAAAAAGAATAAAATAGTGATCCGCCATTTGTTAAAATATCTTTTAATTTACAAAAAATTGATAAATATTGATATCTTAAATCACATACTAAAAAATTATTATTTCCTAAATATAAATTAATAATTACAAAAGCAAATATGGCTATACAAATGGGAACAAAAAAAGATAGTAGTTTATAATGCTTATTCTTCATTTATATTCCCCCTATTCTTTTAATTTTATCTCTTATTCTTTGAAGAGCATTATATATTGATTTATTGTCCTTATCTAATATTTTAACCATTTCATCAATACTAAAATTTTGAATTTTTAAATTAAAAACTTCATCTTCAAAATCAGTTAAATCTTTTTTAATTTTATAATATAGTTCTTCTTGATGTTCTTTAGAAATAAATTCATGTAAAGGGTTAGAACTATCTTCACAAATATAATTTAATATTGATTGGGTTTCATTGTCTTCATCAATATATTCAAAAGATATAGCTTCATTTAGTATTTTATTTTTTTGACTTATTATTTTTCTAACATATGTATTTATTTTTCTATCTATACAAATGCATGCGAATGTATAAAATAAAGCATTTTCATTTTCGTTATAATTTCGAATAGCTTCTTCAAAACCAATCATGGCTTCTTGAATTAAGTCTTCTAATTCTATTCCTTTATTCACAACATTGCGACCGGTATATCTAGCTTTTTTTTCAATTAAAGGCTTATATTTATGATATAGAGCATTAATAGCATTTTCATCTTTTTCTTTAGCCAAATAGATAAGTTCATAATCATTTTCATTTTTCATTAAAGATCCTACTTTCTTTTGTCAATAATTTTATACAACATTATGCCTGTAGCGACTGATGCATTTAGGCTATTAGCTCTACCAGACATATCAATACTAGCTAGAAAATCGCATTCTTCTTTAACTAAACGACTCATGCCTTTTCCTTCATTACCAATTACTAAGCATATTGGCATTTTATAATCAATATCATTAAATGATGTTTTATTCATATCGGTTCCAATTATCCAATAATTATTTTTCTTCAAATACTTAATTGTTTCAACTAAATTAGTCACTTTAACTATTTTAACATTTTCGATTGTTCCAACACTAGTTTTCACAACTGTTCCATTTATTTCAACGCTTCTATCGTTTGGAATAATAATCAAATCAACCCCTAGTGCTTCTGATGTTCTAATAATTGCTCCAAAATTATGAGGATCTTCTAAATGATCTAGCATTAATATAAGAGGATATTCTTTATTAATATTTTCTATTTCATTAATGGAATAAGTTTTATAATTAGGAATATCTAAAATAATGCCTTGATTTAATCCTTCAATAATTTTATCCATTTCATATTTCTTTTTTATAATATATTTGATTTTTTTTTGGTTAAGAATATTAATAATTTCTCTATTATCAAATTTATCACTAATAATAGCTGAATTAACTGGACTTGAACTTTTTAATCTTTCTAGACAAACGTTTAAACCATATATATACATTATTGAACCACCTTTTCTAAAATACTTTTTAATCGGTTTGAATCAGTTAAATATAAATATCCAATAAGACTTTCAAAACCAGTTGAATACTTATATGTCATGATATCTGTATTCTTAGGATGATAATCTCTTTTATAATTTCGACCTCTTTTAATAATATCTATTTCATCATTGGTCAAAAAATTATTTTCCATTAATCGATTTAATATTTCATATTGTCCTTTTGCTGAAACATATTTAGTCGAAATCTTTTGAAGTTCAGCAACTGAACTAATATTTTTGTTAATTAACTTTTCTCTAATATATAATTCATAAACACTATCTCCTAAATAAGCTAATACGAGTATATTAATATTGTTTATATCCATTTTTTACCTCTTTTTCATATATATTATACATTATATTTAAATAATAATAAAGAAAAAAGAACATGGTTCTTACATAATACTTTTTCTTTCATATATTTCAATATTATCATTAATATATATAGTAATACTACATTTTCCAATTAAAGTAATAAAACCCATATCATTAATTACAATATCGGATTTTTCTTTAATAATAAATGTTTTTTTAGGTAAATTAATAAATTTGCTATTTACTGATGATATTGTTATAATATTAATGAAATTATTAAAATTAAAAATAATGCTATTCTTATTATTAGAATCATAATCTATTCTAAATAAATCGCCAACAATAAAACTAGTTTTTTTAGTTAATTGATAAATAATTGGTTTAATTTGCTCACTTGGTATAAATTTTTTTATATTTTTATAATCGATATAATTTATAATACTTTTATTATTAATTAAACCAGGGGTATCTATTATATTTAAATTATCATTTATATTAATAATGTTTTTGTCTAATGTTGTCCATGGAAAGGGACTAGATGTAACATTAATATCAGAATGACTATAATTTTTAATTAATTTATTTAATAATGTTGATTTACCTGAATTGGTTTCACCAACTAAAAAAACATTAGTGCTTGTTTTATATTCATTAATTTTATTATATAATTCATCTATATTGTAATTTTTTAGTGAACTTATAACAACAATATCTTTAATATTTAAATATTTAAAATAATTTTTAATTTTAGTATCTTTTAATGATTTAGGCAATAAATCTTTTTTAGTTAAAACTAATATAACATTATTAAAATTATATTTTTTAATATTTTCAATGTTTTTAAAATTAAGTAAAGATGATATATATAAAACTAAATCATTAGAATCAATGAGACTTAATATTTCATTATAATTTGATCTAGTCGTTTTTTTATATTCATTGTAATTTTTTATTCGAAAGCATCTTTCGCAATTATCTTTATTAAAATCGTTAATATAACCATCTAAATTAGTATCGACATTTTGTAATTCTATACCACATCCTAAACACTTTTTAGTCATAGTATTTTCCTCTCGTAAAAATATTCAATCTTTCCATTTTAGCAAATTTTTTTCTTTCAAAATATCTAATTATTTTAGTCCAAGGTTCATCTTCAGGACTTAAAGGATTTACTAAAATGGTTGTGATACCAACTTTATTACCACCTAAAATATCGCGATATAATTGATCACCTATAATAGCTACTTCTGACAAATTAAATTTAAATGTTTTTAAAATTTTTAAAAATTTTTCTTTATATGGTTTTCGAGCATTAGCACAGCAATCTACTAATAATTTATTTTTAAAAGGTGTTACTCTTTTTTTGCTTGCATTTGAAAAAATGATTATTTTAAATTCCATGTCTTTTAATTCTTCAAATAAATCTATTAATTTTTTACTAGGTTCGTTTACTGACAATGGCGCACAAGTATTATCCAAATCAAATAAAATGCACTTTATTCCATTATCTTTTAATTTTTGATAATCTATTTTATAAATACTTTTTTGATACATATCAGGTATAAAATTATCCATTGTCCGACCTCCCAATCACATTATACTATTTTTTTTTTTGAATTAAAAGATGATATTTAAAAAATGTCGGTAAATGTTGTTTTTTATTTGCCTTTTTGTCAAAAAAGGCAAAGTTTTGACTATACTTTAATAGGAGGTTTTATGTGGAATTTAATTATTAATATTATAAAAGATTTAACATTTTTGACAGGAGCTTATTCTAACAATGTTTTTCCCGATCCTTTAACTAAAGAAGAAGAAGATGAATGTATAATTAATGCCAAAAACGGTGATTTAAAAGCCCGTAACAAATTAATAGAACACAATTTAAGATTGGTGGCACATATTGTTAAAAAATTTGAAACTAAAAATAGTGATATTGATGATTTAATTGGGATTGGAACAGTTGGCTTAATAAAAGGGATTGATACTTATAAAATTAATCAAAATGTTAGAATTACGACTTATTGTGCCAAATGTATTGAAAATGAAATATTAATGTATTTCAGAGGAGATAAAAAAAACAGTAAAAATATTAGCATATATGAAAATATTGGATATGATAAAGAAGGAAACGAAATAACTATTTTAGATGTTTTAAGAACACCAGATCCTAATTTCATTGATGAAATTCATAAAAACGATAATATTAAGTTATTAAATAAATATATGACTGTTTTAACTAAACGAGAGCAAGAAATATTAAAAAAAAGATATGGATTAAATAATGATGAAGAATGGACACAAAAAACATTGGCTAAACAACTTGGAATATCACGAAGTTATGTTTCTAGAATTGAAAAAAGGGCTATTACAAAAATATTAAGAGAATTTATTAAAAATAATAATAATTAATTACAAAATGTTTGACTTAATATCATTTTTATGATAAAGTTATTATGCATTTATGAGGAGGTTATATCATGGCAATAAAGGTAACAAATAAAAAAACTAGATCTGTGAATAATAGAAGTCATGCGCTTAATATTACTAAGAGAAAACAAAAAATCAATTTACAAAATGTAACTGTTGATGGTGTTAAGATTAAGACAACTGTTAGAGAAGCAAAAAAAATTAAAAAAAGTAAGTAAAAATAACCTATAGGTTGTTTTTTTCATATTTTTCTATATTTATTGTCTCGTTTTCATAAGAAAAGGTATAGACATAAGTTTTATAGTTTGGTTCTAAAACTATTTCTTTAAATTTATTTTGAGCTGAACTCATACTGTTTGTGCGAAACAATTCATTGACAGAGTTATAGGCATCTAGATAATCGTTAAAATATTTCATTTCACAATTTTCAACATCATTTTTTAAACAATTATTCTCATCTTTAGCATACAATTTTTTTACTTCTAATATATAATTATTATTTTTAGAACTAAATGTATATTTTTTATCAATTAATTTTATAATATTATTTTTTTTATGATCAACATGATTATTATTTTTTTCATATTCATTAGTTTCTTTATTATATATATATAATTTTTCTTCACAAGAACATATTATGTCTTCTAAAATTAAGTTTTCAGTATAAAAATATTTTTTGATAACTTTATCGATATTATCTTTGGTTAATTCATTATTACTATCTTCTAAACTGTTTATGGCAAATAATATTTTTTTATTATTATCAACACTTTTTAAAGTTTCTTTAGGATCAATGACAGTTTCAAATTCATCTAAAAATATATCTATTCCTAGATTATCGTCTTTTTTTATACCTAAATAGTCTAAAAATTTTTCTTCATCAATTAATTTGTTTAAAGATGATTTTTTATAATAATTAAAATATAGTCCTAAACCAGCTAAAACAATTCCTAAACTTAATAAAATACTTCCTCTTATTATTCTTTGTTTTTGATTCATTTTATACTCCTTTTAAGTTATCAATTTGAATCTGATAATTATCTGAATTAATTATATAACTTCCTACAACGACAATGTTGGAATTTTTTAATAACTTGATATTCGTATCATTTATTCCACCATCTACTTCAATAAGTGTTCTTAATTTTTGATCTTTTATTTTTTCTGATATAATTTTTATTTTTTCAATAGTATTAATATCAAAAGATTGTCCACCATATCCAGCTGGAACACTCATTAATAAAACTAAATCGATTTCGTTTAAATATGGATAAACTTCTTCTACTTTGGTGTTAGGATTAAGTGCTATTCCTACTTTAAAACCATATTTCTTAATTTCATTAATTATTTTATAAATATCTTTTTTTATTTCAAGATGAAATGTTATATATGAAATATTTAATAAACTTAAATATTGTAGGTAATGAATAGGATTGTCCACCATTAAATGGACATCTAACGCTTTTAAAGAAAGATCTCCTGTTTTTTTTATTTCAACTGGAGAAAATTGTTTATTTTTAACAAATTTTCCATCCATTACATCAATATGTATATATTGACAATTTGTTTTGTTTAATTTTTTTATACTTTCTAACCGATTAGAAGAATTTAATATTGATACAGAAATATCATTCATATAACACCTAACTTCTATTTATAAATTTTTTATAATTATCATATCTACTTGGTAAAATTTGAGAGGTCTTAATTAAATTTTTAATGGCACATCCATCTTCGTTTAAATGCATACAATCACGATATTTACAATTTGGTAAATAATTATACATTTCTAACATATTATCTCTAATAGCAATAGGTGGTAATTTATTTAAATCAATTGATGAAAAGCCCGGTGTATCCACAATAAAACCATTATATATGTTATACAACTCAACATGTCGTGTTGTATGTTTTCCTCTTCCTAAAACTTTAGAAATTTCATTGGTTTTTAAATTAAGGTTTTTATTTAATAAGTTAATTAATGTTGATTTACCAGCACCGCTTTGACCAGTAAAAACAGTTAATTTGTTTTCAAATATTTTTTTTAAGGTATTAATATTTTCATTGGTTATACTTTCATATCCAATGTTTTCATAATAATTTATATATTTGTCAATTTCTTTTCTTTCACTACTATTTAACAGATCTAATTTAGTCCAACATATAATAGGTTTAATATTGTTATAAGAGATAGTTACTAGTAATTTATCTAGTAAATTAGAACTAAAATCAGGATCTTTAACACTAGTTACGATTAAAGCTTGATCAACATTAGTAACTGGTGGTCTTTTTAAGATTGTTTTTCTTGGTTTAATTTCTGTAATAATTCTGTTTTCTTCATCAAATAAAACATTATCTCCTACCATAGGTGAAATATTATTGGTTCTGAATTTTCCTCTTGCTTTGCAAACAAAAACATTATTATTAGCAAAAACAGTCCAATCATTACTTATGCTTTTTATTATTATTCCTTCCATTTTATCCTGCATTTGGAACAACATCTTGTAAAATGTCGCCATCTGTTTTTGGTTTAGATGCAACAACTACTTTTAATGTTGTGCCTTGAACTATCTTGGATTTAGCAGCACGACTTTGTGATAAAACTAATCCTTCTGCATATTCAGTTGTTTCTCTATATTCTATTTCTAAATTGATATTATATTCAGTAGCAAATGCTTGAGTATCGCTTAATGTCCAGCCTTCACTAACCATATCCGGATACTCACTAACAATATTAGGAATATATAAGGTTACGGTATCGCCTTTTACTAATTTAGTATCTTTGGCTGGTGTTTGTTCAATAATTATATCTGCTTTATCTTTGTAATCTTCTTTTTTTTCAACATCTTTCTTTTCTACTAAAACATGCAATCCATTCACATTTTCTAATAAAGTTTTTATTTCAATATAATTCTTACCGACAAATTCTTCCATCATATAATACTTTGTTCCTGATGATTGAATTAATGTAATTTCAGTTGTTTCTTTAACGGTTCTTCCAATACTTGGATTAGTTCCTATAATGAGTCCTTCATTAATAGTATCGCTACTTTCTGATGTCGTATTAGTAGCTACTTTAAAACCAGCATCACGAAGTTTTTTTTCAGCATCCGTAATAGATAAACCGACAACGTCTGGAATTAATATTTCTTTTGTTTCTGATAATTTTGGTAATAAAACATATAATCCAACACCTATTATAAGTAAGCTTATTAGAATAATGCTTAATGTCCATATCGTTGTATTTTTATTTTCTTTTTTTACTGGGCTCACTTCTGCAACTTCGACCTCCTCTTTTTTTGTTTCTCCTTTTAATTTTTCTTGAACATCATGTTTCAAATCTTTTATTATTTTTGTTTCATCCATATCTGTTTCAGGATATGAATATACATATCTTTTTTCATCTGGATTATCTAGTGCAACTGATAAATCTTTATACATTTCACGAACATCATCATATCTGTTTTTGGGATTTTTAGCGCATGCCTTTAATAATATATTTTCAATACTTTGTGGAATAACTGGATTTATTTTTTTTACACTTGGTAATTTTTCTTTCATATGTTTTAAAGCTATTTCAACAGCATTTTCTCCTTTAAAAGGAACTGATCCAGTTAATAATTCATACATAACTATGCCAATGGAATATATATCACTTTTAATAGTTGAACCGCGACCATTAGCTTGTTCGGGAGGAAGATAATGAACACTTCCCATTACTGAATTAGTTTGAGTTAATTGTGTAGCATTTAATGCCATCGCAATTCCAAAATCAGTTATTTTTATTAAACCATTATCTAAAATTAAAATGTTTTGTGGTTTAATATCACGATGAATAATATAAGCATCATGTGCATGTGCCATTCCATCGGTTATTTGCATCATTATATCAAGGACTTCTGGTAAAGTTAATGAATTTCTTTTTTGAATTAATTGTTTTAATGTTTTACCTTCAACATATTCCATGACAATATAATGATTGCCTTCTTCTTCACCAACATCGTATACTTCGACAATATTTGAATGACTTAAATTAGATGCGGATAAAGCTTCTCTTTGAAAACGTCTAATAAATTTTTCATCACCAGATAAATCTCCACGCAAAACTTTTACAGCTACTTTCCTATTTAAAATGATATCGGTCGCTAAATAAACATTAGCCATACCGCCTTCACCAATCGTTTTTATTATTTCATAACGATCATTTATTTTTTGCCCCTTAGATAACATTATAAATCACCACTTTCTTTTGTAAAATAAGCAATTGATATATTATCAGTTCCACCACGACTATTACTCTTTCTGATTAATCTAACTATTTTTTCTTCTATAGATAATGGCATTGATAGAACTTTTTCAATTTGTTCATCAGTTAACATATTAGTTAATCCATCACTACACAATAATATTCCTTCAACATTTTTGTCTAAAACTTCAAAAACGTCTATTTCAATTGGATTATTAGCTCCTAGTGCACGCATTAAAACGTTTTTTCTTGGATGATATTTGGCTTCTTCTTCAGTTAGTTCGCCAGTTGAAACTAATAGGTTTACTAAAGTATGATCTTTGGTGATTTTATGAAGTTTTTTATTTTTCACGACATAGCCAGAACTATCACCAATATTTCCAAACAATAAATATTCTTTAGTTTTAACCGCAATAACTAGTGTTGTTCCCATGCCTTTACTTTCGGCATGTTCATTTGTATATGCAAATATTTGATTATTAATTTCAGTTGCGATATTCCTTAACCATTCAACGGCATTATCTTTATCTTTCAAACTATCAATAGCTGTGAATTGTTCAGATATATGGTTGATTGCGATTGATGAAGCTATTTCACCAGCTCGATGCCCGCCCATTCCATCTGCTACCGCAAGCAAATATTCTTTATTATCTTTTTTTATAATTATCACATTATCTTCATTATGTGATCTAATTTTTCCTGAATCTGTTAAATAATATGTTTGCATAAGACCTCCTAATTTTCATAATTGGCTCTTAATTGACCACATGCTGCATCAACCTTAGATCCAAATTCCTTTCTTAATGTTACATTAATTTTATTCTTCTTTAGTATATCATAAAATGACATGATTTTATCATTATTTGGGCGTTTAAATTCTAAATTTTTTGTTTCATTATATGGAATTAGATTCACATAACAATTTATTCCTTTTAAAAGTGAAACTAATTTTAAAGCATCTTTTTTTTGATCATTTATATTATCTAATAATATATATTCAAATGTTACTCTTCTATTAGTTTTTTCAATATATTTTTTAACTGTTTCTATTAATAATTCTATATTATAAACTTTATTTATGGGCATTATTTTATTTCTAATAGTATTATCGGCACTATGTAGTGAAATTGCTAAATTAACTTGATTTAAATCATTCATAAAATCATTTATTTTAGGCACAATTCCACAAGTTGATACAGTAATATGTCTAGCTCCAATATCAATTCCTTTGTTACTATTAATTATTTTAATGAAATTAATTATATTGTTATAGTTATCAAAAGGTTCACCTATCCCCATTAAAACGACATGACTTATTCTTTTATTTATATCTTTTTCAATTAATAATAATTGTTGAATCATCTCATATGGTTCAAGATTTCTAACTTTTTTTAATCGACCACTTTCACAAAAAGCACATCCCATATTACATCCTACTTGTGATGATACACAAATGCTAATTCCGTAATCATGAAACATTAATACACTTTCTATTTTAGAACCATCCTTAAGTTCAAATAAATACTTATTAACATCTTTATCCTTTTGGATTTCGATTATTTTAATAAAATCAAAAGAAAAATCAAGACTTAATTTATTTTTAGTATCTAAACTTAAATTAGCCATTTGAGAAACTTCATTAATTCTTTTTTTATAAAGCCATTCATATATTTGAGTTGCTTTAAATTTTTTATCATTAGAATTTAAAAAATATTTTTCTAAATCATCTAATGTTCTATTATAAATATTAGTCATAAATTCCACCTTAACATAATAATTATAGCACTTATATATTGATATGTAAATTAGCGAAAGAAATTAATAATAATAAAAAGAGTTTATATTTTTATATAAACTCATATTATTCGTCATCATCTGAAAAGAAATCATCGAAAAATTGATCATCACTATTTTCAGAACCTAATTGATAATCATCCGTTTCAGGAGTTGATAACTCTGAAGTATCAGTTGGAATTAGTTCCTCATTTTTTTCACTTGTGGATTGAGGTGGAACCAAATTTTCAACTTTAGGAACGGATTCATTTGTTTTATTTTGTTCCTCTTCTTTTTCAAGTTCAGCTATTTTAGCATCTATTTGCTTAACTAAATCTTGGACATCAAATCCATTTGATTTTTTATCTGATACTGGATTCATTCCTAAGAATGGATTAAATGATGTAGGTCCCCCACCAAATTGATTAGAATCAATATCATTCATCATACTATTTATTTTTTCATCTTTTATTTTTTTAACAAAAGATTTTATATCAAATAATTGAATTGGCTTCTTTTCTCTTACCCAATATTCAGCATTAGGAAATTGTTTGCCCCAATTAACTTCAAAATCAGTTTTAAATCTAGTCTTAAATGGCATCATTCTCATTCGCATGATAATTATTTCAAACTTTGATAATCTTTGCAAATCACTTACAGTGACAAGTGGCATTGAAGCTGTTTTATCTTTTTCTTTTGATTTAACTTCACCACACATTTTACTTATTTCTTCTAAGGCTTGAAGTTCATTACTTATCAAATATACAATATTACAGTTACCTTTTATTGTTTCAGCATTTTCTTTACCATATACTTGTGTTAATTGAGCATAGTTTTGGATAATGAAAGTAAATCTTATTAATCTACTTCTAGCAGCTGTTACCATCGTTGTAACATCTTTTAATGGAGGCATATTAGCA
>CAYVSY010000018.1:0-1691 GCA_964454255.1 uncultured Muribaculaceae bacterium
CCAGTAAACTAATAATTGGCTTCCTAAACTACAGCTATAGTTTTTTGTAGACTTCAATAGTACTGATAAATGAAAAAAATATCATCATTCTATAGATAGATTGAACTTTAAGTAAAATAAATTAAGTATCTAACACTTATTTTATTTCTTCTAAATATTCTAAACAATCTTTAAAAAAATCAATATGTGGTGGCAAAAATTTATTAATTTTTATTAGATCATTAATACTATCAATTGAAAACCATCTTATATCTGATACTTCTTCTTCTTGAATTGTTAACGAATTTATATTGATATCTTCTTTTATATAATACAAATCAATAAAATCATCTTTGGTTTTTATTGTTTTAAACAATTCCAAATTATCTCTTTTTATATCAATGCCAAGCTCTTCTTTTATTTCTGTTACAATTCCATCTAAACTGCTTTCACCAGATTTTGGATGACCTCCAGTTGTGCTCCACATATTGTATTTTTTATTAATTTGTAATAAAAATTCATCTTTCAAATTTTGAATCCATACTGCAACAGTTAAATAATATTTCCCGTTTGGAACAGGATCTCCTTTTTTTATGGTTTCACCGGTTAATTTTTTATTTTCATCATATAAATCTCTATTTTCCACTATTTTTTCTCCTTATATTATAGAATAATAACCTCTTTTCACATAATATATAAAATTTAAAAACACTCATTCGCTTACGATTAAAATTTTTGATTTAATTCTTCAATTAATTTGTTTCTCATATCATCCATAATAACATTTACTATTTCAAATGATATTTCTCTTTGATTTTTATTAGTAGTATCAAATAAATGAAAATTAATATTTTCTTTTTCTGCTAACTTTTTCATATTTATTAATGATTCATTATATTCGTTGACATTCTCTTCGTTTAAAAATTTTCTTTTTTCTAAAGATAAATTAGCATTATAATCTCTTTTCAATGCTGTAATACTATCAGTATATGTAGAAATTATTATATCTATTTTTTCTTTAATCAAAGGTATGTATAATTTTTTATAATTCTCATATTCTTTATCAGTCATTCCATCCTTTAAATTAAGTCTATCAACCCAAATTAATCTATCGAATAAAGATCTATCAATTATAATAATTTCACTTTTATTTTTTAAAGATTTATTTAATTCACTTAAAACGTATTTTGGTATTTCTGTATTGATAATACTTATATCTTTATCTTTTAATAAAGGATAAATATTGTTCTTATATTTTTGAGATGTGGTGAATTCTTCAAGGATGTCCACCATAAATCCTTTTTTCTTAAAAAAATCTCTTAAGTTATTAATTAAACTAGTTTTCCCAGTTCTTGGAGTACCAGTAAATTCTATAACATATTTAAAAGAGTGATCTAATACTTCTATCATTTTATAAATCTCTTCTTTTTTATAATGTATTTTTAACAGTTGTTTAAACTCTTCTTGATTGTTTTCAAATATGACATCTTTTACATATTCATTACCTTTTTTATTTTCAAATATATAATCAATTAATTCTTTTAATCTTTCGAACATCTCATTATTTTCATCTTCATTAAAAATTAAACTTTTGTAGACTGATTCATAATACCATTTTTGGTTTTCATAACCTTTTTTAAATGCTGAAAAATCTTGCTTTTGATTTATTTCAAACAATATTCTTAAATCTTCTAAATTACTTATTTTATCTG
>CAYVSY010000018.1:1701-3189 GCA_964454255.1 uncultured Muribaculaceae bacterium
AATCTAAGTTTTTGGTATTTTCAATTGTATGTATTTTTCTTTCTTCCCATGATAGGCTTTTATTCGGTTCACTAGCATTGAAAACTAAAGAAGCTACATCATCACCAAATCTTTTTTTAATATCGGTTATTTTATAATGTGTATCTTCAACAACATCATGTAAATAACCTGCTGCTATGACATTATCATCAAACTTATATTTTTTTAATATATTTGCAACATTAATAGGATGAATAATCATTGGCTTGGAAGGATCGCTTTTTCTTAATTGTCCATGATGAGCTTTAATAGCAAATTTTTTCGCCTTAATAACTATATTCATTATATTCACCTCAAAATAATTATATCAAAAAAAGATGTTCTAATAAACATCTTTGATTTTTAAATTGCACATTAACGCAGTGCATTTGGAAATTTAATATAGTTAAACTTCGATGCAGAATTATATCATTCACACTCTATTTATTCAAATTTTTAATTAATTGAATTATGATTTCAGGGATAATTCTACTTTTTACAAATTTTCTATAATCATTATCTGTAGTAGTTCTACCACTATATAATGATTTTTTATTAATTGTGTTATCAGATATACATAATAATGCAGTAGCATTTAAACCAACAGTTTTTGCAGTTTTAAAAAAATTAGCCGTTTCCATTTCAATAGTTTCGCATCCAGTATTAAGTATATAATTGATATGATAAAATTGAGCAAAAATAGTGTCAATACTAAAATTTGATACATAATGATAATTAACTTTTGTTTCTTTGCAAACATCTTTTACTACATCAAGTAATTTATTTGTTATTTGCTCGTTTGGATATTCTTTTTTGCCAAACTCATCTTCTAGATTAGGATTCAAGTATCGTGAAGCACCATCACCACAAATAGAATATTTCGGAATTACTATATCACCAATATTAATATGAGTAGATAGTGAACCAACTGATCCTATAAATAATATATTTTGGCAATTTGTAATGCCTAAACTTAATAGCGTATCCATTATAACAGAGGCACCAATCATCTTTAATTGTACAAACGAAAACTCTACATCATTAATTTTTATGTTATACAATGAATCATTAATTTTTGTAATTATTGGATTATATTCCTCAAAAATACCAATATCCCACCAAGGAGCAATAATAACAAATTTTAATATTTTATCAAATCCATGTCTTAATAAAATGTCCTGCTTACTATTACCATATTCTTCGTGGGATTTTAATAAATCACTATATTCCATTTTATTCACCTAAAAGTAATTATAACAAAAAAACTAGATTATATCTAGTTATTAACAAAATGGCACCATAATAAAAGGGATTTAAAACTTTTATTTTACCTATTATTATTTCTTTTTATTTTACTTGGATGAATTGAAATGAGATATTTACCTTCTTTATTTTTTCCTGCAACAGCAGAGAATTCAATGCTTCCTTTTGTTGCCAAAATCCATAGAGAACTATTTATTCCATTTTTCA
>CAYVSY010000018.1:3199-17165 GCA_964454255.1 uncultured Muribaculaceae bacterium
TACCTAAAACATATTTATTATATTTTGTCTTTCATATTATTGTATATAAAAATGACTTCTTTAAAGTCATTTTGATTACTTATGGCACCATAATAAAAGGGATTTAAAACTTTTTATTTTACCTATTTTTTCCTTTAATTACATTTACATTATACACTATAAATCTGCTAAATACAAATATATGGATTTCTTTTTTTCTATTGCTTTTGATGGATTAACATTTATTACTTTAAAAAATGATAAATCCCAAAAGAAATTATAATCATCAATATCTTGTTCTAATGAAACAATGTTATCATTCTATTATAATAAAGCAAAAGCGGAGAACAAAATTAAAATAGAGAAAAGGGCGAATAATTTTTAGCAAATTAATATATTCATTAGCATCTTCTTCATGTTTAAAATTGGCTAGACTAAACTTTGTTTGTCCTTTTGCAAACATTTCATCAACTAGACTTTTATTTTCTAATTCAAATAATTTATTAATTTTATGCTTTTTAAGTTTTAAATCTAATATTTTAATTTCATTAATATTATTACTTTTTCTTTTATATTCTTTTATTGTAATATTATCTATATATTCATTAATAAATTTACATTTAGCATCATATGAAACCATTTTCCATATTTTATTTAATTCTACACACCAATCACAATTTCTTTTATCATTGATTATTCTTTCATCTATTGCAAATCTTATTTTATGGTCTAATCTGCATTTATTAAAATCTTCCGCCATATCTTTATCTATTGGAACATAATTATCACTAATTAATTGACTTAATTCAAAATAATTATTTAATTCATCCATTAATGATTTTTCTACTAATTCTTCTCTAATATAAACATTACATTCCTTGCATTTATAATATCTATATTCTGTTCCATTTCCTTTTGTTGTTCCATTACAACCTAAAACTCTTCCACATTTAGGGCATATCAATTTTTGAACGAATAAATAGGGTTTAGACCTATAATAATTTCTTTTATTTTTATTAATATTATCTTGGCATTGATAAAAAATATCTTCATCAATTATTGGTGGTATTTTCCCATGTATTTCTACAATTTTTTTATCTTTAACTCTTTTTCTATGCTCATATACACCCATATAAGATTTATTATTTAATATTACTGATATAGAAGCATCAGACCAAGTTCTATAAATAGTAGTTTTTTCTTTTGTTTTTTGATTTATTCTATAACAAGCAATAACATTTGGATATTTTTCTTTTAATATTTTTGATATTTGAAAATAGGTTTTTCCATCACTACATAATTCAAATATCTCTCTTACAATTTTTGCCTCTTCTTCATTGATAATCCAAGTCTTTTCTTTTTTATTATCTTCCTCAATAATCTTATGCATATAACCTAATGGGGGTTTACCTCCAAAATGACCTTTACTAACTGCACTTTCCACACCAACTAAAGTTCTTTCTGTTATTAATTCTCTTTCAAATTGAGCAAATATACCTAAAATACGAGCAAACATCATACCCGCCGCACCACTTGTATCTATTTTTTCACATAAAAACTCAATACCACAATTATATTTTTTTATTAGATTAAAGAAATTTTCAAAGTCAACAATACTTCTGCTTATTCTATCCATTTTAAATGCAACTATTAAATTAAACTTGCTCTTTTTCATATCATTAATCATTTTTTGATAAGCAAACCTATTTTCCGTAGATGAAGCACTAATACCTGCATCAGTATAAACTTCGTATATTGTATAACCATTTGCTTCGCACATTGCTCTTAATCTTTTCTCTTGTTCTTCTAAACTATGACCCTCTCTTGCTTGGTCGGTTGTTGATACCCTAGTGTATATTGCCACTATTTTTTTATCATCATTCATTTCTTATTTCTTACTGCAAAAAAATAAAGTAGTACAAACCTTAATAGATTTAAATACTACTTTATCTATGTATCAATTATATCACTTTTTTAATTATTTTTATATCGAAATATCAAAAATGCTTATCATTTTACATATGCATTCCACGATCTTCTACTTCTTCCATTTCTTCTTGTTCCATAGCAAGTCGTTGTTGTTCTCTCATTATATTTTCAAAATTCAAATCGTTTAAAATTTCCTGTCTCAATTGTTCATCTATATAAAATCTTTTTTGTTCCATCGCTTTTGCTTTTTCCCTTTTTAACTCATCACTTTCTGAAAATGTAGTTCTTCGTTTTCTTTTTTGTTCTTCTAATCTTCTATCAAAAGCAATTTTTTCACTATCCGACATAGAATCATAATTGTATTTTCTTCTATATTCATCATCAATAGACTCAACTTTTTCAGTTTGATGTTGTTTTTCTTGTTGTGGTTGTGGACTATTTGATGTAGGAAATTGTTGTTGTTTTTGCTCGAATTCATCGGCTGATGTTGATGGAGTGGTTTGTGATGGAGTAGGTTGAGATACTGATGGTTTTGGTGCTTTAGCAACCATTTTATTATATTCGGTAACAAGTGCCATTTTCATCTCTGCTCTAGTTTTTGGATCTATATCTCCATTCATCCATAACTCATCAATCTTTGCAGATATTTCACCCTGTTCTTTTCGTAATTGTGAAGTATCTTTTAGTTCTTCGAAAGGGACTCCATTATATTTGTCAGGATTTATTGCATATCCTGAAATATCAGTAATTCTCGTACCAGTAATTTGTTCAATTTGAAAAAGAGTGGATTGATGCTTTTCTTCTCGTTCTCGATCAATTGTTACGTGATATACTCTTTGCGATTCCATTAATGGAGTCATCTGAGCTGATATACTATCTCTTTGTTGTATTAATCGATTTAATTGCTGTTGATAGTCGGCAATAGGGGTTGCTTGATTTTGTTTCATTAATGTTTCGATTTGATTTGCCACTTGTCCGTATTGCTGACTTAAATGAGATAATGATGTTTTTGTATCAGATAATAATTCTTCAGTACTTTTATCTTTTTTTACTTCATCAGTTTGTTGCTTTTGTTCAACCATTGTTGGCTTTGGTGCTTTAGCAATCATTTCATTATATACATTAGTAATATCCAACTGGATTTGTTGCCTAGTTTTTAAGTCTATCTCGCCATTCATCCATAACTCATCAATTTTTTTAGTTATTTCGCCATGTTCCATTTGCAAAGACATAGAGTCTTTTAACTCAACATAAGGAACTCCACCATATCTATTTGGATCAACAGAATAACCAGCAACATCTGTAATTCTAATACCTACTAAAGATTTTACTTTTGAAATGCTATCATTTATTCGTTGCTGTTTTTGTTTATTAATTTCATCCGTTATTTTCGCTTCTTCAGTCATATATTGGCTTATTTGTTCTTGATACAAATCTCTCTTTTTCATAAGATTTTCTAATTGTTCTTGATAATTTGCAATAGGCGTCACTGTATTTTGTTTCATTAAATTTTCTATTTGAAAACCTACAACACCATAATTTGTTCTCAAAGAAATTAGTCTCCTATTTATTTCTTGTAATTGTTCAGTTCTGGTCTTTGGTGCTTCTTGTTGTTTTTTTGCTGATTCAATACGAGATTTTGCCATTTCAAATAATTGTTGTTGCTTTTCTTTATCAATACTTTTAAATGCTGATAAAACTTGTTCTTCACCAACTAATTTATGATCATTTTTTATTTCTGATTGAGAAAGCAAGAAGTATTTTCTTTGTCTATTATTTTGAAAACGATTTGCATCCCATGTAACATCACTATAATATATTTGTCCATCAATATTAACCTTTAATATTGAATGATCTCCCTGTGTTTTTTTGACCCTACCATCAATATTTATTGATGGCATTCTACGATTTTCCATTTCTGCATAGCAACTAACATCGAACGATGGAATATTACACATTTGTAGTAATAATTGCATTGCTTTAGAATATCCCTGACAAACACAACTACCATACACCAAGCCATTAAATGTTCCATTTGTTCCACCTAGTATTCCCTGATTAATACCATCAATACGATGTATACCACTATTATCTAATGCATCATAATCATATCTAACATTTTCACACATCCATTGATAAAGAATTGCATATTTTTCTAATGTTGTATCAGTCGGTTTAATTAATGATTGGACAATACTTTGTGCTTTTTCATATGCTTGTCTCATTTCATCAGATGAATATCCAATATGATCTGCTTCTACTCCAAAACCAATTGTTTCACTCCAAGTGATATTACTTTCTACTAAACTTCTACTTGCTAAAAATTCTTGCTGTTGCAATAATTCTTCTAATTTTGGCATATAAAGAACATCTAAATCACATTGTATACCTTTACTGCTCATTTCTCTTATAATTTCACATAATTCAGGGACTTTAGAATAAGTATCATTGTCATAAAATGACAGCCTTTTTAAATTTTCTAATTCAGATAATCCTTTAACCATATGTAATGCTTTATTAGAAACAATTTTTAATTCTTCAAGTTTTTTTAAACCACTTACATCAAGATATTGCAAATCCTTTTGTGCATCAATCGTTAAATGTGTTAAATTCGGATAGTTTTTTATAATTTTTGCTAATTCAAATTGATTTATTCCAGCCACTCCATTGATAGTAATTGAAGTTAATTGTGGAAAATAATGTAAATATTCCAAAGTACTTTTATCAATTGAAATTTCTTTAACCAAATCAAATTCACTTTCTAAAAAAGTATCTCTTTTTCTATATACTGATAATTTTTTTACTTCTTCTGGTTCGGGTATATTATTTTTTTTTCTATAAGAGTCTATCGCATCTCTAATAATCCCACCAAGTCTAAAAGGCAATGTTACCATATTATTTTAACCTCCCAACATAATTCTATATATCATGTATCCAATTCCTACTGCTACACCTAAAACAAAAGTTACTAATAATGATAAAGTAATTACATTAACAAAACCATTACCACTATTATGATTTGTATTAGGTTTCAAAACAAGTGGAGTACCTTTTTGTTGTTCCATACCACCACCATTATTCATTTTAGTTCGTTGCATTGCTCCCATACTTTGCTCAATTTGTTGTTTATGTGCTTCATTTTTTGTTGTTTGATGTTCAGTAATTTGAGTAACTGCATTTGATATTTCTTCCTTTTTTTCACAACCCATACCTATAGCAGTTTGAACTGAATTTTGTCCTCTTTGTATTGCACTTTGTTGATTTGTTAATACTTGATTTGTTTCACTAACTAATGCTTTGGATCTTTCCATTTTAAACTTTTTTTCTTCAGCTGTTAATGTTTTATCATCGGCAATTTTTTCTATATTTCCTATTGTTGACTCATCCATTTTAGTTGCTTTTTCTGTGCAATCATTAGATACACTTTCAAATACCATTCCCATACCATATGCAATGCTTTCGCTATCTACATCTTGTGGCATTCTTGATAAACCGTTATTCACAATTTGAGTAATCAAATGAGTTTCGTATGTTAAAGCATTTGCCTGTCCTCTTTCATATGCTTGTTGCAATCTAGAATTATTTTGTCTTGCTACAACAGGATTATATCCATTTGGTGTCATATTAAGTTTGCTTGAATCTACTATTAATCTATTAGCATCGAGATATTCACCAGTTTTAGATATCATTTCAGGGTTATGAGTATCAATTCCATATAATACTTGAACTCCAGACTCTTGTGCTATATTCCAAAATAAAGAGTGGGGATATGATAGTTCTCCATCATTTTGAACTAACATTTGATCAATTCCACCAAAGTTTATTTCAATTGGTATTCCCATTTCTTTTGCCCTGTCACATATCATTTGACTAGCAATTATACTATTTTGCTCAAATAATCTCTTATCTTCTTCTGTTTCAATTGAATCTCTAAATTGCATAAAAAGGTCAGGATGAGCAACTATATCAAATATTCCACTATCAATCCCACGACATACCATTTTTGCATATTCAATAGGATAATTTGGATTATTTTTTTCTGCAACACCATTAATAAAATGTTGCCCTAAAATCATATAATCGCACTTATCTCTTAATGCACCCAAAAATTGTTCCTTTGACGGATCAAATTCTGCTTCAAATCCAGCAAGAATAGTCATATCAGGAAATTCTTGTTTTAAAGATTTAATTGATGAAAGATATTCCTCTACTTGTGAATAAAACATTCTTTGTTCTTCTTTTGGTTGTTCTAATTCAGTATATGGAACATGATCTGAAAATCCTAATGAAGTTATTCCATTTTTTCTTACTTCTAAAACATACTCCCTGTCTTCATTAACACCAGCATGACCACATCTTTTAGTATGTGTATGATAATTAAAATCTTGTTGGAAATTAATTGAATCTTGTTTTAAATCAAAATATAATTGCATAAACTTTTCTTTTGACATTTTTGCTTGTCCAATTCTTTTACCATCAAACATCTCTTGAAATATTGGATTATCAGACATTTCCACATCAAAGCCAAAATTTCTAAATATTTCTTGTGCCATTGACACTTTTAAAAGTGGTGATACTGCAAAAACTGACTGAACATCACGATTTGATGGATCATTTAAAATATTAGGTATTTTTTTAAATGCATCCTCTAGTTTTTCCTCTACTATTTTAAAATAATTTCTCAATCCTACTTTTTTAATATCTTCTTCTATTGATTTTGGAACTACATGAATATGTAATGTGTTGTTTGAAATTCTACAATCAAATAAATCATTTAAATCGTAATGTTTTTCAGATTGTTGTTGCCCCCTTTTAAAAAACTCTTGTCTTTTTCTTAATTCTTCTAATTTTTCTTCTACTAATTTATCTAGTTCTTGTTTAATTACATCAAAAGACTTACTACTATTTGTGTACTGATTAATCACTTTATCTACTGAACTATCAGTAATAGGAATATTGTTTTTGGCAAATTGTTCTCGCAAACTATTTATATAGCCAACAACCATTTGATTTTTTTCTTCCATAATAATTAATCACCACCTTTATTATCTATATATAATTATATCATTAAAATTAGATATTTTTATATGTTAAATTCCTTTTTCATCATTTCAAATATTTTTTCTTTTTCTTCTTTACTAAAAATATCTTTTTGACTTTTAAATCTATTTAATGACCATTTCCACATATTATATCCAAAATGCTTATCAATATATTTTTTATCAAATAGTTTTTCTTCATTTTTATATCTTGGTATAAAGTGAAAATGAACATGAGGTTTTTCATTATCTCTATAAGCATTATTCATTAAACAAGCAAAATTAAACATTGTCGCATTAAAAAGTTTTTTACATACTCGTTCAAGTTCTTTCTCAATAATTCCAAGTTCTATCCATTCTTCAGAAGTTAATTTGCTTAATGCTTCTTTATTGCAAGATATAATACAATCACCAACAAACTCTTGACACCAATCAACAAATATTACTTCCCAATATTTTCCTTTATATAATTCCATTCTTTATGTCCTCCAAATAATTACGAACTTCATTAGCAAATTCTTCGTTTCCTCGTTTGTCCCAATAATATCCTGGTTTTACAAAATCTTCAAATTCGCTAATTGCTTCATCAATATTATTTATATTAACTTTGTCTTTTATTATTTGCATTGTAGTTTTTTTATAACCACGAACAGCACATCCTGCAAATGATTTAAAATAAGATTTTTCTGGCAATTCTGTCTTTTTATATATTTCCATTGCAATTTCATCACTCATTGGTCTTATATTGGAAATGATTATTTTATTTGCTCTAAAAATGCCATGTGGACATGAATTACTAGGGCAATCAATTACTTCAGCATCATCAGGCAAAGTTACATCGCAAATAGTATCACCACGAACTAAATACCTCAATATTTTATCTTCTACTGAAAAATTAAATCCTCCCATTTTATCAGGCTCAGTTTCATTTGGATTCCAATGTTCAGCAACATTAACTTCATTTTCTTTAAATTCAAATCCATTTGCTCCAGAAGTTGTCCCAAACATTACTCTTACATATTTTTTACTTTTTAAATTATTTTCCATTTATTTTCCTCCAAATTTAATGTTTTCAATTGATTCAAGATTATTTTCTTCAAAAACAAGTTTAAATGTTTCTAAATAATTCCATTTCCCATCAAAAAATGATTTATCCTTAAAAGTATACTCTCCTGCATATGCAACTTTACACCATGTACTAAACAAATACATCATTGCAGTTGAATGACAAACAATTGCTATTCTTTTACCTTTATTTTCATTTAAAATTTCCATTAATGCATTATATAATCTTTCTTTTGTTTCTTTTTGTGATTCACCATCACCAATTTTATAATTCTCATCATTAAATTGATGTTCTTCAAAATCAGCAGGATATTCTTCCCAAGTAGTGATACCTCTTTTTCTTTCACCAAGATTATCTATAATTTTAACTTCTTTATCATTTACTTCAGCAATATATTTTGCAGTTGAAATAGTTCTAACATAATTACTAGAATATACTTCATCTATATTTTGTAATTCTTTCGATTCACTTACTTTTTTTGCATTTAATTCACCATTATAAGTTAATGGATTCTTCTCATCTTGTACTTGTAAACTATCATTGGATTTATAATAATTTCTTTTTTTAAATGGCTCTGAATGTCTAATCAAATAAATAGTCGTTTTCATATTAATTTTTCAACTCCTTAATTTAAAGATATATTTTCAATATCAACAATTTCTTTATTATTAAAAGTAATTTTAAAAACATCAGGATTTTTAAGAACACCATCGTAGACAACTTTTCCTTTATATTTGGCTTTTACATTTCTACCATCAAATTCAAAATTACATATTGTTTGAAGGTATGACAGTAATATTATTCCGTGAAATACAATAATAGTTTTTTTGTTATTTTTATTTAAAACTTCTTTAATAAAATCATTGAATCTTTTATCTACTTCTGTTAAAGATTCACCTTTTGATAATTTAAAGTTTTTATTTTCAAAAGATTTTTTATTAAAATCATCAGGCATTTCGTTTAAAAATTTTATTCCAAGTTGTCTTTCGTTTATTCGTGAATCCAATTTGATTTTTTTATTATTTTCTAATAAATATTTTGCTGTACCTATAGCCCTAAAAGAATCACTAGCAAAAAGCTCATCGCAGTTTTTTAATTCTTTTATTTGAGATAATTTTTTTGCATTGTTTTCCCCATCAACTGATAAAATCATATTTCTATTATAATCTTCCCATGATACATTTTTATAATCACTATAATTGTCTATCTCTAAAAATGGAGCCGAATGTCTAATTAAATAAATAGTCGTTTTCATCTTTATATTACCTCCATATCATCTATATCAATTATATCATTTTTTATTGGTTTTTGGTAGGTTTCAAGTTTTATGTTTACATATTTAGAAGGAAATAATATCATATATAAAATTTAGGAATTCTTCACTAAAATTATTTTTTTTATCTGCTACTATAAAAAGTCCACCTATATTATATATTATAAAAATTATCTTTAATAGGAAAATAATAAAAGGTAGATTTAATATAATCATCTTTAGTTATTTGTATTCCATTTCGTCTTGCAGTTCCAAGATGTTCATCGTTAACCATTTTTAAAACCTCAGATGAAATAGTTTTTGAAAGATATTGTTTTGCTACTTTACCAAATGTAGATATTACTTTTTCTTTATCAACAATAATGATTTCATTATTAAATCTGTCGTAAAAAGAACGAGCAATTTTATTACATATATAATCTAATTGATCCTTACATTCTTCTCGTTCCATTTTAATTATCTTATCTTCACAATAAATGTTAAAATAATCTTTCGGCATAATATTTGCTTGTTTCCTAATATCTTTTGGAATAACAATTCTTCCTAATTCATCCATCTGTCTTTTTACAGAATGTTCTTTTGACATCTCAATCTCTCCTTATAATAATTGATAATTACATTTTTATTATAACATAGTTTGCTCGTATCTTATTACTATTTACAGATTTTCCCTATTAAAATGAGAAAATAAGTATAGGTGAGCATATATGAATATAGATAGATTATTTGGAATAAGAGAAGAAAATGACTTAACACAAGATGATATTGCGAAAATACTTGATGTTAGTAGAGTAGCAGTATCTCAATGGGAAACAGGCAAAGCTGTTATTCCTATTACAAAATTAAATATTTTTGCTAATTATTTTAAAGTTAGTATGGATTTTTTATTGTCACTTTCAAGCCAAAGAGAAATTAATCTTGCTAATAAAAATCTTGATGCGAAAGTAATAGGTAAAAGAATAACACTAATTAGAGAAAAACATAATTTATCACAAAGAAATTTGGCAAAAGAACTTAATACCTCATCATCTACAATATGTGCCTACGAACAAGGAAAAACTTTGATATTAACTGCATTTGCTTATCAAATATGTTTAAATTACAAAGTATCTCTTGATTGGTTATGTGGAAAAATAAATTAACTATTTTGACATCGTTAATATAGGATCTTTGCTTTCAATATTAATACGATATTTAATCTTAAGAAGTTGAATTGCATCTGCAAGTATAACTTCTTTTTCACTAAATTTAATTTTTTTAAATGTAGTTTCGTAAATAGTATTTAAATTATCATTAATCGGACAACACCATTCATATATTAACTTTAATTCATAAGCAGTTTTTTCTGCCTGATAATACATTGCTGTTTTTCTTAAATCACGAAAATATAACTCATCAATTTTAGATCTTTTTTCTTTTTTCATATGTTTCTCCATATCATCGTGTTGTATGTTAGCATACAATAAAAGACAATTCAACACATAAAAAAACGATTTATTAACTATTAACAAATCGTTTTAAAATCATTCTAAATCTTTGCCAAATTGAAAGTTTTCTGATTTTTTGAATTCATCATTTTCGTTTTCTCTTTCAAATGCACTTTCAATTTCAGAGTCTAGATATTTTTTAACACTAGGATCTATTTCTTCTACGACATCTAATAATCTAGCTGACAAAATATTATCAGGATTATCAACATATACTTGGTCTTCATCTCCTGAAAAGAATCTCCATCCACTATCACTATCATTGTCAGGTTTTTCTCTGTACATAAATCTTATTTTTTTTGTGTTATTTCCTAGTTCTCTTGTTACAAAACATAATTTATTTAAATCCATATTCAATCCTCCTTATCAATATTATAACATTTTTTTCGTATTTGTTATTAAAAGCAATAAATTATTAATTCGATTTACATTTAAAAAAGTAATATTAATGAAAAGAGATTCAGTAAAATGAACTGAATCCTTAATTTTTAATTAAACATTTTTAACATCATAAATATTGATTTTATAATCATCTCTTTTTGGCATTGATTTGCTTTTTTTATCAAATTTCCAATCAATTTCATAATCAGGTAATAATTTTGTTCTAAAAGGCATTGTTCTTGGAATAAAAACTATTGCTTCGAATTGCTTCATAATTTTTAATTCTTCTATGCTTATTAATGGAACAACTTTATTATCAACAAGTTGATTACCACAATATTTGCTGATTTCTTCAAGAGTATAAATGTCATTAGCAAGTAAATATATTATATTGCTAAAACACATTTTTATTACTTCGGAGTTGTCTTTTCCATATGTATTAACTAAATCTATATAGCTTTTAATTAAAACTGTAAATTTGATTTTAATACTTCTAGAATAACTTATTAATTTAGCAAAATTTTTAATTGGCAACATGGAATCAAATTCATCTAACAATATATTTAATGTTTTGTCTTTATTACCAAACATATCAACACTAGTACAAATCTGATTAATTAGTAATGGAATTAAATTATTAGTGTAAGATGAAGTTCCACTTACGATGAATACAGCCACTTTGTCATTTCCAATACTCATAAAATCAAAATCTGTTTTTGACATCATTTTTGAAAGTTTCTCACGAGTAACATATGTTTTTATTTTTTGTTTAAAAACAGATAATATGCTTCCTCTTGTTTCATTTGGTGCTAATAATGTTCCAGCAAGATTAATATATATAATAGAATTTTTATCAAGTTTATTCATTATTTTTGTGAAATTGATTTCATCACCATTTTTTTCTGCTCCAAAAGTAGTAATTGCTAAAATGCTATTTAAATTAATTTCTTCTTCTTTAGCATTTTCAAATAAATACAATACTAATCCTGTGAAATAGTCAATAGTTGAATTAACCCAAAAAGGATCGCTAGTATCATTCTTATCACTAAAAATGTAATATCCTAAATCTTCTACCATTTCTAATGCTTTATCAATTTTTCCGTTTTTGTATAATTGATAAGGAAATGTTAATGGATTCCAAGCATTGCCTAAATCTGAATCTTCAAAATTTAAAACTATTGTTTTATATTTATCTTTTTCAAGTTGTGATGCAATATTCGAATATATTTCTCCTTTGACATCGTTTACAACAAATGATTCGTTTGCTTTAATTGCTAATTTAATCATTGGCAACATAATTGCTTGAGTTTTACCACTACCAGTTGATCCAATTACTAGTGAATGATTTTCTTTATCATTAATATAAATGTTTTTATCATCATACATCATTGGTATACCAGATTTATTTAAAGCCGTGTCGTGATTTACTGGTACAAGATTTTTTTGCATTTCTTCTTTTGTTTCCCACTTTGAATATATCATGTTTTCCTCCTTTCATATACATTATATAGCACAATAATTTAAATCACTTAAACAAAAATGGTATATTATGTTATAATGCTAATAGGTGGTCGTAATGTATTCAAGCGAACTAATCTGTGATATTTTAAATTATTTAGAGCAAAACATTAATAGAAATGTCAGTATTGATGAACTATGTAAAGAGTTTCATTATGATAAAACATATATTATGAAACTTTTTAAAATTGAAATTGGTATTCCAATAAAATTATATATGAACAAAGTTAGAATATATAATAGTTTGAAAGATTATTTAGATGATGACTATATATTAAAAATTGCAATAAAAAACGGATTTAATTCATTGGAATATTATTCTGAAATTTTTAAAAATATAGTTGGAGTAAGTCCAATTATTTATAAAAATTTTCGACTATCTAGATTATATATTAATGAAAATACTATCAATATAATAAGTCTAAACATATCAGAATTAAAAATATTTATTGAAAATATAGAAAAATATAGAAAAAATATTAAACCAATTACAAATCCTCTTAAAAAATTTACACTTTCTAAGTAAAATTTATATCTAGTAAAAAACAACAAATTGTTATAATCATCATAATATTTCTTTCATACAATATATAAAAGAAAGGAAAAATATTTGTTTAATTGACATTTTTAAATGTAGTTTTATTGATGTGCTATAATGAAAAAGAATCCAGCAAAATAGCCGAATTCTCTTGATTTTTCATGGCAGGAAATAAGTGAGTCGAACACTTGACCTCGGTTTTGGAGACCGATGTTTTACCACTAAACTAATTTCCTATGATAACCTTTGTGACACCAAATTCCTATAAAATATTATAACATAATTACCACTTTTTTTACTACTTTATTTTAGAATATTTCTATTTTAGATAAATTGACACAAATAGTGGCACAAATTTTAAAAAAACTTTTTCTAAAAATCGGGTGTTTATAAGGGTTGAATGATAGTTCAAAGCATTTCAAGTCGTTTCGTTTTGGAGACTGCCATGTTACCGATTACATCATACTCCTAGATGTCCTTATAAATAAAGGATTTCAACATATATAATTTTATCATTTTATGTATTTTTTGTAAATATGTACCATTTCGTGTACCATTTATTTTTTTATCAATTTTAATTGTATAATAATCAAAAATAGTTAATAAAAATGTAAAATAATTTAACATTTTGGTACACGAAATGGTACATTTAAATAATTTCTTAATACAAAGCCCCATAAATAAAGGGTTTTTTAAGGGTGTATCGAACTCTGCTTTATGCTTTTGGAGACCGATATTTTACCACTAAACTAATTC
>CAYVSY010000019.1:0-17067 GCA_964454255.1 uncultured Muribaculaceae bacterium
TTATAAATAATTAGTATATAAAACTGGTTAAATAATAAATAATTATTTTATAATAAAATGATATTTAAAATTAATTTTTTGTTGCTATCTTAATACAAAAAGTGAATTTTTGATTAAATTATAAATAAAAATAAAAAAAGATTGATTATTTTTAAAAAATATAATATATTATTAATGACACAACAATAATAATGGAATCAAGTCAGGGTTGGAAAACAGCAGCTTTAACATTTATATATTGTGTGTGTCTTTTTATTATTATGGCGGTGATATTGTGGATAATTATTATATGAATTTGGCAATTCGAGAAGCAAAAAAAGCATATTTAAACGACGAAGTGCCTGTTGGCGCAATAATTGTTAAAAACAATATGGTGATTTCTAAAGCTTATAATAAAAAAAAAATTAATAAATCTTCTTTAGAACATGCGGAATTAATATGTATTAAAAAAGCTAGTAAAAAAATAGGCGATTGGCGGTTAGATGAATGTATAATGTATGTAACTATGGAACCGTGTTTAATGTGTATTGGTGCAATTGTAGAATCGAGAATAAAAAAAATAGTGTTTGGCTGTGCAAAACCAATAAATAGTTTAATAAATACAGAAGAAATATTTAAAAAAAATAATATTGAGGTTATAGGCGGAATATTAAATGAAGAGACATCAAAAATTATTAAAAATTTTTTTCAAAATAAAAGATAATACGTTAATAAGTAATATATACAGTAAAATAATTAAAATATAGAAAATATGCAAAAAGATTTTCTTTTTTTGTGGTATAATATTTTATACATGGAGGATAATTAATATGAAATATTTAGCATTATATAGAAAATATAGACCAGTTAGTTTTAGCGAAGTGTTTGGTCAAGATAAGATTGTTAAAGTGTTAAAAAATGCTATTAAAAATAATAAGATTTCGCATGCGTTTTTATTTTATGGCCCACGCGGAACTGGTAAAACTACAACTGCCAAATTAATTGCTAAAATGGTTAATTGTTTAAATCCTAATGATGGTGAACCGTGTAATGAGTGTGAAAATTGTAAAAATTTTAATAATAATGATGATATTATCGAAATTGATGCTGCATCTAATAATGGTGTGGATGAAATTAGAGAACTTCGTGATAAAATTAATTTAGTTCCAGCAAAATTTAAATATAAAGTATATATAATTGACGAAGTTCATATGCTTACAACTGGAGCTTTTAATGCATTATTAAAGACATTGGAAGAACCACCGTCACATGTAATATTTATACTTGCGACAACCGAATTTTATAAGATTCCTCTTACGATTGTTTCACGTTGCCAAAAATTTAATTTTACTAAAGTTAATATAAATAGTATTGTGGAAAAATTAAAATATATTACTGAACAAGAAAAAATTAATATAGAAGAAAATGCAATATATGAAATTGCAAGACTTGCAGATGGTGGAATGCGCGATGCAATTAATATATTAGATCAAGTCGTTTCATATAAAAATGATAAAATTAATGTTTTTGATGTTTATGAAATAAATGGAACAGTGTCTTATTCGGAAATTTATAATTTGTTATTTTATATATATAATAATAATATTAATGAAGTTGTTTCGTTTGTAGAAAGTGTTGATAAAAATGGTAAAAATTTAAATAAATTTATAGAAGAATTGATAATATTTTTAAAAGATTTATTAATATATAAAATTACTAATAA
Organism: uncultured Muribaculaceae bacterium; assembly: GCA_964454255.1. Classification (GTDB taxonomy): domain Bacteria; phylum Bacillota_I; class Bacilli_A; order RF39; family UBA660; genus CAYVSY01. Next base: position 1,703 of record CAYVSY010000019.1, read on the forward strand.
GAGTAGTGATATTAGTGACAAAAAAGATAAAATGATAGAGTTATCAAAAATTTATTCAAATGATATAATATATGATATGATTGAAAAAATAAATAAACTTTTAGTTGATATTAAAATTTCTTCATATCCAACAATTTTAATAGAAGTGTGTTTAATAAAAATCATAAATGATAATTTTAGTGATAATGATAATCCAAAATTAGAAAAAATAATTACTGATAAAATTACGGAAAATTTAATTGAAACTATAGAATTGGAAAAAAAAGAAAAAAATTATGAACAACAAAAAAATAATAATATTATGCACGATGTGAGAATAAACAACTCTTTGGCTTTAGCTAATAAAGCAGAATTAAATGAGATAAAAAAAATATGGAAAGACATAACAGAATTTATAATTGATAAGAAATATTCTATTATTGCTGGGTTATTAAACGATACTGAACCTATTGTGTGTGGTGGCGGTTATTTATTAATACAATCAAAGATTTCTTCGATCGTCGATAGAATAAATGATGAAATTATTAATGCTGAAGAATTTATTGAAAAGAAACTAAATAAAAAATACAAAATTTATATTATTTCTTCTAATGAATGGGTTGTTGAAAAGAAAAAATATATTGATAATATAAATAAAAAAATTAAATATAATATTTTAGATGATAATTTTAGTAATAAAAATGTGGTAAAAAAAGTTAAAAAAAATAGTAATCCAGAAATAACTGAATTAATTGATGTTTTTGGAGAAGATATAATTGAATATAAATAAAAACAAGGAGGAAAAATATGAATATTCAAAATTTAATGAAACAAGCACAACAAATGCAAAAGGACCTACAAAAAACACAGAAAGAAATTGAAGATACTATATATGAGGGAATATCTTCATTAGTATATGTGAAAATTAATGGTAATAAGGAAATTATAAAATTAGAAATAAAAGATAAAGAAAATTTAGAAAAAGATGATTTGGAAATATTAGAAGATATGATAATGGTTGCGATTAATGATGCAATTAAAAAAGTGGATATTGATAAATCTAATAAACTTAATAAGTATCAAGGATTAGCGGGGTTAATGTAATGTATCCTAGTAGTATACAAAAATTAATTGATTGTATGACAGAATTACCTGGTATTGGTGAAAAATCAGCAAGTAGAATGGCTTTTTCTTTTATTAATTTTGATAAAGAAAAATTAACAGAATTTTCTAATGCTATTATTGATGTTAGAGATAATATCAAAGATTGTCCTATTTGTGGAAATATAACTGATAAAGATATTTGTCCTATTTGTAATGATAACAATAGAGAAAATAATATTATAATTGTTGTCGAAAATGCTAAAGATATAATTTTGTTTGAAAAAATAAATGTTAATAAGAATAAATATCATGTTTTAAAAGGTTTAATATCACCACTTGATGGAATTAATCCTGAAGATGTTAATATAGATTCGTTAATTAAAAGAATAAAAAATGAAAACTATAAAGAAATTATATTAGCGCTAAAACCTAGTATTGAAGGTGAAACGACGATGCAATATATTAAAAGAATATTAGATTCATACGATGTGAAAATAACTCGTATTGCTTCTGGTATTCCGATTGGCGCTGATATGGAATATGTTGATAGTATGACTTTAGAAATGGCAATTGATGAAAGAAAAGATATAGTATAATTTTATTTTTATAACATATATATTATTGGGAGAAAATAAATGTTAAAAAAAATAATAAAAATGATTAAAAAGATTATTGTGACAGCTTTACTTATATATAGTTATGATGTTATTGCAAGTTTATATGGATATTCTATTCCTATAAATATATTGACAGTTAGTTCTGTTTCAATATTAGGAATTCCATGTTTATTGGTATTAGTTGTTTTAAAAATATTAGTTTTTTAGGATGTGATAAGATGTTAGAAAAGTATATAGATGGACAACCCATCTTGTATAAGTTAACAAAAAACATAATTAAAAATAATAAAATATCACATGCATATTTATTTGAAAAAAATAATAATGAAGATGCACCTGATATTATTTTCTCGTTTGTTAAAACATTACTATGTCCTAAAAAAGCTTTAAAATGCGACTCTGATGATTGTAAAGTATGTCAAAGGATTGATGAAGGTAATTATCCTGAAATAAAAATTATTAATCCGGATGGTATGTGGATTAAAAAAGATCAAATGATTGATCTACAAAAAGAATTTTCTACTAAAAAAATAGAAGGATTATATAGAATATATATAATAAATGATTGTGAAAAATTTAATAAATATGCTTCTAATTCTATTTTAAAGTTTTTAGAAGAACCAGAAGAGGATATAATAGCTATATTAGTTACTAATAATATAAATTTGATTATTGAAACTATAATATCTAGATGTCAAGTTATTAGTTTGTTACCAAAAAAAGATAGTTTAGAAACATATGATGAAAAAATTATGGATAATGTTATTAATTTTATTAATCATTTAGAAAAAGATAATAAAAATGCAATTATATATATTAAAGATTTGTGGCATAATAAGTTTAAAGATAAAAATGATTATGTTATTGCTTTTAAATACATAATATGTATTTATAAAGCTTGTGTTGATGTAAAAAATAATTTTAAAATTAAAAGTAATTTAGTAAATTATAGCAAAATAATTGAGGAAGTGGCGTTAACGAATACGATGGACAAGCTTCTTGAAAAAATGGCTGTTTTTATTAAATATAATGATATGATAAGATATAATTTGAATGTAAATATATTAATAGATAAAATAGTAATAGAAGTAGGTGAAATATAATGGGAATAGTTGGAGTCATTTTAAATGATAATGGTAAAGTATATTATTTTAATGATAATAATTTGAATTTAAAAAAAAATTTAACGGTTATTGTTGAAACAGAAAAAGGATTACAATTTGGTAAAGTGACCCGTTTTATTAATGATAGTTTAGACCAAAATAATCATAAAAACGTTGTTCGAATATCAACTAAAACAGATTATTTTCAACATTTAAATAACATGAAAGATGCTGAAAAAGCTATGATAAAATGTGAAGAATTAATTAGTAAATATAAATTAAATATAAAAATTGTTGACGCTATGTGGACTTTTGATAGAAATCAACTAGTGTTTAGATTTTTATCAGATGAAAGAGTTGATTTTAGAAATTTAGCTAAGGATTTAGGTTCTTTATATAAAACAAGAATTGAATTAAGACAAATAGGTATTAGAGATAAGGCAAAAGAAATTGGTGGATTGGGACCGTGTGGTCGTTTATTGTGCTGTTCAACTTTTTTAAATGATTTTGATAGTGTTTCAATTAATATGGCAAAAAATCAAATGTTATCACTTAATCCAACAAAAATAAATGGTTCATGTGGTAGATTACTATGTTGTTTAAAATATGAAGATGATAATTATTTGGAATATCGAAAAAATATGCCAAATGTTGGAGATAAATATAAAACAGCAAAAGGATATGGTCGCATTTTAAGTATTGATTTATTTAAAAGAAGTATTCGTGTTTTATTAGAAAATAATGAAATATTAGAAGAGGAAGTAAAATAGTGGAAGTTAAGCATCGTCTTTTAAATTTTAAAAATATGTATATTTATCAAGATGATGATTGGTTTAATTTTTCTTTAGATTCAGTTCTTCTCACTAATTTTGTTAATTTTAGAAAAAAAGATAAAAATCTTTTAGATATGTGCACAGGTAATGCTCCAATTCCTATGATGCTAGCTACGAAAAATGATATTTTTATTACTGGTGTCGAGATTCAAAAAGAAATATATGATTTAGCTGTTAAATCAATAAATGAAAATGGATTAAATAATAGAATTAATCTTATAAATGACGATATTTGCAATTTATCAAAAAAGTTTAATCCTGGTTCGTTTGATATAATTACATGTAATCCACCATATTTTAAAGTGGATAAAAATAGTTATATAAATAATGATGAAATAAAAAGAATTGCTCGTCATGAAATAAAAATAAACTTAGATAAAATTTTTGAAACCAGTCGTTATTTATTAAAAAGCAATGGAAAAATTTTTCTAGTTCATAGACCAGAAAGGTTAAGCGAAATAATATTAATAATGAAAAAATATGGATTTGAAGTGAAAAAAATTAAATTTGTTTATTCTCGACCGGAAAATATCGCTAATATGGTATTAATAGAGGCAAGCTTTAATGGTTCGACTGGTCTTAAAGTATTACCTCCTGTGTGGACGCATAATGAAGATAGAACTTATACAGATGAAATAAAAAAAATGTTTGATTAGAGGTGAAAATATGTGGCAAACTAGTTATGATACTAAACCCACTTTATATTTAGTTCCAACACCAATAGGTAATTTAGAAGATATGACGTATAGAGGTGTTAAAATACTAAATGAAGTTAGTGCTATTTTTAGTGAAGATACTAGAGTTACATTAAATTTATTAAATTATTTTAATATCAAAAAAAAATTAATTTCATTACATGATCATAATGAACAAATAGTTAAAGAAAAAGTTTTAACATATTTAAAAAATAAAGAAAATATTGCGTTAGTTACTGATAGAGGGACGCCAATAATTAGTGATCCTGGTTATAAAACAGTTAAATATGTAACAGATTTTGGATATAATGTTGTTGCTTTACCAGGTGCTAATGCATTTGTGCCAGCCATTGTATCCTCTGGAATTGATTCTGAACATTTTATGTTTTATGGATTTTTAAATAGTTCTGAATCAAAGAGTAAAAAAGAATTAGAAAAATTAAAGGAATTTGAATATACTTTTATATTATATGAAGCCCCACATCGCATTTTAAAAACATTAAATAATATTAATAAAATTTTAGGTCCTAGAAGTATTTCAATTTCCCGGGAAATATCCAAAAAATATGAGAGTGTTTATCGTGGTAATGTGGTTGACGCTATTGAAAATTTTTCAGATGTAAAGGGAGAAATGGTCATTGTTGTAGAAGGAATGAAAAATAAAGATTTTTCTGATGATTTATCAATTATTGATTCTGTAAACATTTACATTAGTAATGGATATTCGATTATGGAAGCAATGAAAAGAGTCGCTAAGGATAAAAATATGAGTAAAAGTGATATTTATAAAGAATATCATAAAAAAAGTGGGTGATATGATGTATAATTTTTGCGCTGATTGTAAAAATATGAATACAAAATTTGGTGAAAAAGGTTTATACAAATGTTCAGTAACTAAATCAAATGTTTTAGCTAATCAAAATTCTTGTTCAAAATTCTCTAAATCATATAGTCGAACTAATTACGACAAACAAAAATTGTGTGATGAAGCTAAAGAATATGAAAACACATATTATTCGGGAACAGTTGGCGGATCTTTAATTTTATTAGTAATATTAATTATTTTATTAATTATTTTTAAAATTTGTGGTATTTTGATGACAGTGGTGATAAAATGAAAATAATATTTGGATTAGGAAATCCAGGAACTGAATATAACGAAACACGCCATAATATTGGTTTTGAAATGATTAATTATTTATATAAGGATTTTGATAAAAAGGCAAGAAAAAAATTCAATAGTAATTACAATGAAGTCATGGTTAATGATGAAAAAGTATTATTAGTTAAACCATTAACATTTATGAATAATTCCGGTGAAACAGTTAAAAAATTTATGAATTTTTTTAATGTTTCACCGGATGATATACTAATTATTCAAGATGATATGGATATGGATATTGGTAGAATTAAAATAGTGTATGATAGTTCTAATGGTGGTCATAATGGTATTAAAAATATTGAAAATAATATTAATACTAAAAAATATTTAAGAATTAAAATAGGTATTTCTAAAAATAAAAATTTTGAAACAGTTAATTATGTATTAGGAAAATTTTCAAAAGAAGAAAAAAGTATAATTAATAATTCTTATAATAAGTTAAAAAATATAATTAATGATTTTGTTTGTTGCGATAAAATGGAACTAATGAATAAATATAATAGTTTAAAAAATAATAGGTAGATTATTAATATCTATCTTTTGTGAGGTGGTGATGATATGTTTGATAATTTTTTTGAAATTTCTAAGCTTTCTACTTATCAAGTAAATGGCTTAACAAAAGAGTTGAATTGTATATATATTTATAATAATTATAAAAATTTAAATAAAAATATATTAGTTGTTGCTAGTTCAACATATGAGGCTACTTATTTTTATCAATCACTTCAAAATTACACATCAAATGTTCTATTTTTTCCAATGGATGATTTTATTACAAGCGAAGCTATTGCGATAAGCCCTGAATTAAAAATTGAAAGAATTAATACAATCAATAAATTATGCGATAATAAAAAGTATATTGTTGTATGCAATTTAATGGGTCTATTGAGATATTTACCAAAACCGGAGATACTTAAAAAAAGTATAATTAATATAAAATTAAATATGATAATAGATAGAGATAGTTTAGTAAATAACTTATATAATATTGGTTATAATAATGTTTCAATTGTTTCAAAAACAGGTGAAATGGCTATTCGTGGATATGTTATTGATATTTTTCCTATTTCGAGTGATTATCCTATAAGAATAGAATTTTGGGGTAATAATATTGAAAGTATTAAATATTTTGATATTGATTCACAATTATCAAATAGTAGTATAAATGAAATCAATATCATTCCTTTTTCGGAATTCATTTTAGAAAAATATGATGACAATATTTCAATGAACCAAAAATATTTAAAAAAATATGGTGATGTTTCTTCAATTGTTGATTTTTTGGGAGATTTTTTATGCTTTTATTATGATTATAATCAAATATTAATTAGTTATAATCACTTATTAAATGAAATTATTGATTATAAAAAAACGAGTGAAGAAACATATGAAACAGATTATATGAATAGTTTAGAAGACATTAAAATTAATAACGAAGTGTTTCTTATGAATGTTGATGATGTTTTATCTGACGAAAATAAAAAAAATATAAAAGTTATAAAATTTATATCATCAAATATTGAAAATTATAATAGTTCAATTGAAAAAATTAGATTTGATTTATTAAAATTTATTAAAAATAAAAAAACTGTTATATTATGTATAAGTTCTAAAAATATGGCAAAAAAATTATTAAAAGAAATAGATTTAGATGATATAATTTTAACAAATTCAGAAATAATAAATAATAAAATCAATTTAGTAAATAAAAAAATATCTAATGGATTTATATATAATAACTATGTTGTGATTAGTGAAACGGATTTATATAATACAGCTTTAAATTTTCAAAAATACAAAAGTAAATTAAAATTAGGAACTAAAATTAAATATTTGACAAATTTAAATAAAGGTGATTATATAGTTCATGAATATTATGGTATTGGTATTTATGATGAAATTCAAACTATTACTAAAAATGGATTTAAAAAAGATTATATAAAATTATTATATAAAGATAATGATATTTTATATGTTCCGGTTGAAAAAATAGATAAGATAAGTAAATTTACTTCTAAAGAAGGCGTTTTACCTAAATTAAATAGATTAGGATCTGATGATTTTAAAAAAACAAAATTAAAATTAAAAGGGAGATTGGAAAATTTAGCTAGCGAATTATTAAAATTATATGCAGAAAGAGAAGCAATGATTGGTTTTGCATTTGATAAAGATGATGAAAATCAAATTTTATTTGAAAATGAATTTCAATATAAAGAAACTGATGATCAAAAAATAGCCAGTGAAAGAATAAAAGAAGAAATGGAAAAAAATAAGCCAATGGATATGTTGTTGTGCGGTGATGTTGGATATGGAAAGACCGAGGTTGCATTTAGAGCTATTTTTAAAGCTGTAAATAATTCTAAACAGGTTGCATATTTATGTCCGACTACTATTCTTTCTAATCAACAATATAACAATGCTTTGAATCGATTTCGCAGTTTTCCTATTAATATTGCTTTATTAAATAGATTTATTCCAAAAATTAAGCAAATAAAAATTTTAAACGATTTGAAAGAAGGAAAAATTGATATTTTATTTGGAACACATCGCATTTTGAGTTCTGATATTAAATATAAAGATTTAGGCTTATTAGTTGTTGATGAAGAGCAGCGCTTTGGTGTTAAACATAAAGAAAAACTAAAAGAATATAAAGCAAATGTTGATGTTTTAACGTTAAGTGCGACGCCTATTCCACGAACACTTCAAATGTCATTAGCTGGATTAAGAACAGCTACTTTAATTGAAACACCTCCAGTTGATCGATATCCTATTCAAACATATGTTTTACCATATAACGTCGGATTGATAAAAGATGCAATTTATAAAGAACTATCAAGAAATGGTCAAGTTTATATTCTTCATAATAGGGTTGAAAATATTGAATTAAAAGTTGATGAAATAAAAAGATTGATTCCAGAGGCAAAAATTGATTTTGCTCATGGTAAAATGACAAAGAATCAATTAGAAGATAAAATGATTGATTTTGTAAATCATAAATTTGATGTTTTAGTATGCACGACTATAATTGAAACAGGAATTGATATTCCCAATGTAAATACTTTAATTGTTTTTGAATCGGATAAATTAGGATTATCACAGTTATATCAAATAAGAGGTAGAATTGGTCGAAGTAATAAAATTGGTTATGCTTATTTAATGTATAATAATAAAAAAGAAATTAACGATTTAGCTGTCAAAAGATTATCGACTATAAAAGAATTTACAGAATTAGGAAGCGGCTTTAAAATTGCAATGCGCGATTTATCAATTAGAGGTGCCGGAGATATATTAGGTAGTGAACAATCGGGATTTATCGACGCTGTTGGAATAGATTTATATTTAAAGATGTTAAAAGATGCTGTTTTAAAATTGAAGGGCGAGGAAGTTGAAGATGAAGAAACAAGCTTTGATTCAAAATCATTAGTTGAAGTTTCAACAACTATAAGTGATAATATTACCGATGATAAAGATTTAAAAATCGAAATTCATAAAATGATAAATAACATTGATAGTTATGAATCACTAAATAAAGTAAAAGATGAATTGATTAATCGTTTTGGTCAATTAGATAATGAAGTAATTATTTATATGTATGAAGAATGGTTTGAAAAATTAGCTCAAAAATTAAATATAAATAATGTAAATGAAACAAGAAACTATGTTGAAATTACTTTATCAAAAGAAATTAGTTCAAAACTAGATGGTGAAAAACTATTTATGAATGCTTATAACATTTCAAAAATGTTTAGATTTAATTTTAAAAATGATCAAATTTCTATAATATTAGATACAGTTAGATTAGATAAGCATTTTCTTATTTATATGAATGGATTATTAGAAAAAGTAATTGAAATGATCAAATAAAATTATTTTACTACAAAAAAAATAAAACAAAGAATTAATTCTTTAGTTTTATTTTTTTATATTCTTCTAAAATAGTATTTTTTATAGTGTCGATTAATTCATGATCAAATATTATATTTCCAAACATTTCTGTTGTTAATAAAATTTTTACTGTTTTTTCATTATCTAATACTTTTATATCATAAATTTCATAATTGTTATTAAATTTAATATTACATAATCCTTTTATTGCATCATTTGAATTTAGCATTTTAATTTTCATTGATATAATACTAATATTTTCATATTTTTTTGATTGTTTATATCGTTCTTTTGATTCTTCTATTAATTCTAGAGCTCTTTTTTTATTGTGATATTCCTTTACAATTACTTCTATTCCTTGAAGTTTTTTATAATTTTTAAAAAAATCTCTTATTTCAGCTAAAGTAAATGCTGATAAATCGTTTAATTCATTTATTTCATCATATCTTGGATCAACATCCACAACGGAAATTAACTTATAATCTTGAAAACCGTTGTCTATTAATTCTAAATATCCAATGATTCTAGTTGGAACAATACATCCAGGAAAAGTTGGTTCTGATGTAATAACTAAAATATCCAGAGGATCACCATCTTTTGAAAGAGTGTTTTCAATATAGCCATATTCTGCTGGATAATTCATTGCTGAATATAAAACTCTATCTAATCTAATCTTATTCGTTTTTTTATCTATTTCAAATTTGTTTTTTGTTTTTAAAGTTATTTCAATTGTTGCGTCTATTTTATTATTCATTTTATCACCTATTGTAATTATAATGGTAAATTGAAAATATTTCAATTCAAATCGTATAAATTATAAAAAAAAATCCAAAATAAAAATAATGGAGGATATATGAAATCAACAGGAATGGTAAGAAGAATAGATGATTTAGGAAGAATTGTTATTCCTAAAGAAATACGAACTAATTTAAGAATAAAAAGTGGTGAAAATTTAGAAATTTTTTTAAATGATGAAGAAATTTTATTGAAAAAATATTCACAATTAGAAACATTATCTGATATTGCTAGTAAATATGTAGATGCAATATATAAAACAATTAAAAAAAATATAATTATCACTGATAAAGATAAAATTATATTAATAGAAGGCCCACTAAAAAATAAATATCAAAATAAAAGCATATCTCAATACATTGATAATTTATTGAATAGAAGAATACAGGTTGTAGAAAAAAATAAAAATTTAGTTAAAATTATTGAAAATATAGATGAAATGTGCACTTTTTCATTCTGTCCAATAACTTTACAAGGAGATGTTGTTGGGTCAGTTATTATATTATCAAATGATGTTAGTTTATCTGAAGTAGAAGAAAAACTAACAATTATATTATCTAAACTATTAAGTGAATATTTTTCTGTATAATATTTTCTTTTTTTATGTTACAATTAACCTAGGTGATAAATATGGATGTGTGTGTTTTAATTCCCACTTATAATCCAACGGATAGATTTGTTAAATTGGTTAATGAATTGAATGATAATAACTTTAAAATTATTGTAGTTGATGATGGATCAAGACTAGATACTAAAAAATATTTTGAAATTATAAAGGATAAAGTTATTTTATTAACTCATATGACTAATATGGGCAAAGGACGTGCTTTAAAAACCGGATTTAGTTATTATTTAAAAAATTTTAAAAAAACATCTTCTGGTATTATTACAGTTGATAGTGATGGCCAACATTCAATATCAGATATAATAAAAATTAAAAATACTTTGATTAAAAATGAATATGATTTAATATTAGGAGTTAGAGATTTTAATTCTAAGAATGTCCCACGTCCTAATAAATTTGGTAATATACTTACTAGAAATTTATTGAATTATGCTATGGGATTAGAAATTATGGATACACAAACTGGATTGAGAGGCTTTAGTTCAGCTTGTGTTGAAAAAACTATAAATGTTATTGGTGAAGGATTTGAATACGAGATGAATGTTTTGTTTGAAATTAATTCTAAAAAAATTAAATATTTTCAAATTCCTATTAAAACTATATATTTAAAAAAAAATAAGTCAAATTTTAAAAAAATTAAAGATTCATTACTAGTATATAAAGGATTTAGTAAGTTTTTGATATATTATGGCTTGTTATATGTGTTTCAAATTTTATTATTTTCATTTTGTTTAAAAAAGATTAACGATAGATCGTTTTTAGCAATTTTATTTATAGTATGTGTATTTAGATTAATTACTAAATTATTGGATTTTTTTATTAACGATTTAAAATATTATAATTTAAAGAAAGATATTAAAAAACTATTTATATTTGACATACTATTTTCTTTAATAATATCTATTATATTATGGTCATTTAATATTTATTGGTCATTTAATATAATTATTGCTAAGATAATAATGGACGTTATATTAATGCCATTTATTATAAAATTTAGATTGTAGAATAAAAAAATTTGTGATATAATTTATTTATATTTAATTTTGATGAAGGAAAGAGTAATATAATATTTTTGTAGAAAGCTTATGGATGATGAAAATAAGTAAAATATTTATTATAAATGGTTCCAGAGAATTTTTAAAAAACGGATGAGCTCGTTATAGCTATTTAAGTGTATAACAATGTTATAAAATAAGGTGGAACCGCGGGTGATCTCGTCCTTAAATAGGTTTCATCTTTTTCTTTTGTTTTGGAGGTTTTATATATGGGAAGATATTTTGAAAAAATAAGTTTTGATCAATTTAAAAAAGATGTTAGTAATGATAATGTTTTATATAATAATTATAATTTACCTAAAAGGTCAACTATGTGTAGTGCAGGATATGATTTTGAATCACTTATCAATGTCGATTTACAGCCAAATGATATTGTCAAAATTCCTTTGGGTATAAAAGTATCTATGAATTCTGATGAAATGCTAATGTTATTTGTTAGAAGCAGTATGGGATTTAAATATAATATAAGACTTTGCAATCAGGTTGGAATTATTGATAGTGATTATTATAATAATATCGATAATGAAGGACATATGTTTATAAAATTAAAAAATGAAGGACAAGACATGTTTAAAATACAAAAAGGTGATAAAATATGTCAAGGTATATTTACAAAGTTTTTAACAGTTGATAATGAGATAGAAATTACTAATAGGAGAATTAGTGGAATTGGTTCCACTAATAAGGAGAGTGAAAATAATGAATAAAAAATTTTATATTACAACACCTATATATTATCCATCAGGAACATTTCATATTGGGCATTGTTATACAACAATAATTGCTGATGCCATTGCTAGATATAAAAGATTAGATGGATATGATGTTTTCTTTTTAACAGGAACAGATGAACACGGTTTGAAAATTCAAAAAAAAGCTGAATCGGAAAATGTGACGCCAAAACAATATGTTGATAAAATTGTAGAAGATACTAAAGATTTATGGAAAAAATTAGATATATCATATGATTATTTTATTAGAACAACAGATGAAAATCATGTTAAAACAGTTCAAAAAATATTTAAAAAATTGTATGATAATGGTGATATTTATAAAGGTAGTTATAAAGGTTTATATTGCACGCCATGTGAAGCTTTTTGGACAGAAACACAAGTTATTGATGGAAAATGTCCTGATTGTAATCGTGAAGTTCATGAAGTAGAAGAAGAAGCATATTTCTTTAAAATAAGTAAATATCAAAATAGATTAATTGACTTTTATGAAAAAAATCCTGATTTTCTTCAACCAATTTCTAGAAAAAATGAAATGATAAATAATTTTATTAAACAAGGATTAGATGATTTATGTGTATCGCGAACTAGTTTAAAATGGGGAATTCCCGTTACTTTTGATGAAAAGCATGTTGTATATGTGTGGATAGATGCTTTATCAAATTATTTAACAGCTCTTAACTATTTAGAAAACGATGATTCAAAATTTAAAAAATATTGGCCAGCTGACTTACATTTGGTAGGAAAAGAAATTGTGAGATTTCACGCTATAATATGGCCTATCTTATTAATGGCATTAGATTTACCTTTACCAAAAAAAGTATTTGGCCATGGATGGTTATTATTAGATGGTGGAAAAATTTCAAAATCTTTATCAAATTACAAAGATCCAAGAGAATATATAAATTTATATGGAATAGATGCTGTAAGATATTTTGTATTAAGAGAAGTTCCATTTGGTAATGATGGAAACTTTAGTGAAGAAGCTTTAATTAATAGAACCAATTCTGATTTAGCTAACATTTTAGGTAATTTAGTTAGTCGAACAATTGGCATGAGTGAAAAATATTTTGATGGTTTAATAACAGTAGACAATAAAAAAGAAGAAATAGATAATAAACTAATTGAAACAGCTACTAATTTAAAAAAAGAAGTTGATAAAAATATAGATGAATTAAACATCTCAGAAGCTTTAGACACTATTTTTAATTTATTAAGACAATGTAATAAATATATTGATGAAACAACACCATGGATTTTAGCTAAAGATGAAACAAAAAAAGAAAGACTTCAAACTATTCTTTATAATTTATTTGAATCAATTAGAATTACTACAGTTCTATTAAAACCATTTATTCCAGAAACATCAGATAAAATATTTAATCAAATTAATACTGAATATCAAAGTTTTGATACATTAGATAAATTTGGTTATTATGAATTAAATAATAAATCTAATAATACTGGAATCTTATTTAAAAGAATAGAAAAGTAAAAAATACTTTCTGTTCTTTTTTCTTGTAAAAAAAAAATTAATATGGTATCATTTATTTAGAATAGGAATGATTAATATGTTTAAATTAAATAATAAAATAATTACATTAGTTTTATCAATAATAGTAATTGTATTAGGTGTTACATTTGCCTTATATAAATGGAATAGTTTGGAAAATACAAATGTTTTATTAACATTTGCAGGTGTTGGTGAAGTAAAATATTCTAACGGTCAAACAATAAATGTAACAAATATAGGGCCAGTTTTAGATATAAATGATGGTGTCTCAACAACTTTTTCAGTTAAAAAAAATACGACTAAAGAAGTAACGGTTGATATTAATTTAACACCAACTAATTTGCCAGATGAATTGAAAGATTTAAGTTTTAAGTATGAGTTACAAGTAAGCAGTGATAATGTAACATTTTTAAAATTGTTAGATGGGTCCTTTGAAAATAAAATTGTAAATAATAATTTTAATATTTTAGATAACTATGTATTAATGAATGAAAAAATATATTTTAAATTAATTATTTATATTAATGGAAATATGAATAATCCTAGTGATATGCAAGGTAAAAGTTTTTCTGGTAATATCGAAGTCGTGTTAAATACAAGAAATATTCCAGATGATATTGGTGTTTCTGAAGGAATGATTCCAATAACATATGATGAAGCAGAGAGTGTATGGAAAACAATAGCTATTCCTTATAAATTAGGAGATGTTAATGGCGATGGTATAATTAATTCGACTGATTCAATAATAGCAACTAAAATTGGAAATGGTGCAAAATATCAAGAATGGCAATATAAATCCGCAGATGTAGATGGAGATGGAACAATTACACAAAACGATACTAATCTGATTCAAAGTTCAATTGTGAGGAGCATAACAACATTTCCAGCTGGTGCAATTCTAGAAGATAAAATGTATATTCCAACTGGTTCTGATAAATCATGGTATGATTATGATAATAAAAAATGGGCTAATGCAGTTCTAGTAACATCAGAAACAAGAGATACATATATGAACGCTAGTGTCGGAACAACTATAACAGAATCAGATGTTCTAGCATATTATGTATGGATTCCAAGATATAAATATAAATTATGGAATACAACTTTCACAACATCATCACCACAAGAAATAGATATAGTATTTGAAAATACAACCGATCCAATATCAAATGGAACAACAAACGGACAATATTTAAGTCATCCAGCCTTCTGGTGGGATAACAATTCAAACGGAATAAGAGAAACAGGAGAAGAACTAGCAGGAA
>CAYVSY010000020.1:0-6088 GCA_964454255.1 uncultured Muribaculaceae bacterium
TAAATCTGCTAAAAAAATGATTGATAACCAAGATCCAAAAGTATGGGACATCGTTGAAGATGTTATAAAAGAATATCCGGTTTTATTAAATCGTGCTCCTACTCTTCATAGACTTGGTATACAAGCATTTGAACCAAAATTAATTTCCGGTCGTGCAATTAGATTGCATCCATTAGTAACAACTGCTTTTAATGCTGACTTTGATGGAGACCAAATGGCGGTTCACGTTCCATTATCTGAAGAAGCTAAAAGTGAAGCTAGAGTTTTAATGTTAGGCGCTAATAATATATTAAATCCAAAAGATGGAAAGCCAATTGTTACGCCAAGCCAAGATATGGTTTTAGGTAATTATTATATTACTATGGAAAAAGCAGGAGTAGACGAAGAAGGAAGGGTATTTAAGGATACTAACGAAGCCTTGATGGCTTATAATAGAAAAGAATTAACTCTTCATACAAGAATAGTCATCCCTGTAAATTCATTTAAACATAAAGTATTTACTGAAAATCAAAAAAACAAATATTTAGTAACAACTATAGGTAAAATATTATTTAATGAAATTTTACCGGATTCGTTCCCATATATTAATGAACCTACTGATATTAATATAGAAGGTATTACACCAGCCAAATATTTTATTGGTTATGGTGAAAATATCAAAGAAAAAATTAAAGAAATACCTATTTCAAAGCCATTCAATAAAGGAACTCTAGAAAAAATAATTGCTCAAATGTTTAAACGTTATAGAACAACTGAAACATCAATTATGCTAGATAAATTAAAGGATTTAGGCTTTAAATATTCAACTTTTGCTGGTATTACTTTCTCAGCATTTGATGTTGTAACGAGTAAAAACAAACCAGTCATATTAGAAGGCAGTAATGCTGAAGTTGCTAAAATAAACAAACAATATCAAAGAGGCTTAATTACTGAAACAGAAAGATATAATTTAGTAATAAATGTATGGAAAGAAGCTAAAGACACTATTCAAAAAGAATTGCAAGAATATGCTGATACATTAGTAGATAATCCAATATTTATGATGATGAATTCAAAAGCTCGTGGATCAATTTCTAACTTTACTCAACTTGCTGGTATGCGTGGAACAATGCAAAAGCCAAGTGGTGAATTGATGGAAATTCCAATTATTTCATCATTTAGAGATGGACTTTCAGTATCAGAATTCTTCTTATCAACTCATGGAGCTAGAAAAGGTAGTGCTGATACAGCCATTAAAGCAGCCGATTCAGGTTATTTGACAAGAAGACTTGTTGATGTTAGCCAAGATTTAATCGTTCGTGAAGAAGATTGTGGAACCATTCAAGGCGTTATTGTTAAAGAATTTATAGATGAAAAATCTGGTGTTATTGAATCATTATATGATAGAATTAATGGAAGATATACTAACAAGAAAGTCTTAAATCCAGAAACGAAAGAAATAATTATTGACAAAAATGAACTTATTACTGAAAGTATTGCTGATAAAATTATTAAATCTGGTGTTAAAGAAGTTGAAATTAGAACAACTTTGACTTGTAAAACAGAACACGGTGTATGTCAAAGATGTTATGGACGTAACCTTGCTACGGGTAATTTAGTAGAAATTGGTGAAGCTGTTGGTATTATGGCTGCTCAATCAATTGGTGAACCAGGAACACAATTAACTATGAGAACATTCCATACAGGTGGTGTAGCTGGTGCCGATATTACTCAAGGTTTACCTCGTGTAGAAGAATTATTTGAAGCTAGAACACCAAAAGGTAAATGTTCGATTGCCGAAATAAATGGTGTTATTAAAAAAATTGAAGATGCACAAGGAAAATGGAAAATAATAATTAAAAACGATAATGAAGAAAGAGAACATATAACAATGTTTGGAGCTAAACTTCGTGTTGAAAAAGGTGATAAGATCAATGCTGGTGATAGATTGACAGAAGGTAACATTGCACCTAAAGAATTATTAGTTGTGACTGATCCTAACACTGTTCAACAACATATATTAAAAGAAGTTCAAAAAGTATATCGTTCACAAGGCGTTGATATCGATGATAAGCATATTGAATTAATTGCTCGTCGCATGATTTCAAAAATAAGAATAACAGAAAACGGTGATACAACATTTGTTCCTGGAACATCTGTTACACTTACCGAATTTGCTAAAGGTAATAAAGATATTATTATTCAAGGTAAAAAGCCAGCTATTGGAACACCTATATTATTAGGTATAACAAAAGCATCATTAGAAACCGATTCATTCTTATCTTCAGCTTCATTCCAAGAAACAACAAGAATGTTAACTGAAGCATCCGTTAAAGGTAAAATAGATTACTTACACGGACTAAAAGAAAATGTTATTATTGGTAAATTAATACCTGCTGGAACCGGTGCTAAAGAATATATGGATATTGATTATTCGTTAGAAAAAGAATATTTAGATGATGAAGCTTCTGAAGTTTTAGAAGAAGAATTCATGGAATGAAACTAGGAAACTAGTTTTTTCTTTATCATAAATCTTTCAAACAAGTATTTATTTTTTTAAAAATAATGTATAATATGATATGGAGTGAAAAAAATGAAGGGAAAAGTATTAGATTATTGCCAAAAATTAGAAATTGATGAAGTTGGTTTTATCAATTATAATAAAATAAAAGATAAAATAATAAATAATAATAACATTTTTAAATCAAATCAAATTAATATAAATTTTATTCCTAAAACAATTATTTGTATTATTATGTCATATCATAAAACATGTCAAAAATTAGAACAAATAAAACCAGATGAAGTATATTTTTCTAGTAGTTCGTGGGGAACTGATTATCATATCGTTTTAAAAAATAAATTAAAAGATTTAGCTAATTATATAAAAACAATTGACAACAATTTTAAATATGAAATATTAGTAGATAATCATCCTTTTGATGATCGATATATTGCATATAATTGTGGCCTAGGTTTTTATGGTAAAAACAACTTATTAATAAATGAAAAATATGGATCTTATATATTTATTGGATCTATAATTACTAATATTGATATTGAAAATTCCAAGATTTTAAATAAGAATTGTCTAAATTGTTCAAAATGCATAGAAGCCTGTCCCACTAAAGCTTTAACTAAAGATGAATATGATTATACAACATGTTTATCATATATAACTCAAAAAAAAGAATTAAAAGAAATAGATAAAGAACATATGAATAATTGCATATATGGATGTGATTTATGTATGAAAGTATGTCCATATAATTTAAAAAATAATGATAAAAATGAGTGTTTTAAACCAAGTAATATAGAATTTATCAATATAAATCAATATAAAAGATTAAGTCATTCAGAATTTAAAAAAAAATATGGCTTATTAGCTGGAAGCTGGCGTGGACCTAAAATAATAGAAAGGAATATCAATATATATAAAGAAAAAATTGATAAAAAGTAATATGAGAAAAATTCCATTAAAAAATTATATATATTTAATTTTAATTTTATTAGTAACTATTATATTAGCATTATTATTTGTTAGATAGGAGGACGAAATGTTAAATATTGTTTTATATGAACCGGAAATACCAGAAAATACTGGTAATATTATGCGAACTTGTGTTGCCACTAATAGTATCTTACATTTAATTAGACCACTAGGTTTTCGTATTGATGAAAAAAGTTTAAAAAGAAGTGGAGTTAATTATTTAGATAAACTAAAAATGAATATTTATGATGATTACAATGATTTTTTATCTAAGAATACTGGTGATTTTTATTTTCTAACAAGATATGGAAAAAAACCTCATACATCTTTTGATTATAGTGATTTAAATAAAAATATATTTTTAATATTTGGAAAAGAATCAACGGGTATTCCTAAAGAAATATTACACGATAATTTAGAAAAATGTTTACGAATTCCTATGTCAGAAAATGTTCGATGCATAAATGTGTCAAATAGTGTCGCCATAATGGCATATGAAGTTTTAAGACAACAAAATTTTCCTAATTTATCATTAATAGAAGTTCAAAAGGGAGAAGATTTTTTAAATAAATAAAAACTTTCCGTTTATATAAACGAAAAGCTTTTTAATTAATATATTTTAAAGATTTTAACTTATTAATTACATTATCTTTAGTTCCATTACCATCAATTCTATTTGAAGTCGTTGGTTCTTCGCCATTAACTATAAATACCGTAGTAGGAGTTCCACTATAATTAATTAAATTAGAAAAAGCAGAACTTTCTTCAGCTGTAAATTTAGAAGAGTTTATATAATAAGTTTTAATTTTATATTCATTACTTATTTCTTTTATTTTAGGCATATAAGATTCACAATGTGAACAATTATTTTGCTTAATAACTAATATAAAACTATCTTTATTATGCCATTTATTAAAAAACTCAGTATAATTTAATTCCTTATAATATCTATTGTTATATATATCATAACCAATTGTCCCAAGACTAATCAATAACATAGCAATTACAATAATTAATATTGTTTTAAGGCCTTTACTAATTTTTTTCTTTTCTTTTTTTTCTTTTTTCATATTATCACCATTATTATAATAACACTAAATAATAAAAAAATCAAAAAAAATATTAACAAATATAAAAAAAAATGTTATAATCATTTTAGATAACATAAAGTAAGGGAGGCTGAACATGAAATCAAAACATATAACCTATTTATTAATATTTACTATTTTATTCTTTGCCAATATGTTTTGTGTTAAAGCTACGTGTTCTACCGAAGAATATAATAATTATCGAAAACTTGCAAGTCAAGTTAAAATAACATATAAATATTTAGAAGAATTAGAAAAAGAATCAGAACCACGATATGGTGTTTTTGAAGCAACAATATCAGGTTTAAGTTCTGAAATATATGTTTTTGATAATGATACATATAAAGAATATTACTATAAAGAAAGTGGACCAATTACTTTTCAAACTCATGGCGGATCAAAAACATTTTCTATAAATATGATAAGTTCAAAATGCGGAACATATTTAATAAAAAAAGTGACAGTTGATATTCCTAAATTTAATTCATATTCAATTAAAGATTATTGTCAAGGAATTGATACCAAAAAATTTCCAATGTGTGATAAATGGTATCAATTTGATGTTAGTTATGATTCCATTACTAAAGCTTTAGAAAATTATAAAAAAACGACAATCATTATACCAAATGACAATAATAATCAAAATGTTAATAATAATAGTAATTCAATACTAGAATTTATTGTAAATAATCAATTATATATGGTAATTGGATTATCTGTTCTTTTTGTTATTCTCGTTTCAATTGCAATTGTGACAAGAAGAAAAAAGGGGGCATTAGAATGATGACAAAGAAAAAAATATCCATATCTGTTTTTTTAGTTACATTAACAATAGTTTTCTGTTGCACAACCAAAAGTGTTCAAGCAAATTACGGGGATTGTATTAATGAAATTTCTAGAGATTCTAGTGGTAATTTAACTGGTTGGATGATGTCTCATAAAACAAACAACGAAGGATTAAACTTTTATGTAGGTAGTCAAGATAGAAATACAAGAAATAGTTTAAATAGAAATAATAATGAAAGTAGAACTAATGTTAATCGTGAACAAACGATGAATGAAACATTTAATTATGATAATATTGGTATATCCGGTATATCTACTGGCACTGATGAATGGATTTGGGCTGAAGATTCTAACGGTAATGTCATTTGTATGACTAAATTAGTTCCTATTAATATTGCTAATCAAGTTGCTCATATTGTCGGAACACAATGCGATATTAGAGATGAATCTGGAAATAAAATAAGTGATTTTACTCACTTTGTTAATGGAGCTGATTATAACATAGTTGGTGATGCCTTTCAAGCAACCGTTAATGGCCAACAAGTTAATATGTATAATGTTCAAGTTTCAAAATCATCACTAGAAAACTTAGGCACATCTCTTACTAATAGAAGTTATGTTCAACCCGCAACTGATGCCAGTGATATGACAACTGTTTCAGTCTTTGATTCATGCGTAGTTAGACAAGAAGCTGGTAAGAAAGCCTTAACTCCAGAAGAAAAAGCAGAATTAGAAAAAATGAAAG
>CAYVSY010000020.1:6188-7298 GCA_964454255.1 uncultured Muribaculaceae bacterium
AAAGCAGAATTAGAAAAAATGAAAGATAATACCCTTAGTTGTGGCAGTGGATTTGGTAATTTGAATGGCACATGCGGTAGTAATACCGATCCAAACTATGCTTGTGGAACAACTGAATCAGAATATTTTTGCAAAGGAAATTATGAAACGGGATATCAATTTGGAGCCATTCTTACTGATGCTCAAATGGTATATATTAAAGAACTTCAAGCACAAGATTTTAGTTGCTATCCAGATTGTGGGACAGCTCAATGTAGTATAAGCTTAGAAGGTAAAATTGATATTACCATTCATAAACCAGAAGGACCAAAAAAAAATATTATAACTGTTAAAACTGATGACGGTAAAAATCTTAAAGGTTTTCGAACAGGAACTTATTTTAATGATTATTTTATTCAATATAAACGACAAGAACCAGAAGTATCAGCTGGATATATGGGATGTGGTGGCAGTGGACTTGTATCATGTAATCGACCGGAAATATTAACTGAAACATACGACTGCAGACCTACAATCGTTTGTGGTGGCGGTGAAGGTGATCCTAAAGAATGCGAAGGTAAAGAAGAAGGAACGACTATTGCTAACCCTAATTATGTGTATGAAAATTGTCATAAAGAAGTTGTTGGAAAAGAAGAATGCACTAGGCAATCAGCTGTTGCTAAATGCGAAGAAGAACTTAGTCAACTTGGAACAAAAGTAACTATGGAAGGCGATATAAAATATGAAGATACGAAAGACATTGAAGATAATACTATAAGTGGTTCTGAAGAAATAGATTCCGAATTAATAGAAAAAATAAGTTCTGGAAACAACGAATTTAAATATTTTCCTCGGATGGGAGCTAAATTAGATAAAAAAACAGCTAAAATTACATATGAAATGGATTTGCCAGAAGATTCAGGGAATGATTTGTATTTAGGATATGCTCACAGCCACTTTATTCCATTAAAATGGCCAACAGGAACTCTCACTATTATTACATCATTAGATGTCCATGTTGATTTTAATGTTAGTGGATTAAATGATTTTGATTTTACTATTGATAGTGAATGCCCTGTTGAAACAGTTAGATTATATAATCCCGATCATCCCATTATTGGTCCTGTTCGA
>CAYVSY010000020.1:7398-16011 GCA_964454255.1 uncultured Muribaculaceae bacterium
AATTGAATCACAAGTTAGCGAATTTGAATTTATATATAGACCGATTGAACTAACAACACCATTTCCAAATAGAGAACCTGGATATAATTGGTATGAGGCATCAAAAACAATGTCAACAAGATTAAAAAACACTTATTCCAATGAACCAATCTTTTCAATTCATTTAGACAATGCTTTAATAAGAGAAATAAGAGAATACAACAATCAACAAGATAGTGATATAGGCGCTGGATACTTAAACTATACCATTGGATCAAATGGAGAAGATGAATTTTTGAATTTAATAAAAAATAATTATAGTGGCTATATCATAAAAAACAATTTAACAGCTGGACTAAAATTAGGATGTGGTCCTAAAAATAGTGATGAGGTGGGTTGTCAATGAAATGGTCATTTGTAGGAGTAGGTGCAATTGTCGCTGGACTTATTGGACTTTCTGTGTTATTATTATTTCAAGATATAACAACTAAGAATGAACAAGATTATTATCTTTTAAAAGAAGCCACTCAAGGGGCAATGATTGATTCCGTTGATCTAACATATTATCGATCAACTGGTGAAATAAAAATATCAAATCAAAAATTTATGGCCAATTTTATTAGAAGATATGCAGAAAACGCAAACTTTAATAGTTCTGGATATGATATTGAATTTTATGATATTATCGAAATTCCACCTAAAGTAAGCGTTCGCGTAAAAACTAAAAGTAGAACCATTAACATAAGCACTGAAGCCACTGATTTTGATATTGTCAATCAATTAGATGCTATATTAGAAACAATATATGGAATCAATTCTATCTTTACCGAAGAAGAATTGAATGACAATAATTCTGATATAAATAATCATGATAATCCGTTAGAAGGATTTAATCATAATGATTTTAGAAAATTTATTACAAGATAGTATTTAACACAAAAAGTGTTTAAATAAAAATTAAGGAGGAAAAAATGAACAATTTATGGATTTCAGTAAAAAGATTTTTTAGTAACAAAAATACTGTTACAATTATAGGGGTGTTAGTTTGTATCCTAGTTTTATACTTAGGATATAATTGGAGAATTAATCAAGCAATTAAACCAACAAGAATTCCCTATGCCAATCAAACTATTCAACCAAGACAATTAATAACTGAGGATATTGTTTCGTATATGGAAGTCCCACCTAGTTATTTGAAAGGAAATTATGTTTCATCTGCAAGTTTAATAATTGGTAAGTATTCTAATTATAATACTATAATTCCAAAAGGAAGCTTATTTTACTCTGATTCAGTAATTAATGAGAGAGATTTACCTGATTCAGCCTTCGGTGATGTTCCTACTGGATGGACCGTTGTTAACTTTCCAGCTACAATGAAATCAACATATGGAAACTCAATGTTCCCTGGTAACTATATCAATCTTTATTTTAAAGCTATTGATGTAGACAATGGAAATAAATTAGTATTTGGAAAATTAATTGGTAATATTAAAGTGTTGGATGTTAAAGATAGTTCTGGAAAACATGTCTTTGAAAATACCGGTGAATCAAGAACTCCAAGCTCAATGATATTTGCTGTTCCCGAAGATATTCATTTACTTATTAAAAAAGCTGGATATTTAACTAAAATATCAGCTGAATTAATACCAGTTCCAGTTACTGAAAAATTAACTGAACAAAATGCTACTGAAATAAGTAGTGCTGAAATAGCTGAATTCATATTAAATAAAACCGTTAGAATTGAAATAGATACTGATACAACAACTACAACTGAGTAGGTGCATAGTATGGATAATATATTTACACAGATAGATTTTGGACCATTAAAACCATACTTAGAAAATGACGATGTAACAGATATTTCTTATAGTAACAACGGTCAAATATGGCTTAAAACATTATCCAAAGGTGTATTTAAAGAAGAAGTTTCTAATGTTGATAATACATTAATGGAAAAAATTGCCTTTCAGTGTTCAAATGCTATGGGTAAAAGTTTTAATATGGCTAATCCCTTTCTAGATGCTGAATCAGCTGAACTTCGTATGAATTTCGTTCACGATTCAATTGCTAAAAATGGGATTGCTGTTCTAATACGTAAAACGCCAGTTAAAATAAGACTTGAAAAAGATAAAATATTAGAAGAAAAATATATAAGATTAGATATTCATGACTTTTTATTAAAATGTGTTGAAGGCCATTGTAATATAATTGTTAGTGGAGAAACTGGTAGTGGTAAAACAGAATTTATCAAATACTTAGCCGCTCACACTAAAGAAAATGAAAAAATAATCACCATTGAAGATACTTTAGAACTTCATTTAGATAAAATATTTCCGCATCGTGATATTATAGCGATGAAAACTAATAATATTGCTAGTTATAGCGAAGTATTAGTTACTTGTATGAGACAAAATCCAAGATGGATATTATTATCCGAAGTTCGTAGTGCTGAAGCTGTTATGGCAGTTCGTAACTCAATATCATCAGGCCATAATATTTTGTCAACTATTCACTCAGATAAAGCGGAGTCAATCCCCAGTCGTATGTATAGTTTACTTGAAACAAATATTGACATAGATCAATTTATGAGAAGTATACATAGATATGTTCAATTAGGTGTTCATATTAAAGCATATTATAGTCAAGAATATAAAAGATTTCATCGAGAAGTATCTGAAGTAGTTGAATTTTATGTTGCAGATGATACTAATGAAGCTAAATATAATATTCTTTATAAAAAGACACCAAATGGACAAATAATTTTAAACAATCCAACCAAATATTTACTTGGATATTTAGAAAGTCAAGGTATGATTATGCCTAAAGATATATTGAAAAAAGAAATTGTTAAAGAAATTTCAAAAGAAGAAATTACTTTAGATAACTTATTCTGAAAGTAGGTGAAATATGGAATTTTTAATAATTGGCATTGTCCTATTATTTGTTATTATGTATAGACGCAATAAAGGTGAAAATGTATATAAGTTTATTGTTGCCCAAGTTGGTGTTGCCTATGAAAAATATGCTCCTTATTCGTTTAAAATGATGAGACAAAAAGTAAAAGATTTAGGTCAAGAATATACACCACGACAATATACAATTCAAATTATTTTATTTGCATCCATTTCTGGTGTCATTGGATATTTGTATAACTATAATATCTTAATCACAATTATATACATGATATGTGCCGTAGCGACCATACCATACATTACATATTTAAGATGTAAAAGAGTATATAGTGAATTTATTTTTGAACAAGTTCAAGTATATACAACTAATACCATAATGGAATATGCCACAACGGGAGCCTTTGTCAAAGCACTAGAAGGCGTTGTAGAATCTGGTGTTTTGGAAGAGCCGCTTTTAACCGATGTTAAACAAATAATTCAATTAGCCTATACTAACGGAGATATCTATGAGTCAATACGATTTATGGATGATAAATATAATTATTATATAGTTAGAAATATGCATCAACTTTTCTTACAAGTAACTAAAGAAGGTGCAAAAGATACAGCTGGAACATTTGAAAACATGTTATCAGATATCGATATGTTAGTTGAAAATGTTTATCGTGATAGATTGGACAGACAAGCTTTCCATAAACAATTCCTACAATATGGTATATTACTATATGCCATAATAATGTTAATTCAATTATTATTAGGAATTGAAAGTTATATAAATATGCTAAATCAGTGGTATGTTAGATTAATAGTAAATGCAATTGTTTTAATTAATACATATTTCTTGCTTTCAGGCGAAAAATACTATAATGAGAATGTAGGTGCTGAATAATGGAAATGTTAATAATAGCGGTTATTCTAATATTTTTGTTAGAATACAATAAAAAAGTAAGCACTAATAGATTTATTCAAGATAATAAACAATATTTTAAATTTTTAAAAGAAGATAATTATGAATTCTTATTAAAAGCTAGATATGGAGATAAAGTTTCTCCTGAAAAAGCTTTTATGGGAAGAATAAGAAATGGTTTATTAGTAATAGTTATATTAATATTTATTTTCTTGTCAAAATTATCATTCTTAAATGTCATTGTTGCCTTTGTAGTTGGATATTTAGTATTTAAATCTGATTACAGAAAATTAAAAAAATATTATAAAACACATTTACATGAAATAAATACTATGCTACCATATTATTTAAAGAGTTTAGAAATCTTAATTCATCATTACACTGTTCCCGTTGCGATTGGTAAAAGTGTAGATGATGCACCAGAAGTATTTAAACCAGGATTAAAAAAATTAATAGATAAAATTAATGCAGGTGATTCATCAATTGATCCTTATATGGAATTTGCAATAGAATATCCCGTTCGTGATTCAATGAGAATGATGAGATTACTTTATAGATTAGGTTTAGGAGCTCAAGAAAATAAACATGAACAATTATTAACTTTTTCAAAAACAGTTAGTAACTTACAAAATAAATCAAGAGAACAAAAATATAAAGATAGATTAGATAAAATGGAAAAGAAAACACTTACTATGTTGGTTTTTACAGGTGGTGGAGCAATGATATTATTGTTAATTTCCATATTTATGATGTCAAGATAAAAAATTAATATTTAAGAAAGGAGGAAGAAAATGAAAGAGGCTACTGGTGAATTAAATATGACAGTTATTACAATTGTAGCAATTACAGCAATTGGAGCAATTCTTTGGAGTTTATGGCCAAGCATTGAAAGTTCAATAAGAAACTCTTGGGGTGGTGGAACAGAAAACTGTGGAGAAGAACAAAGATGGGATCCTGCTACAGGTGCGTGCGTCGCAAAGTAAAAGAAAAGTGGTGATTTAAAATGAGAGATGCCTTTGGTGGTGCATTCTTAATAAAAATAATTTTGATATTTTTGTTTGTATATGTAGCGTTTATGGCGGTTGCTTTAAACTATGCAAAAGCATTTCGAATTAAAAATCAAATTATAAATATAATAGAACAGTATGAAGGTTATAACGATAAAAAAACTGATAATGGTTTATCATCTAAGGAAGAAATAATAAGCTATGTTGAAAAAATGGGTTATAATGTCAGCCTTAATTTTGATAATTCTGAAACAAATAGAATATGTGAAAACGGATATTGTATAACAAAAAGATGTAATTTTAAAGGTGCATATTATTTCGTTGAAACATTTGTCCATTTAGAATTGCCATTTTTCTCTATCGATATAACTGTTCCAATAACTGGCGAAACTAGAATAATTAGTGGAACAACTGGAATTGAGGGTGAAAATAATGAATGTAATAGTATCTAACAAGTATAAAGAATTACTAGATACCTTAGAAGTGGATGTTATTAAATCAATAACTGGTGAATTTGAAGTCGATGAAATAATAGAAACATTTTCTAATTTCTTCTTTCAAAGAATGTTTTTAGACATAACAGCCATAAAAGATTATAAAGATTTAAAAAATATTCAAAAATTATCAGTTAGTTTAGATATGGATAAAGTAATATTACTATTAGATGATAGTTCTGAAAGTGGCTCACCTTTATATTTATCAAGATTAATTAGTATGGGGATATATAACTTTACTAGAAATAAAGAAGGATTAATGTATTTATACAACCATCCAAATAGTTATCGAGATGTTGCTCATATACATCAATTAGAAAATTTAACTGAACAAATAAATGATAGAATAATTACCAAAAATTTAAGAATTTTAGGTATTAAAAATTTAACAGATCATGCTGGTGCTACAACCTTAATTTATATTCTTAAAAAACAATTAGAATTAAATTATAATGTTATGGCAATTGAAGTAGATAAAAATGATTTCATATATTTTAGTGATCCAAGTATGGTATCAACTACAGAAGTTGATCTACCTAAAGAATTAATGAAATATCAAAATGTTGATGTTATATTAATTGATTTAAATAAAAGTGAAGATGAAGATGTATGCAATGATGTTTTATATTTATTGGAACCTTCAACTATTAAATTGAATAAATTAATTAGACAAAATAGAAAAGTATTTGAAAAAGTTAAAGATAAAAAAATAGTTTTAAATAAGAGTTTACTTGATTCAAAAGATGTTCTTGATTTTGAGTATGAATCTAGAACAAAAGTGTTCTATAATATGCCACCTTTAGATGAAAGAAAAAACAATTCTAATTTAATAAATCCAATATTAGCTAAATTAGGATTTATTAAACAAGTTAAAACAGAATCAGAAAATAAAAATAAAATATTTGGTTTATTTAAGTTTTAATGTAAAATTATAGTCAAATAATTGACAATTAATAAAAAATAATATATTATAAAACTATAAAGAAGGGAGAGATTATAATGGATTGTGCTGATGATTTATTAGTTATATTAAAAATAGTTCGTAGAGGTATTATTCCAATATTACAAATTGGTATTCCAATATTGTTAATTGTCCTAGGTATGCTTGACTTAGGAAGGGCAGTGGTAGCTGGAAAAGAAGATGAAATTAAAAAGAATCAACAAATGTTAGTAAAAAGAGCTATATCAGCTATTGCCGTATTTTTAGTTGTTACAATAGTAAGCTTAATTTTCAATGTGGTTTCAACATCATCTGGTGAAACTGACGCGATGAATTGGAAAACTTGTTGGGATGAAGCTGCATAAATTAAAATATTAATTAAAATAATAGTAAAAACATATTTATTATTATTTTTTTTTATGGTATAATACTATTATGAATAAGTATGAAGTGAGGGACACAATGAATAAAAAAAGTATAAAAATAATATTAAGTTTTTTAATAATGCTTTTTTGTATTGGAATAAAAGAAGTTAGGGCTGAAGATGATAAATATGCAGTTTATCCAATATACAATCAGAATGGTATTGAAATAGGGAAATTTTATGTAATATATGATGATACTCCTGGAAATGAAAAATTAATTAATACTGGATATAATGTGCTGGATTTTGGCGCATATTCAATTGAAGGTGATGGAGGGTTAACAGCAGAAAATAGAGAAGCGTTTTTTAACGCAATAAAAACTACTGGGAATCCACCGATTACTTTATATTATGAATTAAAAACTATCTTAGATCCTATGACATCTGATGTTCTAAAAATGGGAACATATTTTAATACAAGTTTTGTAAAAAACTTTCAAACAGATTCAAACACCAATATTTATGCTAGGACATCACAACTTGCATCACCAATTCAAACACCGGAAACACCGGAAACACCAAGTGTTCCAGGAACAAATGGAGAGGGAAATTCTTCTAATTGTGGTATTTTACCTACTAAAATTGTTGATTTTTTAAAAGAAATATTTAATATTTTTAAAATAGTAGTTCCAATTATAATAGTGTCTTTTGGTATACTTGATTTTACAAAAGCAGTTTTTTCGGGTGATGAATCACAAATGAAAAAAGCTCAAGGTAAGTTCGTTAAAAGATTAATATACGGATTGATATTTTTTATAATTCCTCTTGTTCTCGGAGCAGCAATAGATATAATAAATCAAGCGTTTGGAACAAGTTGGGGAACTTGTGGCATTCAATAGTTTGGAGGAAAAAATATGATTAACTTTTTAGATAATGCTGGGCAAGGCGATATAGCAGTATGGATTAGTGATGCATTAAGAGTAGTCGCTGTTAGTATTGATATAGTGGTATATCGTTTTCTATCTTTTTTATATAGAATTTTTTACTATACAGCAGATGCCACTATAGTGGAAAAAAATTTTATAGAAAAAATAGTGACACGAATCGGTGTTGTTATAGCAATATTTATGTTATTTTCAGTTGCAATATCATTTATAAAATATGTCGTTGATCCGGATAAATTTAATGATGTAAAAACAGGTGCTGGAAAATTAGTAACAAAAATCTTAATTATGGTAGCACTTCTTGCATTATATCCAAAAATATTTAATATGGCTGCAGAGTTACAAAAAATTGTAATTAGTGAAAATGTTATTTCAAATATTATTTTTGGTGAAGAAGCATCGTCAAAGCAAATAGATTTATCTTCTGATTCGGTAGGAAGTCAACTTGCCGGTAACTTATTTGAAGCGTTCTTAGACGAAAACCAAGATATGGTTGATAAGTCAGCATTTCAAAAATTAAGCCCTGGGAATGAAAGCAAAAATAATCTATTTATAAATATAAAAGGAAATGTGGACAAGATGAGAGTTTTAACAAATGATATAACTGTTAAAGATAGCGCACATAACTATTTTTATAATTATACATGGGGAGTATCTACAATAATTGGAGGTATATTTTGCTGGATAATGATTGCTTATATCATTAGTATTGCAATTAGAACTGTTCAACTTGCATATTTACAAATAATTGCACCCATTCCAATTATTAGTTATATATTACCAAAAGGTGAAGACAAACTTAATACTTGGATAAAACAATGCTTAACAACATATTTTGATTTATTTATAAGATTATTAATCATTAATTTGGGATTGTATTTGGTTAATTACATTTTCGATGATAAAACTGTTTTTGGAGAAAGTAGTTCGCCAACAGAAATGATACCATGGATAAAAATAGCACTTGCGCTAGGTATATTAATGTTTATGAAAAAAGCACCTGACTTATTGAAAGAATTATTTCCAAGTAAAGGTGCAGCGTCAGGAGATTTTGGCGTTAGCTTAA
>CAYVSY010000021.1:0-15619 GCA_964454255.1 uncultured Muribaculaceae bacterium
AATATAAATAGTTTTTATGATTATTGACTAATTTTGCGGTTTGCTATATACTAGTTTTGTAAGAAATAATATTTATTGGAGATGGTTCTATGGCTTTGGTAAAGTGTCCAGAATGTAATAACGATATTAGTGATCAAGCAGTAGCTTGTCCTAAATGTGGTTACGAATTAAAAAAAAGAAAGAAGAAAGTCACTTTGCCTAGTGGTAAAAATAAGTGGTTTGTTGTTATTGGAGTATTATTATTAATTGGTGGATTTTATTTGCTAAATTCTAAAGCGAATGCTACTAAAAGTTATGAAAGTAAATTTTTAGGGATATCTTTTGATTATAATAGTGGTTATAAGGTTAATTCTAATGATGATGGTTTTATTTATTTAGCTAAAAGTTATAGTGGTGAGCAGGCTATAATTCCATATATTCTTATTGGTAGGTATGATGATTATAGGTATCCAAATTTATTTTTAACTAGTCTGTCTTTACATATGTTAAATGAATATGGCAGTACTTTAACAGCATCTAAAGTTACTAATATAGATATTGGTGATGAAAAAGTTTATTGTATAACTTATACATATAAAGAAAATGATAAAACTATTGTTGATAATAGATATGCTTTTGTTATAAATAAAAAAGTGTATATGGTTGCTTCTAAAGAGTTAGATAATAGTAAGGATATAAATAATTTAGTTGAATTAATTATAAGTACAATGAAAGAAGGAGTAAAATAATGGCTTTAATTAAATGTAGTGAATGTGGAAAAGAAGTAAGTGATAAGGCAAAGATTTGTCCACATTGTGGTTTTAGTTTAGAAAAATTATTCTGTTCAGAATGTGGAAAAGAAGTAAGTGCGGATAGCGAAATATGTAGTAGTTGTGGCTATCCTCTTAAAAAGAAAAGTGTTAGTAATATTATTAACGGTGGTTTGGATAAAATAACGGGCGCTAAAGGTGGAAACTATGTAACTTTTAAGGATTTGTTTAAAAATACTTTTAAAAAACATACTGAAGAGGATATGGATGATGTATTTGTTTGTGGAAGTAAGGAAACAACACCAGATATTAAAAATATTGATCCTAAAAAAGCAAGTGCGTGGGTATATTTAAGAATATTTATTTTCTTTTTAATAGCTTATATACCAATGTATATTGGTTATGTTAATTATAATAATGCTAATTTCTTACCAGGTTGGATAATGATTGCAGCTTTTGCAGTACCTGTTACGGTATTGATATTCTTTTTTGAAATTAACTTATTTCGTAATGTCCCTCTTTATAAAGTATTAGAATATTTTATTATTGGTGGCGTAATGTCCCTTATTTTGGCTATCTTATATTTTGATATTCCCTTTTTTGCTAAAAATGCAACGACAACAACTTATTTTGGGGCAATGATGATTGGTCTTATTGAAGAAGTTGCTAAGGCAGCTATAGTAGCGATATTTTTGTTTAGGAGTAAGAAAAAAAATTATATTTTAAATGGATTACTAATTGGAGCAGCTGTTGGAGCTGGATTTGCAGCTTTTGAAACAGCTGGTTATATTTTAAGATATGGACTTAATTATGGTTTAAATCAAATGATTGAAGTTATTAAGTTAAGGGCTGTTTTAGCGCCCGGAGGTCATGTGGCGTGGGCAGCTATTGAGGGTGCGGGGCTAATGTATGTTGCTGGTTTTGAAAAACTTAATAAGAAGCATGTTAATGATACAAGATTTTTCATAATATGCGCTATTCCAATTATTCTTCATGGAATTTGGGATATGCCTTTTGAGTTCCCAATTTATTTGAAACAAGTATTATTAATTGTGGCTGCTTGGTTTGTGGTTATATATTTTATTAATTTAGGACTTAAGCAGATTGATGAAGCTAAAAAATTGAAGGTTAATAATTAAGGCGATTAAATCGTCTTTTTTTTGTATAATTATGTGTAAATAGAGGATATTATTAAGAAAACTTATTTTAATAGGCTTTATAATATAAATATATAAAGGTAATATTATATCAAAATATAGGCGTTTATTTTATATGTGTAAATAAAGTGTATAATTTTAGGATAATTACTAACTTAATAGATGAAAGTTAGTAATTATGTGGTAGGAAAGATAGAATGAAAAGGTAAAATTTTTAAGCGATTGCCATAATTAATTTTCACTCTAGATTGGTGAAAAAATTGACAAATTCAAGTATTTGTGATAGGATACGAAATCAAGAAAAAAGAAGATGTCTAATCAATTTTTAATAATTATATTTTTAAGGAGGTGATTATATGGAAAGTATTAAGAAACCTAATAATTTTAACCAGATAATTGTAAAAAACATAGATTCATATAGTAAGGTAATTTTAGTGTTGTATAAAAATAAATTAATTTCTTACGATGAATATATTGCATTACGTAATTCAATTAATTTTAAATTTAATGAAATTGATATTAAACCAAAAATGAGAAGCAAGTAACTTCTCATTTTTCATTAAATGTATTTGAATAAAAATTGGATTCACAAGTAATATTAATATTTAAATTTCTTAAAATATTTAAATCACCATTTTTAATTATGTATGTTGAATGAGCTTCCATCCCACTTAATTTGTTTAAATTTTTAAGTGCTTTATCAATGATGGGGTTGGTTGTCGAACATACACTTAAAGCTAATAAACATTCTTGAAGACTAAGGGAATAATTTTTATCATTAACTATTTTTTTCTTGGTGTTTAAAATTGGTTTAATAATATTTAATGATAATAAATCGACTTCATCGGGTATTTTATTTAATTCTTTTATGGCATTTAATATTACAGCACCTAAAGGATTCAATAGTTCACTTTGTTTACCTGTTATGATTTTTCCATTGGGTAATTCTAGTGAAACAACATGTTTTTTTTCTTTTTGAGCTTTTTTAAGTGCTTTTTCAACTACTAGACGATCACTTTCATTAATATTTAATTCATTCATTAACATTTTAATTCTATTAGGAACTTCAATGTCAATTAGCCCTAAATGATAATCATTTAAAGCTTTATAATATCTGCGAATTATTTCTTTTTTTGATGCATCTTGAATTGCATTATCATCTATAATACATTTTCCAATAGTATTAACTCCCATATCAGTAGGGGATTTATATATATCGTTTTTAGTAATACATTTTAATATATTTTTTAAAACAGGAAATACTTCTAAATCACGATTGTAATTGACAGAACTAATTCCGTAAGCGTCTAAATGGAAAGAATCAATCATATTAACATCTTTTAAATCAGCTGTAGCAGCTTCGTATGCAACATTAATGGGATGTTTTAAGGGTAAATCCCAAACGGGAAATGTTTCAAATTTAGCATAGCCGGATTTTATTCCATTTTTATGGTCGTGATATAATTGCGATAAACAAGTCGCAAGTTTTCCACTGCAAGGTCCCGGTGCTGTTACGACGACTAATGGTTTAGTAGTGATAATATATGGATTAGCCCCATATCCTTCTTCGCTTACAATTGTTTCAATATTAATTGGATAGCCTTTAGTTGGAGTGTGTATATATGTTTTTATCCCTCTTTTTTCTAATTTATTTTGAAATGTTAAAGCTCCTGGTTGGCCTTTGAACAATGTAATTACAACACTGTTAATATTGATATGCAAACTGCTTAGATTTTCAATTAGACGTAATACTTCCTCATCATATGTAATCCCATAATCAGCTCGTATTTTATTTCTTTCAATGTCATTAGCATTTATACAAAAAATAACTTCTGAAATGTCTCTTAATTCTTCTAATAATTTAATTTTAGAATTTAATTTAAATCCGGGTAATATACGATAAGCGTGATAATCATCAAATAATTTTCCACCAAATTCTAGATATAATTTGTTATTAAATATTTTTATTCTTTCTTTAATTCTTTTACTTTGCAATTTAACATATAATTCATCATCAAATCCTATTTTCATGGTTCACCTACTTTATTTTAATTATAACACTTATTTTTATGTTATCCCATAAATTAACACAATTTTTACATAATTATTTTAAAGTTTTTTAATATAATTATTTTGAAAGAAAGGAGATATGCAAAAAATATTTAGTAGATATGAAAAAAAATATGTATTAGATAAATTTCAATATAATGAATTTATAAAATATATTGATATTGATATAGTTCCAGATAATTATTATTTTGAAACAATATGTAATATATATTATGATACAGATAATTGTGATTTAATAAGAAAATCTTTAGAAAAACCTATATATAAAGAAAAATTTAGATTGAGAGGATATGGAATACCAACATTAGATAGTCCTGTATTTTTTGAAATAAAGAAAAAATATAATGGAATTGTTGGAAAAAGAAGAGAAGTTTTTAAATTAAAAGATGCTTATCAATTTATTAATAAGGATGGTGCTAAAACACAAATAGAAAAAGAAATAAAATATGGTTTTAAATTTTATAATTTAGTTCCAAAATTATATTTAGCCTATGATAGATATTCTTATTGTGGAAAAGATGATAAAAATTTGCGAATTACTTTTGATATTAATATTAGATCAAGAAATTATGATTTGCAGTTAGAAAAAGGTGATTATGGAGAAAAATTGTTTGATAAAGAAATGTATATAATGGAAATTAAAACTTTAAAAGGATTGCCATTGTTATGGACAAAAAAATTATCACAGTTAAAAATATATCAGTCTTCATTTTCAAAATATGGAGAAATATTTAAGAAAGGAATGATAAAAAATGTTTAATAGTATAATTGGTTCAGAAATTACAATAACAACTTTGCTTATTTGTTTATTATCGTCTTTATTAATTGGATTATGTATTTCAATAATTCATATGAAAACATCAAGTTATTCTAAAAATTTTGTTTTAACATTAACTATATTACCAATGTTAATTCAAATATTAATGATAATGGTAAATGGTGATTTAGGAACATCAATTGCGGTGTTAGGAGCTTTTAGTTTAATTAGATTTAGGAGTATTCCGGGTAATTCTAGAGAAATTACTAGTATATTTTTTGCGATGGCAATGGGTTTGGTTATTGGTGTTGGATATATATTATATGCTTTTTTAATTACTTTTATTATTAGTTTAATATTATTGATATTATATAAAACTAATTTTGGTGAAAGAAAAAAACAAGATCGAAATTTAAAAATTTTAGTTCCAGAAGATTTAGATTATACAACTATTTTTGATGATATATTTGATAAATATTTAGATAAATATTATATTGAAAAAGTAAAAACAACTAATTTAGGTAGTTTATATGAGATTACTTATAGTATAATATTAAAGAAAGATGTTAAAGAAAAAGAAATGATAGATGATATTAGGAGTAGAAATGGTAATTTAAATATTGTTTTATCGCGACCTCTCAATGGAAATGAATTATAGGAGAAAAAATGAAAAAAATAATTTTAATAATAAGCGTTATTGTTGTTTTAATTGCAGGAAGTATTTTTTATATTTATAAAAATAACCAACATTCTTCTTTATCAATAGATGATATTGAAAATATTTCTGTTAAAATAAGTGATGCTGAAAAATATGTTGATTATAATTCAATTACTAATTCAATTAATTTAAATAATGAATCATTAACTATTAGAAAAGGTGGAATTTATAATATAAGTGGAACAATTAAAAACGGGCAAATAATTATCGATGTTAATAATGATGAAGAAGTTACTATTGTTTTAAACAGTGTTAATATTACATGTTTAGATAGTGCTCCTATTTACATAAAAAAGGCAGGATTAGTTATTTTAAACATTAAAGAAGAAACAATCAATACTTTAAATGATGGATCTAATTATAATACTAATACTGATGATGAACCTGATGGAACAATATTTAGTTCAAGTGATTTAATTATAAATGGAACTGGAACTTTAAATATAACATCTAATTATAAAGATGGTATTGTAAGTAAAGATGGATTAAAACTGATTGATGCTAATATAAATATTAAAAGTGCCGATGATGGTATTAGAGGGAAAGATTATGCCATTCTATCAAATGCTAACATTAATATAGATGCTAATGGAGATGGAATAAAATCAACTAATGACACAAATACATCTTTAGGATATATTGTTATTAATGGGGGTAATGTTGTTATTGATGCTACATTAGATGGAATTCATGCTGAAACAAATGTGCAAATTGATAATGGACATTTAAATATTACAACAGGCGGTGGTAGTTCGAATGCAAATGTAAATTCTACTTTGAGGATGTGGGGATCTACCAAATTATCAACAAATGATAGTGCTAAAGCTTTAAAGGGTAATTCGAGTATTCTAATAAATAATGGAACAATAGCGATTGACTCTAGTGATGATGCTATTCATTCTAATGGATCAATTATCATAAATAATGGTTCATTTGAAATAAGTAGTGGTGATGATGGAATTCATGCTGATAATGGTATTGAAATAAATGGAGGAGCTATTAATATTACAAAAAGTTATGAGGGAGTTGAAGGTAAACTTATTAATATAAATGATGGGACAATTAATATTGTTGCGAGTGATGATGGAATAAATGTTGCTGGAGGAGCTGATAATTCTAGTCAAAATAGACCTGGTGCTAATCAATTTACTGCTAATAGTGATAATAAATTAACTATAAAGGGTGGTAATATTATAGTGAAAGCGAATGGTGATGGTCTTGATTCAAATGGTGATATAGAAATGTCTAATGGAACAGTTTTAGTTTATGGACCTATCGATGGAGGCAATGGCGCGCTAGATTATAACGGAACATTTAAAATTAGTGGTGGAACACTAGTGGCGGCAGGAAGTGTAGGAATGGCTCAAAATGTTAGTTCTTCGTCTACTCAAAATTCTGTTATAATTAATTTTAATTCCACTCAAGCTTCAAATTCTGTTCTTACAATTGAAGATTCTAATGGGATGATTCTTACTTTTAATGCTATAAAAATTTATCAATCTATTGTTATTTCAACACCAAAACTAATTGATAATAAAACCTATAATGTTTATGTTAATGATAATTTAATAGATTCATTTACCATTTCTTCTATTTTAACTAGTGTTGGTAAAACCTATGGAATGAATGGTGGTAGTCCGAGAAGATAGTTAAAAAACTATTTTCTTTTTTTTCTTTTTATGCTATTCTATAAATAGAAGGAGGAGGACTGTTTATGGATTACATTAATAATATAATAAGAATGGCTAAAGACAATAAGGAAATATTTTTAATTGTTGTTGCTGTTTTAGGATTGGTAATATTATTGGGATATATTTTTTGTGCTATTGGATTAATAAAAATGTCTAAAAAATTAAATGAAAAAGGCAGTTGGATGGCTTGGTTTCCTATCTTTAATTCTTATTTGTTAGGTAAAATTGCTTGGACTAAATGTTTGGGATGGACAATGCTAATTCTTACTATTCTTACAAGTGGAATTTCTTTAGTGGTTAATAATATTATTATTCTTTCAATAACATTATCAAATAATTTGTTGATTATTTTATGTGTTATATTATCTTTATTAACATTAGCTTCATTATTCAAATTATATAAACTATTTAGTAAAAAATATATAGCTCTTATAATATTTACTATTTTATCGTGTGGTTTGCTTTCTCCAATATTTATATTTGCTATAAGAAAAAATGAATTGAATATTTAAATTAATATTTTGATTCTTTTTTTATTTACATATTACGAACATATGTTCTAAATAATATTGACAATTTTTAATTTATTTGCTATGTTTTATATGGATGGTGATATGATGGAAAGAATTATTTTTCATATTGATGTTAATAATGCTTTTTTATCGTGGACGGCTGTTGATATGTTGAAAAAAGGTTATAAAATTGACATTAGAAAAAGATATAGTGTAATTGGCGGACAAGAAAAAGAAAGACGTGGTATTGTTTTAGCTAAAAGTTTGTTAACTAAATCTAAAAATATAAATACTGGTGAAAGTTTATATGTGGCTAGAAAAAAATGCCCTTATCTTGAAGTTTATCAACCGAATTATGAATTATATAAACAAGAATCAAAAAAATTATTTCAATATTTAAGCAACTATACGCCAAATATTGAAATATATTCAATTGATGAATGCTTTATTGATTATACTTCGTCTCAAAAATTGTTTGGTGATCCATTATTACAAGCTAAAAAAATCAAAGATGATATTGAAAAAAATTTTGGGTGGACAGTTAATATTGGAATTGCCAATAATAAGCTATGTGCTAAAATGGCTTCGGATTTTGAAAAACCCAATAAAATTCATACTTTATTTGATAATGAAATTTCTGAAAAATTGTGGCCTTTAAAAGTTGATGATTTATTTATGATTGGTAAAAAGACTAGTCAAAAATTGAAAGAAATGAATATCAAAACTATTTATGATTTAGCTTGTGCTGATATTAATTTATTAACAAGAAATTTTAAGAGTATGGCTACTATGATGCATAATTATGCTAATGGCATTGATGATAGTTCTGTAGAAACGGAATATTCTGATCCTAAAAGTATTAGTTCATCAACTATTTTACCATATGATTATAAAAATGTTGATATGATTTATGGTATTATAAGACAATTGTCAATGGAAATTTGTCCTAAATTGAGAGAATACAATTATTATGCTAATGTTGTTGGAATTAATATTAAATATAGTGATTGGACAAAAATAAGCAAACAAAAAAAATTAAATATTAGTATTAATACTGATAAAGATATATATGATCAAAGTATTAGTTTATTCAATTGTGTATGGAATGAAAATAGTATCAGAAGTATTGGAATTTTTATTAGTGAATTGGATAATGTGAGTAAAGTTCAATTATCTATTTTTGATAATCCTCAAAATATTAAAACTGATGATGAACTTCAAAAAACAATCGATAATATAAGAAAAAAATATGGTGTATCTAAAATTATTTATGGTGACATGGTTAATAAGAAAAAAAACAATTGATTTTGATATTGGGATGTGATATTCTATGGTATAGGGTATTTTAAAGATACTACAAAATTTATATTGAGGTGATTAACTTATGAATGAAAATATAATTAATGAAATAGCTATTTCTTTGGATATTAAGGTGAAACAAGTTCAAAGCGTTTTAAAATTATTACAAGAGGGAAATACAATTCCTTTTATAGCTAGATATCGTAAAGAAGCTACTGATAATTTAGATGAACAACAAATTAGAAAAATTAATGAAGTATATGAATATCAAGTTAATTTATTTAAGAGAAAAGAAGATATTATAAGACTTATTGATGAAAAAGGTCTTATGACTGATGAATTGAAAATTCAAATTTTAAAATGTCCGAAATTAGTTGAAGTTGAAGATTTATATCGTCCATATAAAGAAAAAAAGAAAACGAAAGCAACTGATGCTATAAACAATGGGTTAGAACCATTAGCTAAAATAATTATGAATTTTCCTCAAAATTTAGATATTGATGAAGTAACAAATAAATATTTAAATGATAATATTAAAGACAAAGAAGATGCTATTACGGGTGCTAAATATATTATTGCGGAATGGATTAGTGATAATGCTAGTTATCGGAAATGGATAAGAAATTGGACTTATAACAATGGCTTATTAGTATCAAAAAAGAAAAAGACGGCTATTGATGAAACTAAAGTATATGAAATGTATTATGAATATAGTGAACAAATTAAATATATTAAACCACATAGGATATTAGCTGTTAATCGTGGTGAAAATGCTAAAGTATTAAATGTTTCTATAGATATTGATGATAAAAAAATATTGTCCTTTTTAGAGTATAAAATAATTAAAAATAATAATTCAAATGTAAAAAAAATAGTGATAGAAAGTATCAAGGATAGTTATAATAGACTTATTGAACCGAGTATTGAAAGAGAAATTAGGAGTGATTTAACGGAAATTGGTGAGGTTCAAGCAATAGATATATTTAGCAAAAATTTAGAAAAATTATTATTAACACCCCCTATGAAGGGAAAGAATGTATTAGGACTCGATCCGGCATATCGCACGGGTTGCAAATTGGCAGTTGTTGATAACGCATCAAGAGTTCTAAAAATTACAGTTATTTATCCTCATGAACCAAAAAACATGTGGAAAGAAAGTAAAGAAACAATAAAGGATATTGTTAAAAAGTATAATATTGATATTATTGCTATTGGCAATGGAACAGCTTCGCGAGAAAGTGAAAAATTGGTAAGTGAAACAATTAAGGAAATAACTGATAAAAATGTTCAATATATAATAGTTAGTGAAGCGGGAGCTAGTGTTTATTCGGCATCTAAATTAGCTATTATGGAATTTCCTAATTTGCATGTTGAAGAAAGAAGTGCTATTAGCATTGCGAGACGACTTCAAGATCCTTTGAGTGAATTGGTTAAAATTGATTCTAAAAGTATTGGCGTTGGTCAATATCAGCATGATGTTCATGAAAAAAGGCTAGATGAATCACTTAATTTTGTTGTTAGCAAGGCTGTAAATAATGTTGGAGTAGATATTAATACAGCAAGTCCTAGCATTTTAAAATATGTTTCTGGACTTACAAAAAGTGTTATTGATAAAATAATTAAATATCGTGAGGAAAAGGGAAAAATAACTTCTCGTGAAGAATTAAAAAAAGCTAAAGTAATAAGTGATAAAATTTTTGAACAATCAATTGGTTTTATGCGTATTGCAGATGGAATAAAGATATTAGATAAAACATCTATTCATCCCGAAAGTTATGAGACGACATTAAAATTACTGTCGTATCTTAATTTGGCGGAAAAAGATATAGGTAGTAATAAATTGATTGAAACGATCAAAAACTTAAATATTCAAACATATGGAAGAGACAATAATGTAGATAAGTATACATTAGAAGATATTGTTAAATGTTTAAAACAACCTAATAGAGATTATCGTGATGATTTTGATAAACCATTATTAAAAAGTGATATCTTAAAATTGGAGAATTTAAAAATTGGAATGAAACTTCAAGGAACGGTTAGAAATGTTGTTGATTTTGGAGTGTTTATTGATATTGGATTAAAAAATGATGGACTAGCTCATATATCAAAATTAACAGATAAATATATTAAACATCCAATGGAAGTAGTATCCGTTGGTGATATTGTTGATTGCTATGTAGAAGATATTAATTGTGAAAAAAACAAAGTTAGTTTATCTTTATTAGAACCTAATGTAATAATTAATTAAAAATTTTCTTATAAAAATCTTAGTAAATATAAGATTTTTATTTTTTAATATACAAACGAACAAATATTTGCTGTAAAATGTATTGACTTTTTATATTAGCTAGTGATATTATTAGGATAGATAAGATAAATATAGAAGTAAGCGAGGTTTTAAAATGATAACAAAAATTGATTTGAATGAGTTAAAAGTTGTAAAAAGGGAAGGTAAACAAGTTCCATTTAGTGGCGATAAAATAGCCGTTGCTATTAAAAAAGGATTTGACAGTGTAAATAATGAAGACTTGACAAGCGACGATGTAAATAAAGTATATGAAAGTGTTATAGAATTTATTGAAAATACTTATCAAGGTAAAAAAAATATTAAAATAGAAGAAATACAAGACATTATAGAAATGAAATTAAAAGAATTAAATTATGATGATGTTTTAGAATCATATGCTAGTTATAGGGATAGAAGAAATGAGTCAAGAAAAATATTTACTTCTAAATTACATAAATTAATGAAAGCTGCTGAATCATTAGGTATGAAAGATGCTATTGAAGAGGATGCAAAAAGAGAGAATGCTAATGTTGATGGAAATACTGCGATGGGAACTATGTTACAATATGGCTCAACATTTTCAAGAGAATTTTCTAAATCATATTTAATGAAAGAAAAATATGCAGAAGCTCATGATAGTGGTCAAATTCATATTCATGATATGGATTTCTTACCTATGGGAACTACAACTTGTACACAAATAGATTTGGAAAAATTATTTGAACATGGTTTTTGTACTGGCCATGGTCATTT
Organism: uncultured Muribaculaceae bacterium; assembly: GCA_964454255.1. Lineage (GTDB taxonomy): Bacteria > Bacillota_I > Bacilli_A > RF39 > UBA660 > CAYVSY01. Next base: position 11,997 of record CAYVSY010000021.1, read on the forward strand.
AAGAACGCCAAATGATATTATGAGTTATGCTGCTTTAGCTGCCATTGCCATTCAATCAAATCAAAATGATCAACATGGTGGGCAAAGTATCCCAGCGTTTGATTATTATATGGCACCTGGTGTTTTGAAAACTTTTAAAAAACAATTAAAACAAATGATATATGACTTTTTTGATCTTGAGGGCTTTTTAAATTTTGTTAATTTTAAAAATATAGTTCAAGATATTGATAAGTTAAATAGTAGTAATGTTGATTTAACTATATTTGATAAATATGTTAATGAAACTGATAGAATTAAAGAAATTTTTAAAAAAGCATATGATAAAGCAATCGAAAAAACAGATAGAATTACATATCAAGCTATGGAAGCATTTATTCATAATTTAAATACTATGCATAGTAGAGCTGGTGCTCAAGTTCCGTTTAGTTCAATTAATTTTGGAACTGATACCTCAATAGAAGGTAGAATGGTAATTAAAAATTATTTATTAGCTGCTGATAGTGGATTAGGACATGGTGAAACACCGATTTTTCCAATTTCAATTTTTAAAGTATTAGAAGGTGTTAATTATAATAAAGAAGATCCAAATTATGATTTATTTGAATTGTCTTGTCGTGTTTCTGCAAGAAGATTGTTTCCTAATTTTTCATTTATCGATGCACCATATAATAAGAAATTTTACAAACCAGGTGATTATAAATCAGAAATTGCTTATATGGGATGTAGAACAAGGGTAATGGCAAATGTTGCAGCACCGGATAAAGAAATTATTTCAAGTCGTGGTAATTTATCGTTTACTTCAATTAACTTACCTAGATTAGGCATTAAGTATGGCATTATTAATAGTAAGAAAGCTAATATTGAAGGTTTTTATAATGAATTGGATGCATTAATGGAATTAGTTAAAGGTCAATTATTAGAACGTTATGAAATTCAATGCAATAAAATAGTAAAAAATTTTCCATTCTTGATGGGACAAGGTATTTGGCTTGATTCTAAAGGTATGAAACCAAATGATAAAGTTAAACGTGTATTGAAACACGGGACATTGTCTATAGGATTTATTGGCCTAGCTGAGTGTTTGAAAGCATTAACAGGTAAACATCATGGTGAATCAAAAACCTCACAAGAATTGGGATTGGAAATTATTAACCATATGAGAAGCAAGTGCGATGAATTTTGTGACGAATATAAATTAAACTTTACTTTATTAGCTACTCCTGCTGAAGGATTATCTGGAAGATTTACTGCAATAGATAAAAGTATATATGGTTCTATTCCGGGTGTTACTGATAGAGTATATTATACTAATTCTTTCCATATTCCAGTATATTATGAAACATCGGCTGCACAAAAAATAAAATTAGAAGCACCTTATCATGCGTTAACTAATGCTGGTCACATCACATATGTAGAATTAAATGGCGATGTTACTGATAATATAGATGCATTTATTAAAGTTGTTAAAATAATGAAAGAGCAAGGAATTGGTTATGGAGCAATTAATCACCCAGTTGATAGAGATCCAGTTTGCGGTTTTACAGGTGTAATTGGTGATGTATGTCCCGGTTGCAATAGAACAGAATCCGATGGTGTTCCTTTTGAAAGAATCAGGAGAATAACGGGTTATTTAGTTGGGACAGTCGATAGATTTAATAACGGCAAGCGAGCTGAAGAAAAAGATAGAGTAAAACATTCAATATAAGAAGTGTAAGGTTGAAAATAATATACAATAATTAAAGTATGCAAAAAGAGTTCAAGTTTTATAAATTTTTGAACTTAAGATTGTCAATGAAGACATTAAAATAAATGGTTTTAAATATATCAATACTCCTTTCTATAAATTTTTTGTTAAAGAGTATTGACTGAAAACTTCTAATAAAGAACAGAGAAATTATTTTAACAAAGATAAGGTTCTGTGCTCTAAGAAGTGAATATAAAAATCTACAGATTTCACTCATTTGACTCTAGGAGTAATCGACATATATAATTATGCGGGTTTAGAATTAACAAATTCTAACACTACTCACCTCTCCGTGTTCTGTAGTATGCCCAATAATAATTTATTATTGTATCAAAGATTTATATATTTTTACTTCGATTTGTGTCTCGAGTACGAACGAAGTGACTAGGAAAGGAATACTGATAAATTATGGAAATTAAATTGGCTCATAAAATTAACACAGATAGTATAGTTGATGGTGAAGGTTTGAGAACAGTAATTTGGACGCAAGGGTGTTCTCACAATTGTCCTGGATGTCATAATCCCGAAACACATGATTTTAATGCTGGATTTAGTATTGATATTGATAAATTAAAAGAAGAAATTATGTCATTAGAGTATCAAGATGGTATAACATTTTCTGGTGGTGATCCATTTTTTCAAGCTGAAGCATGTGCTATTTTAGCTAAATTTATAAAAGCATTAAATTTAAATATATGGTGTTATACTGGATTTAAATTTGAAAAATTATTAGAACTATCCAAATCTAATAAATATATAAAAGAATTTTTAAATAATATAGATGTTTTAGTCGATGGACCATTTATTTTAGAACAAAGAAGTTTAAATTTAAAATATAAAGGATCTCTTAATCAAAGAATAATCGATGTTCAAGAAAGTTTTAAAAAAAATGAAATAGTTATAATAGAAAAATATAACACTATTAAAACATACGAACCATTATATAAAAAGAAAGAATATTTGTATGCATAAATTATTATAGTTAAAAAATATATGTGAAATATTATAGTAATTATAGTTTTAATTAATGAAATGTGATTTAAAGTCATTTTATTACTAGCTTTAATTTTTAAAAAATTTACATTTTTAGTGTTAAGATTTTTTTTAAATGTTACATTTTGCTTGAAAAAGTAGATAATCAATAAAGATAAACTTTATTGATAAAATAATTATAATTAATTAAATCTAAAAAGCAAGGGTAGAAGTTGACTCAACTTCGTTTCGCCCTTGCTTTTAATCTTTCATCTCTTTCTCTAAATATACGTTCTAATGTTTTTTGTTCTTCTATTTCTTTTAATTTTTTATTTTCAATATCCAGTCGTTGACCTTCGATTCTTCTTGCATTATAAAGTTTATTATTTTTAAATATTTTAATTATATTATTTAAAGTATCATCATATACCATTATTTTTGTTCCTTTATAAAATACATAATCTGTACCATCATCACTAATTGGAATGTAATAATGATTACCATATGGGAACATTACAGTTCTTTCTTCCTTAATACATAATATTGTAGTTAAATCAGTATTATCTAATGGAACAAATTCTGATTCAATTTCTTTTGGTTCATATCCAAATTTAGAGTTAAGATAATCGATATAGAAATCATTAAACCATAAGTTAAGTTCATCATAATCTTTAATATTAAATCTTTTTATATCGTTAGGTAATCTATTTTGAATTACTTTGTTTTTATTTTCAATTTTTCCTTTTGCTTCACTTGATAATGCAAATATTAATTCAATTCCTAATTCATCTAACATTCTTCCTATTTGAGTTTGACTATTTTCTTTAGGAGTCCATAAAATATGCGTTCTATCCCCCTGAAGTCCAGCAGAAATGCTGGACACTTTTTTTGTCTTAGTATTTATAAG
>CAYVSY010000022.1:0-15027 GCA_964454255.1 uncultured Muribaculaceae bacterium
TAATTTGTTAGCAATTTTTATAAATTCTGTATAACATTCTGGTAAATCTTCAGCTAATTTTGTAATTGGTTGAGGCGTCCTAACACCTGCTACAACATCTTCACCTTGAGCATTGATTAAATATTCGCCGTATATTCCTTTTTCACCAGTAGACGGATTACGAGTAAACGCTACACCTGTCCCACTTGTTTCTCCCATATTACCAAATACCATGGCTTGAACATTAACCGCCGTTCCCCAATCACCTGGTATATCATTCATACGACGATAAACAATTGCTCTAGGATTATCCCAAGAACGAAATACTGCTTGAACTGCACCTAATAATTGTTCTTTAGGATCTTGAGGGAATTCTTTGCCATTCATAGTTTTTTTATATACTTCTTTAAATTTTTGAACTAATTCTTTTAAATCATTAACAGTAAGTTCTGTATCATAATGAATCCCTTTTTCTTTTTTTAATTCATCAATAATTTTTTCAAAAAATGATTTTGGAACTTCCATAACAACATCTGAATACATTTGAATAAAACGGCGATATGAATCGTATGCAAATCTAAGATTATTTGTTTTATTTCCAAATCCTTCTACTGCGATATCATTTAATCCTAAATTTAAAATAGTATCCATCATACCAGGCATTGATGCTCTAGCACCACTTCGAACTGATACTAATAATGGATCATTGTTATCACCAAAAATTTTACCTTGTATTTTTTCTAATTCTTTTAAACTACTAAATATTTGATTTTGAATTTCAGTAGAAATTTGTGATCCATTTTCGTAATAATTTGTGCATGCTTCAGTTGAAATTGTAAATCCTTGAGGTATAGGTAGACCTAAATTAGTCATTTCAGCTAAATTAGCTCCTTTTCCACCAAGTAAATTTTTCATATTTGCATTACCTTCATTAAAGGTATATACATATTTTGTCATATTTTCATCTCCTTAATTTTATACTTTTTAATTGTATCAAATCTATTTTATTTAATCAATATTTTTTTAAATTATTACATTATTTTTTAATTAATATTTTATGTAAATTACTTTTTTTTCTTTCTTCTTTATAATATTTTCGGCATAATGATTGATATGAAGTGTTTGATTTACCATCAATCGCTACTTGATTTCCTTCAAAAACAAATTTGTCATCTAACTTTCTTGCATTCATGATAGCTATTTCACCACATTTACATCTAGCTTTTAAATCAAGTGGTTCAACAATATCTGCTATTTCAAATAATCTTTTTGAGCCTGGAAATAAGTTGCCTAAAAAATCGGCTCTTAATCCATAACATATAACATCAATATTGTGATAATCTACAATATCACTTAATTCGTCAACATGATCTTTGGTTAAAAATTGAGCTTCATCAACAAAAATACATTGAATGTTATTAGTTACTAATGAAAATGCTAATTTTTCACATATATTTTCATTATCATCTATTAAAAAATCAACTGGTATTTGATTACCATTTCGTGAAATAATATTTTTTTCTCCTTTTTCGTCTTTTCCTGGTTTAATCAATAAAACACTCATGTTGAATTGCTGATAACTATAATGAGTGGTAATTATACTTAATGTTTTACCAGCATTCATAGCTGCAAATTTAAAAATTAGTTTAGCCATTTTCTGTCCCTCCATATTTAATTAAAATTAAAAGTATCAATATTCTTGACACTTATTCATCATCTTTTGCTCTCGGATGAAATTTATAGTATACTTCTTTTATTTTTTCATCACTGACATGAGTATAAATGCTAGTCGTTTCGATTGAATCATGACCTAGTAATTCTTTTACATCTACCAAGTTAGCACCTTCATTTAACATATGTGTTGCAAAGGTATGTCTAAATGTATGAGGTGATACTTTTTTTTCTAGATGACAATTATCTATAATATTATTTATTATATTCCTAATACTTCTAACTGATAATTTAGAACCATATCTATTTAAATATAAATAATCATTTTTTTCTTTATCTAATAATTTTTTTCTACCATCTTCAATATATATGCTTAGAATGTCTTCACAAAAACTTCCATAAAATACATATCTTTCTTTTGAACCTTTTCCTAACACTTTAATTGACATATTATAATAATCTATATCTGTAATTTTAATATTAACTAATTCACTTACGCGAACACCAGTTGCATATAACATTTCTAATATTAATCTATTTCTTTGACCTAATGGTGAAATTAATTCAATACTATCAAACATTATATCTAATTCTGATTCATTAATAAAATTGGGTAATGATTTATTTTTTTTAGGGTTTTTTATATCTTCAAAAATGTTTTCTTTTAATATTTTTTCTTTAACTAAAAATTTGTAATATTTTCTTAAAGATGACAACATTCTTGAAATAGAATTTCTTGACATCTTTTTTTCATATAAATTTGATATATATTTTATGGCGTCATCATATGTTGTATATTTTATTTCAAGTTTTTCTTTTTTTAAAAAGTTCATATAATCTTTAATATCTTCATTATATCCAATAATAGTATTTGGTGAATATTGTTTAATATTTTCTAAATAATTAATAAACAAATTTATATAATTCATCTTTTTTTACCAGTTCTTTTTATTGATTGATGTTCAACATTTAATTCATCTTTATTAATTACTTCATCATAATAATCATAAATATATTTATCAGGATCAAAATCATTATCTTCATAAACCATTATTCCTTCGCGAATTAATTTTTCTCTAAATGAACTTTTAACTTTTTTTGTCTCTGGCTGATTTTGTTTTATTATTACCGGTTCTTCGGGAAGACCAGCATCTTTTATTTCATTGTAAAAATCTTTTAATTTATTATTTTCTTCTTTCCAATCTATATATTCAAAATATCTGTCTCTTAATGATTTATATGTTATTTCTTTAAAATATACTTCTAACCATTTCATTAAAATATTAATTGTATATTTTTTCTCTTTATTGTGGGATAAACAATTTATAAAATTTCGTCTTTTTTCCATATTTTTTTTTAACATTACTTCTACTTTTCCATAAATGTTCTCTGCATTAATTGTTCCATATTTTTTAATTGTTTCATTAAATACTAATTGATTAGCACAATGTATATTTATTCCATTTATTTCTATTTTTTTTATTTTAACGTTATATTTTTTTTCATATTCATTAATTAATTCATTATAATTTTTATATTTTTTTGTCCAATTATCTATATCTTTTATGTCTGATGATTTACTATTGTTTTTGACTTGCTTACCAAAATCAATATTGATTGTTTGACCATATTCATTTATAAAAATTAAGCTATAATATTTCATAAAATTACTCCTTATAAGTATTATATCACAATTTTTGTATAATTTTAATATTTTTGTGTATATTATTAATGGTGATAATTTTGAGAGAATATATTATTAATAACTTTTCTAACAGCCCAATTAAAGATCTTGAAGAATCAATTGAAACATCAATTTCTAGTAATGAGGAGGAACCGTTATTTGGTCTTGGAGTATTATTTGAAATACTTTGGAAGTCTTCTTCCAATAATGAAAGACAAAAAATATTAAATACAATTTATAATAAAATTATAGAGAAAAAATAAATATTTATTTCTCTATTTTTAATATAAATAGTTCCAATCCTATTTCTCCATTAAATATATTACCCATTTTTATATTTTGATCTAAAGTTGATAAAGCTTTTATATATTTTTCTAATTCATTAGTAGTGTATTGATAACTTAGTTCTAATGCTAATTTAACTCGATACGGGTGAACATTTAAAATAGAAGCCATTTCTTTTTCAAAAATGTTTTTAGTTGACATTTTTTGAACTTGATATATCAAACGATATTGTGATTCTAATAATGCTATTATTTTGATTGGTTCTTCATTTTTATGAAGTAATTCATGATATAAATCAAGGCTTCGACTTATATTTTTTTTGGTAATATTTTCTATAAGAATAAATATATCATTTTCAACATTTAAAGACACAATATCATCAATATCTCCTTGAACTATTATTTTATTATCATCTTTATATAATATCAATTTATTTAGCTCATTAATAATATTGTTAGTATCATGATAAACTCTGTTAGCAAAATAATTTAAATCAATACTATTTATTGAATATCCTTTATCATTTAAATATTCTTTTATAAAATTAGATATATAATTAGATTCATATTTTTTTATTTCATATATTAAACCTATTTCAGTTATTTTTTTTGTTATCTTTAAACGAGAATCTATTTTATCTGATATTAATGAAAATATTATATAAGTATTTGTATTATAATTATTCATATATGAAAGTAATAATTCTGAATTATTTGGAATGTCATTTTTAGCACCTGAAAAATAATTTGCATCTTGTATTATAATTAATTTTTTATCTTGAAAAAGGCTTATCATTGATGCATCTTCAATTATATCTTCTAAGTAAGTTTCGTTGGATGAATATTTTATAATATTATTTTTATTAATATTTATTTTTTTTATTATTTCTTCTTCTTTTTTTCTTATTAATGAAGAATCAGTTCCATATATTAGATAAAAATTCATGATTTCACCTTCTTTTTTACTATAAAATAGTATATCATAAATAAAAAGAAAACTCTATTCTAGTTATGAAAAGTTTTCTAATCTTTATTTTAATAATAATTTTAATGCTTCTTTAACTTGAACTTCAATCGGATTATCATAATTAACATGCGTTATTATTTTTTTTATATCAGTTTGTTTATAGCCTAATCCTTCTAATACATCAACTAATTCATTAGATATATTTATATTTTCATTGGAATTAATTAATTTACCTTTTAAATCTAATATAATTTGTCTAGCTACTTTATCACCTATTTTAGGAAATTTTTTTAAATATAAAATGTTTTCATTTTCTATAGCATCATTTAGTCCATTTATAGACCCAGTAGCAAGCATAGGTAATGCAATTTTAGGGCCAACACCTTGAACTGATATTAGTTTTAAAAACATGTTTTTTTCATCTTTATCTTTAAATCCATATAGCAAATGATCATCTTCTTGAATTTTAGTGTAAATATATATTTTATATTTATTATCAATTTTATATACATATGGATTAGGCACAAATATCTTATATCCAATTTCATTATTTTCTAAAACTATATAATTATTTTCAATATCACGAATTATTCCATTAATATATTCATACATTATTTTTTTATTCCTTTTAGGCCATTGGAAGAATAATTCTTTAAAATATTTGTTTCAAATGATACTGTCATTTTACTTTTTTTCTTATATTCTTTTATAGCCGTTGTTATTAAGGATTCAAGTAATTCTGGATAAGATATTTGTATTGGTTCAAATAAGTAATATGATAATGAACCAGGAATACTATTTATTTCATTTACATATATTTTATTTTTTTTATTATCAATTAAATAATCAATTCTTGCTACACCGCTATTGTTTAAAACTTTAAAAACTTTTTTTGATAATTCTAATATTGTATTTTTAGTTTCATCATTAATTCTAGCTGGTAATATTCGCCTTGTTGAAGCCATTCCTTTAGAAGATGCTCCTTTACTTGAACCAATATATTTGTCATTATATGATAATATTTCGTCTTCTTTTAAAACTTCTTCAATTTCAGAAGTAATCATTTTTTCATAATTACCTAAAACAGCACAATTTACTTCTGTTAAATTTTCTAGAGCTTCTTCAACAATAATTTTATTATCGTATTGCACTGCTTCCTCAATAGCTTTATTTAAATCATCTTTATTTTTTACAATGCTTATTCCAATACTACTTCCTAATTTTGATGGTTTTATTATTAATGGATAATTTAATTTATTAATTTTTTTAAATAAATTTTCTTTTTCATCATAATATTCATTTTCAAAAAACCAAACATATTTAGTAATTGGAATGTCATTTGCTTCAAAAATTTGTTTTTGAAAAACTTTATCTTGACCCACAGCTGATGCATAAATATTACTTCCAATATATGGAATTCCTAATAGTTCCAAATATCCTTGAATTGTTCCATCTTCTACACCTTCACCGTGAACAATTGGAAAAGCTAAATCTATGTCATTAATTTCTCTTTTTATAAAACTTGCTTTTTGTAAAACAAATCGTCCTCTTTTATTTACTAAATGAACTTTTTTGGCAAATTTTTGAATTAATTTAAAATCTTTATAGCTTTCAATATCTTTTAACATAGCTCCGGTCCAAAATTCTAATTTTTTTGTAATATATATTGGAACTACTTCATATTTTTCATCATCAATATAATTCATAGCTTGAACAGCTGAAATAATTGATATTTCATGTTCAACACTTTTTCCTCCAAAAAGGACACCTATTTTAATTTTCATTATTTTCCCTACTTTCTATATATAAAAATTTATCTAAAATACTAATTGTTTGTTCTAAATTATTTAAATATGCATAATGATCTTGATTAGGATAAATTACTATTCCAGCATTTTTAATAATTTTTTCTAATGCTTGTGATTCACTAATAGGAACCGCTTTATCTAATTCACCACATATTAATAACGTCGGACATTCAATTTTTTTAGCAAATTCTGTTAAATCGGTATTCACCGTTTTAACTAGTATTTCTCTCATTATTGGTGTTGCATTCTTATAATCGGTTGAACCTATATTGTTTTTAACCCATTCTTCAAATTTAACATTTTTTATTATGCTTTTCATTTTTTTTAATATTTTTATTTTTATAGTTGGCTTGTTTATTTTTTTTTGAAATGGTGTTGATAATAAAATTAATTTTCTTGTTTTATACTTTGATGCATAAATTAATGATATTCTTCCTCCAAAAGAATGGCCTATCATAATAGGATTATTAATTCTTAATTTTTTCAGTAAAACGTTTATAATACTTGCATATTCTTCTATTTCAATGGCCGAATTTGGTTCATGACTTTTTCCAAAACCCGGTAAATCAATAATAGTAATTCTAAATATTTTTTTAAAAGCATCACCTAATGGTTTCATCATGTTAATATTTTGACCCCATCCATGTAATAAAACCATGTCAATTTTATTTTCAGTTCCACACTGTATATAGTTTATATTATTTAATGTCATTCTTTTCACCAATTTCATTATACATCAATATTATATTTTATAAAATAGAAACTGTGCTATTTTACTAAAATCATTGTAAAGAAAAAGTATAAAATACTCTTAAAATTCTATACTTTTTATAATATAATCAATTATTTCATTAATATTTAGTGTTGTTTGTTTCATAGTATCGCGTTCTCGTATGGTTACACTATTTTTTTCTATTGTCTCATCATCGATTGTAATACAAAATGGTGTCCCAATAGCATCTTGTCGACGATATCTTTTTCCAATTGTTCCAGATTCATCGTAAACTGTCATAAACTTTTTGTTTAATTTTTCCGTTAATGATTTAGCAAAATCACTATGTTTTTTCTTAATTAATGGCAATACAGCTACTTTATATGGCGCAAGGAAAGGATGTATTTTTAATACTTCACGGACTTCGTCTTCACCAATTGTTTCTTTTGTATAGGAATCACATAGTAAAGCTAAAATCATTCTATCACAACCAACGGATGATTCTATTACGTATGGTATATATTTCTTGCCAGTATCTGGTTCTAAATATTCCATTGATGTTCCACTATATTCTTGATGACGTAATAAATCATAATTTGTTCTATTATGTGTGCCCCATAATTCTGCCCATCCAATTGGAAATAAATATTCAATATCACAAGCTGCTTTTGCATAAAACGCTAATTTATCATGATCGTGATATCTTATATGATCAATTTTAATTCCTAAATCAGTTAAAAACTTGAAAGCATATTTTTTATAGTATTCATATTTTTCCATATCAGTATTTTCTTCACAAAATAATTGATGCTCCATTTGTTCAAACTCAATAGTCCTAAATATAAAATTACCTGGCGTAATTTCATTTCTAAATGCTTTTCCAATTTGACCAATTCCAAAAGGAATTTTGCAGCGCATTGTTCTTTGAACATTTAAAAAATTAACAAATTCTCCTTGTGCCGTTTCAGGACGTAAATATATTAAATTATCAGCTTTAGAGACAGCTCCTCTTTGAGTAGAAAACATTAAGTTAAATTCTCTAATATCTGTCCAATTATGTGAACCACATTTTGGACAAGAAACATTATTATTTTTTATATAATTTAACATTTCTTCATCAGTCATTTTGTCAGTTATAATATTTTTATCAAAACTATTTATTAGTGTGTCTGCACGCTCTCTTTTTTTACAATTTTTACAATCTATTAATGGATCTGAAAAAGAACTAACATGACCAGATGCTTCCCATACTTTTGGATGCATTAAGATATCAGCATCTACTTCATAACTATTTAAATTTTCTTGAATAAATTTTTTGCGCCACGCATCTTTTACATTATTTTTTAATCTACTCCCTAACGGACCATAATCCCAAGTATTGGCAAGTCCACCATATATTTCACTACCTTGAAATATAAAACCATATTGTTTACAATAATTTACAATATCTATCATTGTTAATTTTTCGTTCATTTTTTCCTCCTTAAAAATAAAAAGAGATTGTATTATAAGGACGGTTTCCCGCGGTTCCACCTTATTTATTCATACGAATCTCTTTAAAATAATTGCTCCTAGTCTTCCAAACTGATCATTGCTTTCTTATATTTTAATTATATCTTAATTATATTTTTTGTCAATAAAAATATCTGCATATTGTTTAAAAAAACATATATGTAAATAATAATTATTATTTAAAAATAATATATTGTATATTATTTTTAAATGTTTTTTTACTTTATTTTCTCTAAATTTTTTAAAAATGTTTTAGACTTTAAATACAATCCAGCATATCTTTCATAATAATCATCAATAAAATTATTTATTTCTTTTTTAATATTATCACTAATATCAATATTGGTTATTTTACCAATATCAACATAATAAAACATTCTTATTAATTTTATTGTTTTTGAATTAACAATCGTATCAGATGTGAAACAATTTTTACATACATATCCACCTTTATAACTTGAAATTGTTACAATATCTGTTGTTTTACCACATTCAACACATTTGTCTAATATAGGTAAAATACCTAAAAAAGACAATAATTTTAATTCTAATATGTTACATATAACTAATGGGTCATATTCCTCTTCAATTTTTACCAAACTATTTTTAAATAATTCATATATATCAGAATTAGATGTATGCTTATATACTTGATTAACTAAATCAATTAAATATGTTGCATAACTGATTTTAATTATATCTTTTTTTATATTTTTAAAATTATTAATAATATCTACGTCCATTAAATTTGATAAGCCTTTTTCTTTATAAGTAATATGAAAATTACCATATGTAATTAAAGAAGTTGCGCCAAATGTTTTAGATTTTAAATTTTTAGTGCCTTTGGCAATTATATTTATTATTCCTAAATCATAAGAAAAAAGACTAATAATTTTACTAGTTTCCTTATAATCTATCTCTTTAATTATTATACCTTTGATCTTTTTAATCACAATATCTACTTTCTTTCTAATTCTTTATACTTTAAGTAATATTCTATTTTTCCTGTTTTCTTAAACATTAACCATAAAATATCTTTATTCATATTATCACCACTATAATATTGTGTTAATAATTAATAAATTATTCATAGTTTTTTAAATTATATCCTAATTCTTTTAAATATTTTTCTTTATCACGCCATTTTGGAATAACTTTAACAAATAACTCTAAATATACTTTCTTGCCTAATAGTTTTTCCATATCTATTCTAGCATTAGTGCCAATTTCTTTTATCATTTGGCCTTGTTTACCTATTATTATTCTTTTTAAATTTTCTCTATCAACGACAATTGTTCCACTTATATTATATATATCTTTTTCTTCCTCAATCCTTTCGATGATACATGTTGTTGAATGAGGAACCTCATCTTCAGTTAAATTCAAAACTTTTTCTCTAATTGTTTCTGATAATAAGAATTCTTTTGTTGAACTAGTTACTTCACAATCTCCAAAATACTTGATATTATCTTTTAAATATTTTGTTAAAGAATTAATTAAGCGATCAACGTTATCCTTTTTTAATGCTGATAAAGGAATTATTTCTTCAAAATTATATAAATCTTTATATTCATCTATTTTTATTAATATTTGTTCTTTTGGTAATTTATCTATTTTATTAATAATTAATAAAACTGGTTTATCAATTGTTTTTAGATATTCTATTATAAATCTGTCACCTGGACCAATAGGTTCAGATATATCTATTAAAAGCAAGACAACATCAACATCATTAATTGAATAATATGCCTCTTTATTCAAAAACTTACCTAGCTTATTTTGGGGTTTATGAATACCTGGCGTATCAACAAAAACGATTTGAGTATCTTCAGCATTATATATTCCTTGAATATTATTTCTAGTTGTTTGTGGTTTATTGGAAGTTATAGCTATTTTTTTCCCAATAATACTATTTAATAAAGTTGATTTACCTACATTGGGTCTGCCAATTAAACTAACAAAACCGCTTCTCATTGTAAATCCCCTTCATCAAACGGAATAGGACATAATTCATTAATTGTATATTTTTGGGAATCACCATGTTTATTCATAAATGTTATTATTTTATCTTTTTCAAATAATTCACTCATCATTTGTCGACATAAAAAACAGCTCGAACTAATTTTATCACTATCAACCATAACAAATATACTTTCAAAATCATTTTTTTTATATCCAGCACTAATGGCACTAACCATTGCACTTCTTTCAGCACAAATTGTTGCGCCATATGAAGCATTTTCGACATTAACACCACTAAATTCTCTTCCGTCTTTCATCACCACAATAGAACTAACTCTAAAATGCGAATATTTTGAATATGAATTATTTAATAATTTTTCTAATTTTTCTTTCATTGGACTACCCCACTTCTTGTAATACCATAACTTTTTAATAATTTTTCCTGTTTATTAAACATAATTTTTTCATCACTCGGATTCATATGATCATAACCTAATAAATGTAAAATGCCATGCGTTGCTAAAAAACATAATTCTCTTAATGATGAATGTTTATACAATTTAGCTTGAGCATATGTCCTGTCTATTGAAATATAAATATCACCCAATATTCTAAAACCATCAAATTTAATATTATCATTATCTTCTAAAGCAAAACTGATAACATCAGTTTTTTTATCAATAAATCGATACTCTTTATTTATTTTTCTTATTTTTTTATCATTAATAATAATAATATTAAATTCACAATTTTCTAATTTTTCTTTTTTAACAATATAATTAATATATTCTTTTAATTCATCTGTTTCTTGTATTTTTCGTCTTGTTTTATTAATTATTTCAAACATTTTATCACCACAATTCTACTATTATATAAAAAAATATAAAAATAATAATAACATAATAATTATAATAACAGCATTCATAAAACCATCTTTTTTAAAAACATTAGGTAATTTATTGCGAATAGCATCCGCACCAATAAATACAAAATAACCAATTATTCCGCCAATTATATTCAATATAATATCGTCTATATCAAATACACGGCCAATATTATATTGAACAATTTCTATTGTTACTGATATAATTATTGTAAGTAATAATGGATATTTTATTTTTTTAGTTTTTAAAAAATATGTTGTAAAGAATCCATATGGTATAAATAATAAAATATTACCAAATATATTTCTAAAAAATAGTTTAGAAAACAACTTATATCGTGATATTTCTTTAAAAGGAATAAAGTTTGATCCACCAATACTGACATCTTGAAATGTCACTAAATGAAATAAACATAATATATACATAATAAATATTAATGATAATAATTCTTTGTGAATAGAAATTTTTTTTTCATTACATATAATATATGCAATTCTTGTGCTAATAATAATTACAGCAATTATTAATAACATAGGCCAAATGTTTTCTAACATGTCCGTTATTGTTTTTTGAAACATATACTATTCACCCACTTTTACACCTACATATATTTTACACTATTTTTATTTATTTTAATAGTCTTTTTTATTAAGTTTGAGGAGTTTTTTCTATTTTTTTTGTAATTCCAATATCTTCTAATATTTTAAAGAACATTTTTAGATGAATTGATGATCCATTTTCATGATAATCTAATATTTTATAATCTAATATTCTTTCATCCTCTTTTAATAGTTCTTTTACTTTCTGAATCGATAATTCTTTTGCTTTAACAACCACTTCATCAATCGTCCATACTTCATCAAGAACGATTATTTCATATTGTTTTTCTTTAGTTAAATTTATATTTTTAAAATTATTTTCATATATTATTTTTTTATCAATTTTAAAAGTTGTATATTTATCAAAATCAAATAATGATATTCTTTTATTGAAGATGTTTAAGACAAATATTTCTTTTGCATTACCCGTTAATATTTCTTCTTTATAAGTTAATGGATAATCTACATCAACTGTTTTCCATACTTCCGCGTATACTTTTCCTATAGCTGGTTTTAATACAATCGAATTATTTGGCCCTATTATTTCTCCACTAATTATAATATCTCCTTCTTTTACATATTCATCTTTTTTTTTAATAATTTCACCAGAACTTGCATATATATATTTAATAATTCCGCTTTTTTTTGCAATAATATGTTTATTTTCCATATTATTAGGACTCTCTTTTAATTTTCTTTCTTCTACTTTTATTATATACTTTGTTCCAACTCTTTCTATTTCTATCCATTCCAATTTTTCTTTATTGTTTTCTAATATTGTTTTTTTAATTGACTGAAGTTCATTATATTTTTTCTTAATGGTATATTTTTTAATATTGTTGCTTTCTAGTTCTTTATATAATAATTTTTTTATTTCAATATTATTATGAACAACTTCCACTTCAAAAATAACATTAGATAAAAATATAATAATACTTATACCTAACATTAAAAAAATAAGAATATATTTATTTTTATTTATAACGCTTTTTATACCTAACATCCCACTTAATTTTATTATTTCTATTTTATATATACCTTTAAACTTTTTTAATTTTTCTAAATCATTTTCTTCTATTTTAAGAGTGCATTCGTTTCTATTAAGTATTTTTAAGTCCGTCCATAATATTTTATTTTTAATTGTTTTATTTATATATCTTGAAATATTTCGACCACTGACTTTAATTATTAATGTCTTTTTATATTTATCTAAAAACGTATTCTTCATTTTATCACCCTAGATCAATATTTTTAATGTCACCCGTTATTAATAATTCATCATCTTGCATTTTATTAATTACTAAATTTTTACCATATATTGTTGTGCTAGAAAGATTATTTTGAATAATAATTTTATTTGATGAAAATTCTTTTATTTCAATATAGTTTAAAATATTTATTTGTTTATTAATTATAGTTATTTTATATTTTTTTTCGTCAATATATCGTGTAATATTTTCAAATATTTTCATAATTAAATCACCTAATGAATTATATGAATATTATATAAAAAAAGACAAGTAAATATTATATATCTTGTAATAAAATAAAAGTTAATAAAAATTATATGTTAGTTATTTTATATTAATATTAATATTTATTATTTTTATATTTCATATAAAAAGGTAAACATAATGTCTACCGTTATTTATTTCTATGAAAATTAACTTCTGTAATTAAATTCTTTTTTTTAGTCTCATCTTTTTGGCAATAATCATATCCTATTTCAATATCTTTATTGAATATATTATCAGCCGTTTGTATTACAAATCTTAATGCTTTAATTTCTAATAATAATAATTTTTTTTCATTTATTTTTTCTACTACTTCTTTATTATCTAATTGTTGTTGGATATTAACTATTTCTTTAATTTCGTCATTGTGATACCCATCAAATGTTTTATAATATTCTCCATTCCAAGGTATATTCATAGAACCATCATTTTCAATTTTCCAACTCATATCGTATTTTTGAAATATATCTTCTAATTTTAATTTTTTAATGGCGTATTCAATAATATCTATTTCACTAAAACAACCAACAATATCATTTTCATGATCTGAAAAGTATTTATCAACTGCTTCATAAAAATTATCAATTTTATTATTTATATCCTTTTCAAAAAAATTATTCCATCGTAATTTATATGAATTAATAGTCTTTTTAATTTCATCTAATAAATCAATATGTTCATAAACAAATTGTGGTAATTCGTCATAATACATACAAACTTGTTCTATTAAAAATTCATTAATATTTTTATCTGTTAATTCGGAAACTTCTGTAAATTTTTTATGTAACATTTTTTCTAGTTTAGAACTAGTTATAATATTAAATCTTCTATTAATAAATCTTTTAGCAAAATATTTTAAAATTATTTCATTTTCTTCATATACTTTTTCTACATCACTAAATATTTTTTCATTATCATCTGAACTAATATCAAAATCATCATCTGAGTTATCAATTGGACTATTACCTGATGTATTAATTGTATTTTGAGGAAATCTTTTAAAAATTTTTTCTAATATAATTGCAAAAAATATGCTTGTTTCTATTTTAAATTGATATGCATCTTCATCGTTTTCTAAAATTTCCGACATTAGTATATTTAATTCATAAAATTGTTCGTCAATGCCAGGATTATTAGAAAAATATTCAGTAGTTATCATGATAATGAAATCTTTTTCATTTTTAAATAATTGAATTACTTCTTTAATAAATTGATAATTATTTTTGACATTTTTCGAACATAAATTATACATCTTTTTATCTTTTGAAAATTTCATAACTTCTAACATAAATTCTGGATTATTTTCTAGTTCTTCTATTGTGTATGTTTGTATGTCATTCCCATTTATGTAATCAAAGACTAATCTTTTAATATTTTTCACAATAAGCCACCCTTCTTTGGCTATGTATAATACCATAAATACATATGTTTGTCAATTAATTATCATAATT
>CAYVSY010000023.1:0-14864 GCA_964454255.1 uncultured Muribaculaceae bacterium
ATAATACACCTTTTTTTATTTTTTTCAACAAAAAAACGCAAATTTTATCAATTAAAATCTGCATTCTCTAGTTATCCTCAAAAAGTTTAATTTAACTTTTCAATTGAACAAAAACAATCTAATTTGATAGATTGTTTGTTATTTTTTATTTCTTCTTTGCTTCGGCAATTTCCTTTAATGCTTTTTTCTTTTTTTCGTCAATAATTATAGCAATAAATTTATAAAGTTGATATACAAAGATTGCAAATAGAGGTAATATAATACATATCAAAAATCCATATTTAGATTTTAGAAAACTTAAAACATATCCTAAGATTCCAATCCTTGTGCCAGTGTATATTGATATAACATCTCCAGGAGCGACTTCCACATCATCTTTAGTAGGATTATTATCACCTTTTGTTACATATGACAATACACCACCATTATTTTTAATTTCAATAATTCTATGCGTTTTGATAATTTTAGTATCTTGTTCAAACGCAAAGAATGAAATTACATCTCCTGTTTTTAGTTCTGTATCAGTGTTATATTTTTGAGTAATAATTAAATCGCCTTTTTTAATATAATCTTCCATAGAACCTGTTTGAATGCTAAAAGGTATATAACCTGCCACATTAGCAACACCTTTTTCTTTTGTGTTCAAAGATACAATTGTAACTCCAGCAGCCACAAGTATTACAATCCATAATAAAGTATTAAGTATAATTGATAATACCTTTTTTGATTTTTTCATTTTTTTCACCTCTATTTTTCAGCTTTGTTATGCGCCTTTCTTTATAGAAATATTAAATGTTACGCCAGAACCAGATGCATCGTTTTCACAATCAACATCTTGTCCTTCAACCCAAGCATATACTCTTATTTTGGTAATACCAGCACTTACTGTTACAAGTGATGCATCACCATGAGTTGCATTTGTTTTAACATCTGGTGTTACAGATTTTAAATAAGTTGCATGGCTTGTTGAAGTAGCATTTAGTGGGACAGCTATTGCTGCAGCTATTGGAGCAATAACTCCATCATAACTTGTAATTTCTTCTGTTG
The DNA here is from genome assembly GCA_964454255.1 of uncultured Muribaculaceae bacterium. Lineage (GTDB taxonomy): Bacteria > Bacillota_I > Bacilli_A > RF39 > UBA660 > CAYVSY01. The sequence continues at coordinate 1,048 of CAYVSY010000023.1, forward strand.
CAGTAATAGTTCTACCAATACTTGATGAACTTGCAGCGTGTGCAATTGCAGTTGCTGTATGAGCATTATTGTTTGGTTCCCATATAATAGCATTTGTTGCTGTATCTGGTTTTAATGCTGTTGCAGTTGATTGACTAGAACCAGCAGCAGTATTTCCTTCTACGACAAATCCAACACGAGTTGCATTTTTTAATCCTTGGTTTCCTGATAAATAATTTACATTAGCACTTGTTGTTAAATATAAATTTTCTGATTTATTTGTTAAAATAAATAAATCAAATACAACAAAATCTGTAAATCCTTCATCAGTTTCAGTTGTTTTAGTTGCTGTTAAAATGTTTCCAGATGAACCATTACTTTCAACAGCTCCTTTATACATATTCAAATAACCTGTAGAAATATCTACAGCACCGCCTGTTGAAACAGGAACTAAATTTGCAGGAACTTTATTAACATGTCCTGAATATGCGTTTGTTGTAATATCAGTATTTGATATTGCTGCTTTCCAGTTTAATGCATCAGTTGATATTTGGATACCATTAGATGCAGATACATTAACATTAATGTCATCAAGTGCTACGGTTGTATTTTCTGTAAACCATGCATAAGATGCAGTAGATAATGCAACAACTGTGATTAGAAGCATAAAAAATGCTGACATAATCTTTTTGTTTTTCATTATTTCTTTCCACTTCCTTATTATTTTTTATTATGTTTCTTCAATGTTTTCATGTATTAACATAACCATCTTCATTTCTCCACCCTTAATATTATCAACACACTCTGGATCTTCTCCCTCTAACCAAATAACAACCGTATATTTATCTACATCCCCAGGTTGAAAATCAGAACGACTTTCCATTAAAACCTGATGATTAGATGTAAACGATATGGTATTAGGTTCAGGCATCCCATCTTTTGCAATCTTAGCGTATGTCTTTTTTTCACCATTTAAATAAACGGCTACGCGGATGGCTTCATCCACATTTTTAATAACAGATTGGATTCTAATTTCTCGATAGTAGTTAATTTCTTTTTCACCATTATTTTTGATGAAAAATGTGTAAGCAAGATAATCTTCACCGCTTTGATTGCCCTCAGCACTAATTGCCATTTCGGGAATCCAATTTTCCGTAATATTATCCATGTATTTTAACGAATTAATTTTTAAAATACTATTGGAATCAGAAAAGTCGGCATGATTCGACATAATTATGTGTTTATTTGTCTTAAGATTTTGATCCAAACTAATAGTAAAATTACCTGTTTGGTTAACTATATATAACATCACATATAAAATCGACAAAACAAATAATAAAGTTGCAACACCTAATGTTACAAAACGCGTCACTATTTTCCTTTTGTAGATTTGTTCGGATGTTACTTTTATATTAAGCTTCTCTTTCACGACTCATCACCCACATAAATTACGTTCTCTTCAGAAAATCACCTGCATTTTTTTTACAAAACTCTGCCCTGATATCATCATTAACTTCATTAACAATGACTTTAATATTTTTGCTGTGGCAATAATCAATTTTAGATATTAATTTTTTATCAGAACTAAATTCATTATAATTAACAAATATGTAATTTATTAATGAATTAGTTTGATTATTGGTTATATCTATGTTTTCATTTAATGAAAAATTATAACCAATTTCTTTTAATTCAGAAATTATATTATTGCATCTTTCTAATATCGCATAATTTATTTTTAGGCTAACTATGTTCCTTATGAATTTTTCATTAAGTATCTTATTCATTTTTTTAATATTGCTTTTTTTTCTTAAAAATTTCTCATTAGAATCAATAAAAATCGTTTTAACATTTTTTTTATTAATATAACTTTTAATAAGAAATAAATCTATTTCTCTTAAAGATACAAGAAATAACTCATCATCAATATTATGCTTAGAAAGTATTTTTGATATTATATCACGATGCTCGCCTTTGACTTCAGCTATAGTCCATCTAAGTTCAGCTTCTAACATGTTAGAAATCGTTCCGTCAATATTACATATAGGATGAAATTTTAATTCAAAAATATCATCATCGGCCTTTTTATTAAAATTAATGAAGCTTTTCCTTTCCGCAAGAAATAACTTTTTCAAGTCTTTCTTTATGGGTCTCAAGTTTTCAATAATTTCCTGATAATTTATGCCTTTGAGTTTGTTTTTGATTTTGGCGATTATTTCCGGAAAATTTGCATCAACCCTAACATTAGTAGCATAATCATTAAATTCCATGGCTAGATTTAAAACCATTTCAAATAATGTAGCATTTTCTAATATGGGTTTATTATCTATAATCAAGTTTTCATTAACTATTTCATTACAATCAAATTTTTCAGATAGTATTTTTTTTTTAATTTGACTAATTACACATAGTTTATCTTCCTGATTAAATCTTTCAAATTTCAATATATTCTCCCATATTATTGAAAAATATGAGTATATATATTGAATTTCAAAGTTTAGATAATTGTCTGCAACACTTCCTTTCATATACATCCTCCATATACTATCATAAAATTATTATATCATCATAAAATTATGATTGCAACATAATTTGACATTTTTTTCAGAGAATGTTGGTTTTTTCATGTTCTTAACTGTGCATTTTAGTTGGATTTTAATGATTATGTTTTTAAAAAAAGCCTAATTTAGGCTTTTTAGATATAAATTATCAATTTTTCTATCAGAAAATAAATTCATTATTTTCATTTGAGGGCTGTTTTTAACTCGATAGCATAATTTTGGGTTTAAATTTTCAGCAGCTTCAACGATAACATCCATTAAACATTTCATATCATTAGCGTTTTTTAATTCTCTTTCTATTGCTGACCCCATTTTATTAATCTGTTTTTTGTATAAAACTGTTGATTCCTTTAATTCATTAAAATACTTAATTGTATCATCATGCATGGCTGTTTTAAATGATCCTGGTTGAATTTTAATAACTTTGATTCCTAAAAAATTTAATTCTCGACGCAATGAATCATTATATGCTTCAACGGCATACTTGCTTATTGTATACGGACCATTGAACGGTGCCGGTTTTAACCAGCCATTTTCTGAACTAATATTAATTATTCTTCCTTTTTCTTTTTGAATTAGTGGAAAAAATATTTTATTTACTCTAATCATTCCAAGTAAATTAATATCCATAATTTTTTCAATAATTTTTATATCGGTTTCAATTAATGATGCCATTCTAGAAATGCCGGCATTATTTACCAAAACATCTAGTTTTTCTGTTCTTTTATTTATTTCATTATAAGCATTAGTAATGGATTTTTCATCTGTAACATCCATTTCAATAGGAATAATATTAGTTCCATTAAATCTATTTAACAGTTCTTTATTAATATCAGTTGCAAACACTGTATACCCTTTTTTTAAAAACGTTTCACAGATATTTTTACCAATACCACTTGCTCCGCCTGTTACTAAGATTGTTTTCATATTTAATGTCTCACCTCATTTACGATTATATCATTTCTTTTATTTAATAAAAAGTTTTTATTCTTAAATAAAAAAATTTACAAATTAATGTAAATTTTTATTCCTATCAATTAATATTATAATACTTGGTAATGCACAAATAACCAATATTGTTGATAGTAATGTTCCTCTCGCAATTACTCCACATACTGATGTTAATATTTCTTGTTTAGAAATCAAATTAACTGCTAAAGTAGCAACTATTAATATAGATGCCGAAGTTAATATAGTTGGTCCTGAAATTTTATAGCTTTCCAATATAGCATCTTTTTTATTATGATTTTTTCTAGACATATTATAATTTGAAGTCCACAATATAGCGTAATCAATAGTAGCACCCATTTGAATGCACTGTGTAATAATAAGGGCTAAAAAATATATAGGTTTATTGGATAAGGCTGATACACTCATTGATAAATAAATTGCTCCTTGAATAATAGTAACTAATACAGTAGGAAGAGAAAGCTTTTTAAATGTCAATAATATTATAGTAAAAACGGAAATAATAGTAATTATTGTAATCATATCAAGTTCTGCTGATACCGTTTTTTTAGTATCATAAGCCGTTGTTATTTCACTTACTATATAAGAATTATCACCAAATATTTTGGTCGATATTGATTTTATATCATCATAAATGTCAAATTCTTTTTCTCCTTCAATGCCTAAATTGGTATATACTATTATTCTTGAATAATCAGCACCATTAAATTTTTTATCAGCACCATTAAATTCTTGATTAACATATATTAATTTTCCAAGTATTTCATCAGGTAATTTAAATGCCGTATTTGTTTGAGTTTCAACAGTTATAAAGTCTATTAAATCAATAATTTCTACTGATGATCCTTTTTCTATTCCTTTTTTGATATAATACATGTTAAATATATTATTAATAACATTGGTATCAATTTTTAGCATCTCCGATACTTCTTGAGGCGATAACTTTAAGGCTACTGTATTTGTCCACGCAAATGTTTCATTGATAAATTTTTTATCTTGATTTAAATCATTTAATTGGCTTAAAAATAATCTTTGATTATCTAATGATGTATCTTTAGGAAATAAAATGACCATTTGATTATTAACGCCAAAATTATCAACAATCATCTTTTCATCACTATTAAAAAACTTAATTGAATAATTTAATTCTAGTTTTCTACTTTCAAAAAAGCTAAATAAAATCAACACAACCGTTATTATTGTAATTAATATTTTATACTTATTTGTAATAATTGATATAAATTTTCCACCAAATTTAATTGGTTTCTTTTTTGTTTTTTCCAATAATTTATCTAACCAAATAATAATTCCCGGTAATAAGAAGAAGGCGGTTAATGCACTGAATAAAACCCCTTTAGCTAAAACCAATCCTAAATCTCGTCCAATCGCAAAACTCATGAATACCATTGCAAGAAGTCCAAAAATAGTAGTTAAAGCACTTGAAAATATGGATTTATATGTTTTATTTAATGTATTTATCATAGCTGTTTTAATATCAGATGTAAATTTTTTTTCTTCATGATAACGATGTAAAAGCATAATTGAATAGTCAATTGATAATGCCAGTTGCAATATTGAACCAATTGATCCAGTCACAAATGATATATTATTAAATATTATATTAGTCCCATAATTAATAATAATAGCTATACCTGTTGTGAATAAAAATATTAACGGTTCTAAATATGATGTTGAAGTTAATAATAAAATAACCAATATTATTGCAACAGCTACAACACTAATAATAGGTATTTCGTTACTCAATGTTTCTTTTAATATTTTATTGTTAATAGAGCCACCATTCATATATGTTTCATATTCTGCTATATTATTTTTAATATTTTCTATAACAAGTGGTGTTTCATTAGAATAATTATTACTACTTAGTGAAATTTTATATAATGCTTTATTATCCTTAAAATATTTCTCATTATTTTCATCAAAATTAACATCACTAATACCCGTTACACTATTTAATTTTGTTTTTAAATTTACGGATTCTTCTTTAGAAATATTATTTATCATTACTTCTAAATATCCTTCTGAACCAAAATTATTATTTAATATTTCCATTCCTTTTAATGTAGCACTATCTTCAGGTAAATAATTTGATAAATCATAGTTTGTTTTAACCTTAAAAGCACCCACAATAGATAAGATTGTAATGATGCTAAATAAAATTAAAAAATACTTTCTTTTTTCAACAATAAACTTTGACATTTTTTTCTCCTTTCCTTTAATCCATTCATATTGATACTTGTATTATAATCTAAAATATTATTTTATGCAATACTTTACTTAATTATATTTAACAATTAAAAAAATAGTCATAAGACTATCTTTCATAAACATATTTATAATAATTATTTTTAACAATTAATTTGCTAATATTCATTCTATTAGAAACTTCGGTATTAATATTATTAATGTATTCTTGAGTCATTTCACCATCTGAATTGACAACTTTACCATTTGCTGCAAAATATGTTCCTTTATCGGTTACCCATGATCTGTTTTTGAATATTGCTATACCTGGTTCAGAACTTAATATATCTTTTCCTGCATATAATCTTGAATCATATTCTAATCCAAATAAATTATATACTGTTGGAATTACATCAATGGACATAGCTGTTTTAGTAATAGTAGTTGCTTTTAATTTACTATTCCATATGATTAAATTATTACTATTTATTTCGACAACACTATCGCGTTTATAATCTGATACTTCATTAATTTCATCTATTGTTAAACCATATGGATAGTGATCCGCCATCAAAACAAATACTGTATCATCTAATTTTCCAGCTTCATCCAATTTTTTTATTAACGTTTCCAAGGCTTGATCAAGTTCAATTTGAGTTGCTATATATGCTTTTACTTTATCACTATATGACAATCCTTGTACGGCATCTTTATGCTTTTTAGACATTTTATTATACCAATCATATTCAAAATGACCAGATACTGTCATATAATAAGCTAAAAACGGCTTATCACTATTAATATAATCACTAATAGTGGAATTCATCATTTCGACATCGCTTTCGGGCCATTGTTTACAATTAATCAATTTTTCCATGCCATTTCCACAACCTTTAAAATTATCAAAACCAATTGATGCAAGGTATTTGTTTCTATTTTGAAAAGTATATGAATGATCATGGTAAGCATATGTATTATATCCTTTATTTTCAAATATAGTAGACAATCCATCGGGAAAATAAACATTCCCGCTTCTAAAGGTTGATAAAATATTATAGTTGGCATATAAACCAGTTAATGATTGGAATTCTCCACCAATCGTGCTACAATTATTAGAAGTATAAAAATTTTTAAAGACAAAACCGGTATTAATTAATTTATATAAAGTTGGTGTTAATTCTTCAGATACAGCAATTTCACTAAAACTTTCAGCAGTAATATATATCAAATTTTTTCCTTCAAATAATCCTGTATATTTATTTTGTTTTGTTCCAAGAGTATTTATCATATAATTATTAATTTGTTTAATTTCACTATTAGTAGAAGTAAAATTATTAAAATCAATATCTTTTTTATTATAACCATATTCAAAAATATCTTCAGAATTTTCTTTCGATTCTTCTTGTCTTACAATTGTCATTTTTTCTTCAAATCCAAAAACAGTTCTTGTAACATCTAATAAACCCGCATCAATAACGCCCAGCTTTTCAATATTTAAAGAATTATCATTTATATCAAAATATAATGCTTTAGATGAATATGATTCTATTGGTTGCATATTAATATTTAAGAAGAATAAACAAAAACCTAATGCAAATGAAACAAAATATATTATGTGACTTTTAATTTTTCGATGAGGTAATGATATTTTTTTATTAAAAATAAGCATTAAAATAAATGGTAAGAAAAATAAAATAATTCCATAAGAATTTCTTAAAATTGCCACAATAGTTTCTTTACCAAATTGCAGAACTTGATCAGTTAATTGAAATAAATCAAATGAAAAAAAGCATCCATAAACAACTTTAAAAACAAACTGTAAACTAAACCAAAAACCTAATAAACAAAAAATGATACTTGCAATAATTTTATTAATCTTTTCTTTAAAAATACTTGTTATGATTGTAATGAAAAAAGCAATTGGAATTAAATATATAAAAATATTGAAAATAGTTATTTTTAAATAGCTATCAAATATTAATAATCCATAACATATTTCCATAAAGCATAACCCTAAATAATACATGCCAAATGTTTTAAATAACGGTTTAATACTTTCATTTAAATTTTTTAATTTTTCTTTCATACAACACACTACTTTCACTAGTATTATAATTTATTTTATATTTTAATTCAATAGCTTTATTGATTTTTTTTATTTTGATTTTTTTATTCCAATTGACAATTTTTGTTCTTTTGTTATAATACTTGGCACGAGGAGAAAATAATATGTATTTTAAATTAGTATTTAAAAAAATAAATTCCAATAATATAGTAACCTTTACTGAAGAAAAAAATACAATAAAAGTTGACAAAACCAAAACATTGATGGAAATAAATGAATCTAAAAAAACGATTAATGATTTAAATATTAACTGGGAATATATTAATAAAATTAGCATAAGAAATATTGTTTGGGTTAAAATGCCTAATTATATTAAAGTTAATAACAGTTCTAATTTTCACGACGAAAGACCATATGTCGTGACTAATGTTAATTATTCTAGTAAAAACATATAATGGTTTTTATACTACTAGTAATGGCAACAATTCAATATTGACAGATAAAAGATATATAAAATATAAATATGTTATTTCATGTCAAAAATATAAATTAGCTAACCCTAGTTTTGTTCAATTTTATAGACAAGTTGAATTACCTTTTAAAAATGTTATTTTTATATTAGATAAACTTGATACTAAAGATTTTAATTTAATGATGAAAAAAGTAAATTTATTTAAAAATAAAACTGTTGTTTCAAATGATAAAAATATGGTTTTAGAAAGTGGTGATATAATCATTGATAACAATCAACTTCTTTTAATTTTTCAATGTGACTATCAATTTTCATATGCATTAGAAATATGCAAAATAAGTATTAATTCTTACAACCAAAAAGATCATCCAAATTATTTCAAATTAAATAATATAATTTATAGCATTGATTTTAATAATACTATTATTATAAATAATATTGATGAGTTTATTATAATTGATATAATCTTAGAAGATACCCTTAAAGATATTTTAAAAAAAAGAAATGACTATAAATTAAAATGGTCGCACAATAATATTAATTCTAGAAAACGGAAATCTAAGAAAAAGAATAAGTCTAATTAATAAAAACTTATTTTTTTTTGCTTGAATTAGGTATTTTTATATGAGGAAAAGCGTTTAATAATCGACTAGCTAGTAATGATCCCTGCTTTAAGAATTCTCTAACTTCTTTTGATATTTCTTCAGTATTGTCTTTTAACTCTAACTTAGTTAATTTTAATTTAGTAATAACATTAAAAGATATTATAACATCGGCCGTAAATGGAATTAACGTTATAATGCAAATTACATTTAATAATTTATCAGACATGTTAGTTAAGATAGAAATATAAAATGGATTTAAAACATACATCAAAAAACAGCTAAGTATTCCAAATGGAATCATAGTGTTTAAACAAACACGACCATTGATATTGTATTTATACGAACTGTAATCCCACCATCTAGCTTTAAATAGTTTTTCCATTATATAACTGGTCCAATATTCTAATATGGAACATATTATCATCGACATGATGAATAAAATAATCGGATCATTGATATATTTATCAAGCAATAATGTTATTAAAACACATCCAAACCCATATATAGGACAATATGGGCCTAAAAGAAATCCTCTATTAATAATTCTTTTATCATTAATTAGCTTACCAAGAACTTCAATTATCCACCCTAAAATAGAATAACTTAAAAATAGTAAAAAATAATGCTTATATGTCATTATATACCCTCTTTCTTTTTATTAAAAAGTTTAAATATCAGTAAAATAATTGAACTACCAATAGTAAAAGCCATAATATATATAAGCAAAAAAATTGGATAAGGAACAGCTTCATATATATCGCATAATATGACTAAAGATGATTTATGGAATGGGGATATAAAAAACAAAGTTAACCCACCATCTATATTTAAATAATAAGTCAAAATATTTATTAATAAGGCAATTCCTACCAACACCAAGAAAACATATAAAGCCTTTTTCAATGTTGAAAAATTAAATTCTATTCTTTTTGTTAATATTAAATACATTCCCATAATAACTTGCATTCCATGATGGACCATTGTTTGTATATTTATTCCAATTGTTGGTATAAAAACTGTATTAGGATAAATCATAACTGATAATCCACCTACTAAACCAAATGTTGCTAAAAAAGCAAAACAAGCGTTTTCAATTTTTTTATTTTTAATTAATGACGCAATTAAAGCAATATACATCGGAGTCGAACAAAATTGAAAAGGAAAAGCAAACCATTGATATTTCCACCAAGTAGATGTTTCATTATAATTAAAGGAAAAATTAATTTGTTTATAGACTTCTAATATTAAACATATTAACGAACATATAAATAATATTTTTTTAACTCCTTTATTATCTATATTTTTATACTTAATAAATAGAAAAACAATAACTATTATCACTAATAAACAAGATAACAGATGAAACCAACCATAACTAACAGGTGTTGTCATTGAGCCGTTTAACCAGATTAATATTTTTTCTAAAACATTCATATTTCATTCTTCCTTTTTTATTGAATATATAACTATAATAACATTTTGAAGTAATAATATCAATATATAAAAAACTTTAGAATAATAAATGCAATAGCACCAGCAAATAAAAAAAACATTATATAAAAACCTCATTTCCATATTTAAAAAACGAGGTTTATATTATAAATTTAATCTAATTTAAATTATTTAGTTGATTTTGCTTTTACAACATATTTACCATCTGGAACATATCCAAAGAAATATTTTCCTTCTCTATTTGTTGTAGTAACATTTAATAAACTTTCTTTATTTTCTTCTTCCTCATCTACCCTATATAATCCTACAAAGGCGCCTTCAATTGGCACTGACGTTTCACTATCAGTTATTATACCATTAATAGTTCCTTCTTTAGCTGTTGATAGTTTATCTAAATATAAAATCTCATTATTATTTACACCGTCAGCTACAATTACATTAATTGGTTCAGTTAATATATAATCATCACTTAATGCATTAAGTTTATATGTCCCTGAAGTTAAATTGTAAAATACATACTCACCATCAGTAGCACTATATGTTTCTGAAATAACCACACTTGGATCATTTAATGTTGATAATGTTAATTTTATTTTTGATAATTTTATTTTATTTTTATTATACGTTATACCATAGACAGTTCCTTTTGTGTATATATTATTTTCAGTTAATATTATATTAGATAATGAAACTGACACCTCACTTATAGTAGTAGTAATTTTTTCTGATATTGAATATCCATCTTTTACTGCATAAACTAAATATGTTCCTGGTTGCAATAATGTTATATTATATGTGCCAGTTTCATTAGTCATCGTATGTTTTATTGGGTTATAATTCAAATCAAAAACTTTAACAGTAACTCCCGAAATAGCTGCACCAGTATTATTAACAACCCTACCAGTTATCCCACCGTTTACTTCTTTTTCAACTTTAGTTAATTGTAAATTTTGAACTACTTCTTCTGTATTATTAATATTTATTCAATTACTATAATTTAATAAAAATTTATCGTTTTCATTCATATTTTTTTCACCTCTCAATACATTTTATGAAAGGTAAACCATTTTGGCTATTTCAAATGTCATTTTGATCGTTAAATACAAAATGTTTCATACAAAAATGTGAATTATTGCAAATAATATTTTTTTTCTGTTTTTGACATTGCTTACAAATACATATAACATATTCTTTAGTTCTGGGAAGTGTAGTATAGTAATTGCCATAACAATCAGTGCTTATTTGTTTAATTTTTTGATAATCTTTAAATATGCATATTTTAGCACACGATAATCCAATTATACATTCTTTTTCCTTACTATAATACATACAAATACCACATAAAATCATATAATCTGATTCAAGTTCTAAATCCACTTTCAATTCATTTTTACTTATAATGACTTCTTTAGAAATATTTCTTTCTTTAGACATAAATACTAATCCAATTATTCTTATTCATATAATCACATCCTAATTATATAATATGTTTTTAAATAATAATTATTGTTGTTATTTCTTTATGATTAATTTAAAAAAATGATTAATTTCTTAATCATTAATCGCAATTTGGCAGGGGTATCAAGACTTGAACTCGAAAGAGCAGTTTTGGAGACTGCCATGTTACCAATTACATCATACCCCTATAACATAGCTTTTTAAAAAAGCAATTTTATTATAACATTTTTTATTATACTTAATCAATATGTATTGAAATAAAAATTGTTTTAAAAGCATTAATTTAATAAAAACATATTAAATTTATTTAACTTATGTATAAAGTTTGGACATTTTTTCTTATTTCATATAATTTATACAATTGCTAACTTAAAAATTTTCTAAATATACTCTTAACTAGATTTTGTCTAATTATTCTGAACCATTATATTCTATTTCATTACATTGTGAGTCAGTTATTAATAATTACAATTACTAATAGTTCAAATATAATTTAACATATTTATGACTTTTTTTCAACATTTTTTGATTATTTACACATATTTTATTATATGGAGATGATTATATGATTGTGAAATATACTGAAAAAGAAATTGAATTATTAGCTAGATTAATGCGAGCCGAGGCTGTTGGTGAAGGTAATTTAGGTATGTTGATGGTTGGAAATGTCGGAATCAACAGGGTTTTAGCTGATTGTTTAACTTTTAAGGATACTCGAAGTATTTATGAGATGGTCTTTCAAACACCTGGGGGATTTAGTGGAACAAAAAGTCCATTATTTAATGGTAATCCCACTGCTTTAGAGCGCAGTTTAGCAGAACGAGTGATTCGTGGAGAATACTATTATCCAGCAACTAATTCTTTGTGGTTTTATGCCCCAACAAAAGGTATAGAATGCACTTCGACATGGTGGGATCAAGATTTAGCTGGCAGATATAAAAATCATTGCTTCTATAAGCCGGATCCAGGAATATGCAAAGAATTGCATTAATGTAACTTATTAGGTTACATTTTGTTTTATTTAATGTAGCCTTGTAGTTTACATCGGATGATAAAAGTAGGCTATATTTATAATAAAACCTACTTTTATTATTCTTTTATTATTAACATTTGATCAATATTTAATAAATTACTTGTTAAATTGTTTAATTTTTTAATTTCATCAACAGTCGTATTAAATTTCTTTGCTATACTATATAGACTATCTCCTTTTTGAACAGTGTATGTTAATTCATTATATTCTTGTGGAATTTGTAAAGTTTGACCAATACTTAAAGAATTACTTGTTAGTTTGTTTAATGTTTTTATATTTTCGACTGTTGTATTATACTGTCTAGCAATGTTATATAGACTGTCGCCTTTTTTTACTATATATGTTACATTAGGACTGATTGGTTCTACTATCTCTTCTGGTATTTTTAATATCTGACCAATACTTAATAAATTATTAGTTAAATTATTTAATTTTTTAATTTCATCTACAGTTGTATTATATCTTTTTGCTATTCCATATAAACTATCTCCTTTTTGAACAATATATATTATTATTTTTTGTGGTTCTTCTCCGGGAGTAGGCAGTATTATTCCTGGTATTTTTAATGACTGACCTATACTAAGTTCGTTAGTTGATAAATTATTTAAATTTTTAATAGCATCAACAGTTGTATTATATTGTCTAGAAATACTATATAATGTATCACCTTTTTTAACAATATATAGACCGGTTTCACTACTAGATGGTGGAAGGTATTTATCACCAGCATAAGAAGTGACTGCTTGAATAACGGCTTCGGCTAATTGTTTATAATTATCGGTTAAAAATTTAACATTATTAGCACTGTCGTCTATAAACCCATACTCAACAATGACAGGCTCAGTGTTACCTGTATTTCTATGAATAAAGTAATAATCCTTGCTAGTATCTGACGGTAATCTTCTTTGATAATATTTTCTGGCTGTTTGGCCTGTTGCGGCTATATTATCTAATATTTTTTTGGCTAATTTGTCGTCGTTTCGCAAGGCATAAATTACTTCAGCGCCGGTTCCACCTG
>CAYVSY010000024.1:0-4930 GCA_964454255.1 uncultured Muribaculaceae bacterium
TTATTTATAAATGTGTAAAATAATTTAAAAATTAATTGACTAAATATTATAACTTTGATATACTTAATTTGTAAATAATAAGGAGGAAAGAGTAATGAAAAAATTTAAAAAATTAAATAAGAAAGGATTTACATTAGTTGAACTATTAGCTATTATCGTTATACTAGCTATTATATTAGTTGTGACGGTTCCAGCTGTATTTTCGGCTATTGATAATTCTAGAAAGATGTCATTAGAAAATAGCGCAAAAGGATTAGCTAAATGGATTAATGATACGGTAATTGCTGAACAAATTCAAACTAATAATGCTACTCCGTTAGCTGGACAATTAAGTGGTGTAACATCTGCGTGGAGTTGTATTTCTCAATCAAGAGTTGTTGCCGAAATATCAGCTAATGATTATCTTATAGCTACTGCTGGTGGAACAGCTCCAGTAGGTGCTACTAGTCCATCTTCTGCAACAGTAACTAATGCACCAACATGTTCAGCTGTCAGATATAATGGTAGCACATATGAAGTGTTTTTAATCGCAAAATCAGGTGGTAAATTATATACAGCTAGTGCGGCTACTAATAATATAATGTGGTCTACAAGCACGAATTTACATAGTTGGCCAACTGCTTAGGCTTGTGTTTTTAAACTTTTTACATATATTGATTATCAATATATGTTTTTTTATTTTGTGTTGTTTTAGTCTTTTATTTTTTTAAAAAATATTATATACTTATGGTAGAGGTGTTCTTATGAAAAAAATTATTAATAATATTAATAATAAGAAAGGGTTTACGTTAGTTGAATTACTTGCTATTATAGTAATCCTTGCAGTTATATTGGTAATTACTGTTCCTGCTGTTTTTGATGCTATAGATAGTTCCAAAAAAGAATCATTTATTAATGAAGCAAAAGCACTGTCAAAATGGGTGAATGATATTACAAGCATGGATGAAATGTTAACAGGTGAAAGTATTCCGTATGCAGAATTACCAGTTAATGGTGAATGGAAGTGTATTGTTAGTGGTGGAAGAATTGCTGGAAAAATATCAATTAATGATATTATAATTAAAAAAACGGATGATGGAAAAGTAGCTCCAGGTGGGACAATTCAAAGTCCAGCTGTTAGTTCGACAACTTGTTCAGCCATATATAATAACAATAGCAGTTATGAAATATTATTAATGGCTAAAGAAAATGGAAAATTTTTTACTCATAATGCTGTTAAGGGTCAAGCACCTAATTGGGTAATGTATGCAACAAGCACTAGTGTTAATAGTTGGGCTGAATAAAATAAACTTTATAAATAGAAACCTCATTGCTTAATATAAGTAGTGGGGTAATTTTATATTTATACATTAAAAGTAAAGAAGGTGTTTTATGAATTTAATAATAGGATCACATGTTTCTTTCAAAAGTGATACGCAATTAGTTGGTAGTGTTAAAGAAGCGTTAAGTTATGATGCAAATGCATTTATGATTTATACAGGTGCGCCTCAAAATACAATTAGAAAGTCAATAAATGATAATTTAACTAAAGAGGCTAATGAATTGATGATTTTTAATGGTATGAATAAAGACAATATTATTGTTCATGCACCATATATTATAAATTTGGCTAATGGTTCTGTATTCGCTATTAATTTTTTAAAACAAGAAATAAAACGATGCGAAAAATTAGGAATTACAAAATTAGTATTGCATCCTGGTTCAGCTGTTAAGTTAGATAAAGAAATAGGAATTAAAAATATTATTAATGGTTTAAATGAAGTTTTACAAGATAACACTAATATTATAATTTGTTTAGAAACAATGTCTGGAAAAGGTAGCGAAATAGGTTCAACTTTTGAAGAACTAAAAATGATTATTGATGGTGTCGTAAAAAAAGATAATATTGGTATTTGTTTAGATACTTGTCATTTAAATGATAGTGGTTATGATATTTCTAATTTTTCTTTATTATTAAATGAATTTGATAAATTAATTGGTATTGATAGAATAAAATGTGTTCACATTAATGATAGTAAAAATGAAATGAGATCGAAAAAAGATAGACATGCCAATATAGGATTAGGTTTAATAGGTTTTGATAATATAATTAATATTATATATAATGATCAAATAAAAGATGTTCCTAAAATATTGGAGACACCTTATATATCTGAAACTGATGAAAAAACTAAAATTAGTTATCCACCATATAAATTTGAAATTAAACAAATAAAAGATAAAATTCAAAATAAAGAATTAATTAATAAAATAAGAGAATATTATAAGTAATTAAGGACTTATTTTTTCTTTATATTTGTAGTATAATTCTTCAACTTTTTTATATACAGGATTAGTAAGTTTGATTTTTAATTCATTTAATAAAGCATTTTTATCAATATCAAATATAGTTTTATAGTATTTTTTTATATATTCATATATAATATTAGTGTCATTACTATTAATATTGATATTTTGTTTATAAAAATAATTTTTAATATCATCTTTTGTTAGTTTATTTATGTATTCGTAAATTATATAATTGTTCATTTTATCACCTAAAATATTATATGTTTTAATTAATAAATTATGAGAGGAGAAAAATATGATAAATAGAAAAAGGTCAGAAACTAGATATTTAAAAGATATTATTGAGAAAAGATTCTTTTTAATTACTGTTTTAATAGTATTATGTTTTTCATTTATAAGTTTAAAGTTATTTTCTCTTCAAGTTGGTCATAATTCTGAATATGTTCTAGCACTTGAAAATGCAACTGATAAAACAATTACTGGTGAATCATCTCCACGAGGAAGAATTTATGATCGAAACTATAATTTGTTGGTCGATAATGAAGCAATAAAAACAATATATTATAAAAAAAAGAATGGTATTTCAACTAAAGAAGAGATAGAATTAGCTAACAAAATAGCGACTATGATTGATATTGATTTTTCTAAAATGTCAAATAATATTTTAAAAGAATATTGGCTAAAAAATAATGATGATATCGCTAAAACAAGAATTACAAAAGAAGAATATGAAAAATTGAAAACACGTAAGGTGACATCATCTTATATAGAAAAGTTAAAATTAGAAAGAATTACCGAAGATGATTTGAAATATTATACTGATTTGGATAGAGAAACAGCTTATATATATTATTTGATGAATAAGGGCTATTCATATCAAGAAAAAATTATAAAAAATGTTAATGTGTTAGAAAAAGAATATGCTTACATTTCTGAAAATATTGATTTTTTAGGTGGATTCGGAACAAAATTAGATTGGGATAGAGTATATTTGTATGGTGATGTTTTTAAAAGTATATTAGGTCGTGTATCAAGTGATAAACAAGGTATTCCAGAAGAACTTGCGAATTATTATTTAGGAAAAGGTTATAAACTTAATGATAGGGTTGGAATTAGTTATTTAGAACTTCAATATGAAAATTATTTAAAAGGAGTAAAGCCAGTATATAAATTAGCTAGTGATAATAGTTATGAATTAATAACATCTGGATCTCGTGGAAATGACATTGTTTTAACAATTGATATTAATGTTCAAAAAGCAGTTGAAGATATATTAAGTTATGAAGTGTTAAATGCTAAATCTGAAAAAAATACTGATTATTATAATAGAAGTTTCGTGATTGTTTCAGATCCTAAAACAGGTGAAGTATTGGCAATGTCTGGGAAACAAGTTTTATCGCGTGATGATGGGTCGTTATATATTGTAGATTATACACCGGGAATTTTGACGTTACCAGTTACGCCTGGTTCAATTGTTAAAGGAGCGTCAATGTCAGTTGGTTATAAATATGGTGCTATTGATATAGGAACATCTATGAAAGATGAATGTATTAAAATTAAAGCAACTCCTATAAAATGTTCATGGAAAACACTAGGCATGGTAAATGATATTACGGCTCTTCAATATTCTTCTAATGTATATCAATTTAAAATTGCAATTAATGTTGGTGGTGGAATTTATGGTTATGATAAACCACTATCTATTGATCCAATAGCTTTTAATAAATATCGTGATATGTATGCTTCATATGGCCTTGGTGTAAAAACGGGGATTGATTTGCCAGTAGAAAGTTTAGGATACAGTGGTTCATCTCAATTATCAGGTTATTTGTTAGATTATGCGATTGGTCAATATGATAATTATACGCCTATTCAAATATCACAATATATTAATACTTTGGCTAATAATGGGACACGCTTGCAGCCATATTTATTAAAAAGTGTATATGCACCAAGCGATGATCCGGATAGTTTATTAGGTGAATTGATATATGAATCAAAAGTGAAAGAATTAGGTCATGTTGATTTGGATGAAAAATATATTAAGAGAATTCAAGAAGGATTTCATGCTGTTATGCAAGGATATTTAGGTTATGGTTATATGGGAAAATACAATAATAGTGCTGGTAAAACTGGCACAAGTCAAAGTTTTATTGATACTGATTCGGATGGCGTTGTTGATCAAGAAACAATATCTCATACTTTTGGTGGATATGCTCCGTATGATAATCCAATAATGAGTATCGTTGTTATATCGCCTGATATTAGTCATCGGAATACGTCATCATCATTTGATAGTAAAGTAAATAGAAGAATTTCTTCAGAAGTTGTAAATAAATTCTTTGAAATTTATAAATAATGTGTTATAATCATGTATAGAGTTTTTTAAGGAGGGAATATATTATGGCAAAAAAGAACGAAAATAGAAATTTTGTTGATTTAAAATGCACAGAATGTAAAAATATTAATTACACTGTTAGTAAAAACAAAAAAAATACACCAGAACGTTTAGAATTAAATAAGTATTGTTCTACTTGTAGAAAAAATACTACTCATAAAGAAAAGAAATAAGTTATACTAGGAGGTAAAAATGATAAATACTAATGATTTTAAAACAGGATTAACTATTACTTATGAAGGT
>CAYVSY010000024.1:4940-14595 GCA_964454255.1 uncultured Muribaculaceae bacterium
ACTCATAAAGAATCTAAATAATAATTATTAATAAGAGGTGAAATATGATAAATGTTAATGATTTTAAAACAGGTATGACAATAAGTTATGAAAATAATTTGTATATGGTCTTAGAATTTCAACATGTTAAACCCGGTAAAGGAGCGGCTATTGTTAAGACAAAATTAAAAAACTTAAAAACGGGTGCTATTATTGAAAATACATTTAATTCAGGAATTAAAATTCCAACAGCACATGTTGATAAGCAAAAAATGCAATTTCTTTATGCAACTGGTGATATATATAATTTCATGAATATGGAAACATATGAACAAATTGAAATTAATATAAAACAAATTGAAAGTGAAATTAAATTTTTAAAAGAAGGTTTGGAAGTTTTGATAACATTTTATGAAGGTGAAATGTTAGGAATAGAATTACCTGAAAAAGTTGATTATAAAATAACGAAAACGGAACCAGCTGTAAAAGGCAATACTACTACTAATGCTACTAAAGATGCAACAGTCGAAACAGGTATGGTCGTTAGAGTCCCATTGTTTATTAATGAAGGTGAAGTAATTATCGTTTCAACAAACGATGGAAAATATGTTTCTCGAAAGTAAATTATAAGAACCCTTACTCTAATAGAGTTTGGGTTTTTGTCGTTTATAAAATAAAGAAGGAGGTATTTATGATTAGTGAAAAAGAACTACAACAGGAAAGGACTAAATTAGATAAAACAGTTAAACTTATTAAAAATTATTTATCAGAAATGAGTCAACAACTTTATGATGAAGAAGAAGAAATAAAAAAATTCAGACAATTTACATGGAAAAATAAAAATGAATTTGATGCTGCTGAAATGAAAACAATATTAACTAACGATGAAATTGAAGCAACTTTAATTGTTAATAAAGGATTGTATTTTAAAAAATTATTTAAAATTCAAGATTCTCCTTATTTTGCTTCTATAATATTTGAAACAAATGAAAAAGAAAAATATAATGTTTATATTGGTATTACTTATTTGAATGATAAAGAACATAATAAACTCATTTATGATTGGCGAAGTCCAATATGTAGTTTGTTTTATGATTATGAAGTTGGTGAAGCTAATTATATTGCTCCAGAAGGAAAAATGAGCGGGTATTTACATCGTAAACGTCAATATAAAATAGAAAAGGCTAAATTAATTCACTTATTTGATAATTCTATTAATATTGATGATGAATTATTACAAGAAGTTTTAGCTACTGAAAGTAGCGAAAAAATGAAAAATATTGTTAATACTATTCAAAAAGAACAAAATAGTGTTATAAGAAACATTGAGGATAAAAATTTAATAGTTGAAGGAATTGCGGGTAGCGGAAAGACATCAGTTGCATTACATAGAATTGCGTTTCTTCTTTATAAAATTGATAATTTAACATCAAATAATGTTTTGATTTTTTCTCCTAACCAAATATTTTCTGAATATATATCAAATGTTTTACCTGAATTAGGTGAAGAAAACACTGTCCAAACAACTTTTCATGATTATTTAAATACAATTATTACAGAATATAAAAATGTTGAATCATTTATTGATTTTATTGAAAAATATTATATCTATCAAGAAAAAAACATTGAACTTGTTTCATATAAACAAAGTGATGATATTATTAAAGACATGGATAATTATTTAAAAGATTTAATTGATAAAACAATTTTTATAAAAGGAATAGTTGAAAATGATATATATGAATATAGTCAAACTGATTTAAATTATATGTTAAAAGAAAGATATGATAAATTACCTTTATTTGAGAGAATTAATTCGATAGCTATTAAATTAAGTGAAAATAATTATAATGGTTCTACTAAAAAATATAAGACATATCGAAGATTATTAATGGATAGTTTAAGTATTAAAAAAGATTATAAAAAAATATATGGTAATTTTTTTAAAAGTCCTTTTTCTAAAATTAATTTAACTGATAATAGAATAAAAGATTTTATTAATAAGGATGAAATTAGTTATGAAGATAGTTTATTATTTGTGTATATTAAGGGATTTTTAGAAGGCTTTACTTATGATAGTTCTATTTTAGAGGTTGTTGTGGATGAAGCTCAAGATTATAATATGCTCCAATATATGATAATGAAAAAAATATTTAAAAAAGCTTCTTGGACAATATTAGGCGATGTTAATCAAACGATAAATCCTTATTATAAATATGATTCCTTAGAAAATTTATTTTTAATATTTAATGAAGGAAAATATATAACATTAAATAAAACTTATCGTTCAACTAGCGAAATAATAGATTGGACTAATAAAATATTGGGGTTAAAACATATTAGTGCTATTAGAAAAGAAAATAATAAACCAGTTATATTTAAAAAAGATATAGCTGATTTAAAGAAAAGTTTATTAAAAGATATAGAACTTTTACAAAAAGAATATAAATCTATCGCTATTATAACTAAAGATAATATTGAAGCTAATATGATTTATAAATTAGTAGGTGATTTGATACCTATATCATTAATAGATAATCATTCTAAAAAATTTAATAAAGAATTACTTATTATTCCAGCTTATATTGCTAAAGGATTAGAATTTGATTCAGTAATTATATATAATGATAAGGATAACAAATATAAAGAAAATGAAAAATATTTATTATATGTAGCTTGCACTAGAGCTCAGCATCAGTTAATAATCTACAATTAATGTCTAGTCATTGATAAAAATAGACATTGTTAAATATATTTGATATAGTTATATTAGGGTGATTGTATGTTTGAAAATAAAAAGATATTCATTTTGGGTTTAGCTAGAAGCGGATATGAAGCAGCTAAAGTTTTAGCCAAAAGAAATAATCAAATAATTGTTAATGATATGAATTTAGATCAAGATCAAGATAAAATAAAAGAATTAAAAGATTTAGGTGTTAATGTAATATTAGGATCTCACCTGGATGATATTTTAACGAGTGATTTTGATTATTTAATTAAAAATCCTGGCATTAGAAATGATCATAAATATGTTTTATATTGTAATAAATTTAATATTCCTGTTATTAATGAAATAGAAATGGCTTATCATTTATTGCCTAAAAATGTTTCTATAATTGGGATAACGGGCACAAATGGTAAAACAACTACCACTACTTTAATTTATGAAGTTTTACGAAGAGGAAATAGAAATGTTCATTTAACTGGTAATCTTGGTTTCCCTTTATCTAGTTTTTTAGGAAAAATAAAAGAAGATGACATAATTGTTATTGAAATAGCAGGACATCATTTAGTTAATTTTAAAGATTTTAAAACTAATGTTTCAGTTTTAACTAATATAAGTGAAGCCCATTTAGATTTTCATGGAAGTTATAATAATTATATAAATATTAAAAATAAAATATTTGATCATCATACGAATGGAGATTTAGCTATTATTAATTATGATAATTCTGATAGTATGAAATTATTTCCATCAATTAAATCTAGAAAAGTATATTTTTCGTCTAAAGAAAAATGTTCTGGAGCATATTTATTAGATAATTATATTTATATAAATAATGAAAAATTTTTAAATGTTAATGATACTCGTTTAAAAGGAAATCATAATTATGAAAATATGATGTGCGCTATTATTTGTGGAATAGAAATGAATATTGATAAAGAACAAATAAAAGACGCTATTATAGATTTTGGGGGAGTAGAACATCGGTTAGAATTTGTTAGAAAAATAAATAACATAGAGTTTTATAATGATTCAAAATCAACTAATAATAAAGCTACGCAAATAGCTTTATCAGCTTTTTCTAATCCTATTATTCTTATCTTAGGTGGATTGGATAGAGGTCAAAACTTTGATGAATTGTCTTCATATATGAATCATGTTAAGAAAATTGTTTGTTATGGGGAGACAAAAAATAAAATAAAAGAATTTTCTATTAAAAATAATATAGAATGTATTGTTTTAAATAATTTGGAACAAGCTACTAAGTTATCATATCAATTAGCTGAATCAGGAATGACTGTTCTTTTATCTCCAGCGTGTGCTTCATGGGATCAATATAAATGTTTTGAAGACCGTGGTAATGAATATAAGGCAATAATTAATAATTTTAAATAAAAGACTGTTTTTTAGATTTGTGTATAAATAAGAGTAATAACTCTTTTTATTTTTTGGAGCGTATATTATTAGAAAACCAAAAATTGCAAAAATTTCAAAAAAAGTCAATTTTTCTATTGATTTTAATATAATATTCTAGTATAATTATCGATGTGTGACGTGCTTAGATGTGCAAGGTTGCTGATACGCCCGGTTAAGTTGTTAATATACTTAAAGGTTTTCAGGTTTTTGCATGGAGCAAGTCTATACTAGATATAGGCGAAGGGAGGACAATATTATGTCAAAACAAAAGGTGTGTATTAAATTAAAAGCTTATGAACACAGAATATTAGATGCTGCGGCAGCTAAAATAATTGAAACTGTAAAGAGAACTGGTGGAGAAGTTAGTGGACCTATTCCATTGCCAACTGATGTTCAAAAGTATACAATTTTAAGAGCTGTTCACAAATACAAAGATTCTCGTGAACAATTTGAAAGTCGCACACATAAAAGATTAATTGTCATCAACAATCCTAGCAAGGAAACTATTGACGCTATGAGTCATTTAGATTTACCAAGCGGTGTTGATATACAAATTAAATTATAGGAGGAAAACATGAACAAAGGAATCTTAGGTCGTAAGATCGGAATGACTGGTGTATGGACAACTGATGGTAAGTTAATTCCCGTAACAGTTGTTGAAATAGAACCAAATGTGGTTATGCAAATTAAAACGGTTGAAAAAGACGGGTATGATGCTATCCAAATAGGAACTATTGATAAAAAAGAAAAAAACAGTTCTAAACCTGAACTAGGTCATTCTAAAAAAGCAAATACTAACCCTAAGCGCTTCTTAAAAGAAATTAGAGGTGTAGATGTTAGTAATTATCATCTTGGTATGGAACTTAAAGGTGATATTTGGACAGAAGGAGAAATGGTTGATGTAACCGGCACTTCTAAAGGAAAAGGATTTCAAGGCGTTATTAAACGTTTTAATCAAACACGTGGACCAATGGGTCATGGTAGCCAATATCATAGAGGGGTAGGTTCTATGGGCACGCTTCTTCCAATGCGTGTTATTCCTGGTAAAAAATTACCTGGACATATGGGAAATGAAACAGTAACTATTCAAAATCTTGAAATAGTTAAAGTTGATTTAGAAAATAATGTTATCTTAATAAAAGGAAATGTTCCTGGACCAAAAAAATCTTTAGTATTAATTCATTCGTGTGTTAAACATAATGGAAAAATTAATTCTAAAGTTGAACTTATTTCATTTGTTTCTAAAGAAATTACAGAATCAGTTAATAATTCTGAAAACAACAATGTTGTAGAAGAAAATAATGATATAACTGAAGGCACAAATGAAAATACTGAAGAAGTTAATGAAACTACTGAAGAAGTAGTTGAAGCATCACAAGAAGCTTAATTGTGTTTTGTTGTGATGAAAGGAGGAAATTAAGATGTCTAAAATAGATTTGATAAACATCAAAGGTGAAAAAATTAAAGATATAAAATTAAAAGATAATGTATGGAATAATGAACCAAATGATGCTGTCTTACATAATGCCATTATTCTTGCTCAAGCAAGTTTAAGACAAGGAACTCATTCTACTAAAACTAGAAATGAAGTATCCGGTGGTGGAAGAAAGCCATGGAAACAAAAAGGAACTGGTAGAGCTCGTCAAGGTAGTATTCGTGCTAATCAATGGGTTGGTGGCGGAATAGTATTTGGACCTAAACCAAGAGATTATTCAAAGAAAATGAATAAAAAAGAACGTAGATTAGCGTTAAAATCTGCCTTAGCTTATAAAGTCTTGGAAAAAGAATTGATTGTTGTTGAAGATATAACATTCAAAACACCAAAAACAAAAGAAATTATTAATATATTGGATAATTTAAAAATAACTAACAATAAAGTATTAATTGTTATTAATGAGTTAGATGAAAACATTTGTTTAGCATGTAGAAACTTAATTAATTTAAAAGTAATTAGATTTGATGAAGTTAATACGTTGGATGTTGTTACAGCTGATAATTTATTAATTACTGAAAGTGCTTTAGAAAAATTAGAGGGGGTGCTAGGTAATGAATAATTATAGAGATATAATTTTTGCACCTATTATTACTGAAAAATCAGCATCTATGGAAAATGATAGAACTTATGAATTTAAAGTAGATATTCGTGCTAATAAAACACAAATTAAACAAGCAATAGAAAAAATATTTAATGTTAAAGTTCTTAATGTTAATACTAGTTTATCGCATCCAAAACAAAAACGTGTTGGTAAATATACTGGTATGACTAAAAAATATAAAAAAGCTATTGTTAAACTAGCCGAAGGAAATACTATTAGTTTTGACTAATAAAAGGAGGATAATAACATGGCAATAAGAATATTTAAACCTATAACACCAGGAACTAGACAAAGAAGTGTTTTAACTAATTCTGAAATTACTAAAACTACTCCTGAAAAGAGTCTTGTGGTTATAAAAAAGAAGACAAATGGTCGTAATAATCAAGGAATTATTACTGTTCGTCATCGTGGTGGTGGCGTTAAAAGAAAATATCGTTTAATTGATTTTAAAAGAATTAAAGATGATATAACAGCTATTGTAAATAGTATTGAATATGATCCAAATAGAAGTGCTAATATTGCATTAATCAATTATAAAGATGGAACTAAATCTTATATAATAGCTCCAAAAAATTTAAAAGTTGGAAATATTGTGGTAAGTGGTGAAAAGGTTGATATTAAAGTTGGTAATTGTGCACCAATTATGAATATTCCAGTTGGAACAGTTGTTCACAATATTGAACTTAAACCGGGTAAAGGCGGACAAATTGCTCGTTCAGCAGGCTCAAGTGCTCAAATATTAGGACGCGAAGGGAAATATGTTTTAATAAGATTAGCTAGCGGCGAATCTAGAAAAGTTCTTGGAGTGTGTCGTGCAACAATTGGTGAAGTTGGAAATGAAGATTTTGAATTAGTAAAAGTTGGTAAGGCTGGTAGAACTCGTTATAAAGGATTTCGTCCTACAGTTCGTGGATCTGTTATGAATCCTAATGACCACCCACATGGTGGTGGTGAAGGTAGAGCTCCTATTGGTCATGCTGGACCAATGACACCTTGGGGTAAACCTGCTTTAGGTTTAAAAACAAGAAAAAGTAATAAAAGTTCAAACAAATATATTGTTACTCGTCGTAAGAAAAAATAAGGAAAGGATGATTTAAATGCCAAGAAGTTTGAAAAAAGGACCTTATGTATTCGATAGATTACTTACAAGAGCCCAAAGATTAAATGAAAACGGAAAAAAAGAAGTTATTAAAACTTGGTCACGTCGTTCAACTATTTATCCTGAATTTATTGGACATACATTTGCAGTTCATAATGGTAAAGAATTTATTCCTGTTTATGTAACCGAAGATATGGTTGGTCATAAATTAGGTGAGTTCTCATTAACTCGTAAATTTGGTGGACATGGCGACGGTAAAAAAGATAAATAACTCTATTAAAGGAGAATGAATATGAAAGTAGAAGCAAAAGCTAAAATGGTTAGAATGGCTCCTCGAAAGGCTCGTTTAGTTATTGATTTAATTAGAGGAAAGAGCACTTTTGATGCAAAAGCTATTCTTAGAAACCAAACACAAAGATCTAGCATTGTAATTGAAAAAGTATTAGATTCTGCAATTGCAAATGCTATAAATAACAACAAATTAAATAATGAAAATTTATTTGTAAGTGCTTGTTATATTGATGAAGGTCCAGTAATGAAAAGAGCCAAAATGGATTCTAGAGGTCATGTTGGACGTAATGATCATAAAACAAGTCATATTACAATTATTTTGGAAGAAAGAAATAAGTAGGAGGGACGTATGGGACAAAAAGTTAGTCCAGTCGGACTTAGAATAGGCATAAATAAAGATTGGGAATCAAAATGGTATGCATCTAAAAAAGATTTTGGAAGATTCTTGAAAAATGATGATGTGATTCGTAAAACTTTGACTAAAAAATATAAAGATGCTGGTATTGCTAGTATTGTTATCGAACGTAATAACAAGAGAACTGAAATTTTTATACATGCCTCTAAACCTGGTATTATTATCGGACAAAATGGACAAGAAATAGAAAATGTTAAAAAACAATTAAATAAATTAGTTAAAGAAGAAATACAAATTTCTATTGTTGAAGTGAAACAACCTGATTTAAACGCTAAATTGGTTGCTGATGGTATTGCACATGGTATTGAAAATCGTGTATCATTTAGGGTTGCTCAAAAGAAAGCAATAAGAAATGTAATGAAAGCAGGAGCTAAAGGAATTAAAACTTTGGTATCTGGACGTTTAGGTGGAGCTGACATTGCTCGTGGTGAAGGATATAGTGAAGGAACTACTCCGTTACATACTTTAAGAGCGGATGTTGATTATGCTACAAGTGAAGCTGATACTACTTATGGTAAAATTGGCGTAAAGGTATGGATATATAAAGGTGAAATTCTTCCTGTAAAAAACAAGGGAGGTAGTAAAGATGTTAATTCCAAAAAGAACTAAACATAGAAAAACTTTCCGTATTAAATACGAAGGAAAATCAAAAGGAAATACTGAATTACACTTTGGTGAATATGGCTTAATGGCAAAAGAAGGAGCTTGGATTACTGCTCAACAAATCGAAGCAGCTCGTGTTGCTATGACTAGATATATGAAACGTGGTGGTAAGGTATGGGTTAATATATTCCCACATTTATCATTGACTAAAAAGCCATTAGAAACTCGTCAAGGTAAAGGTAAAGGTAATCCAGAAGTTTGGGTTGCAGTTGTAAAAGAAGGTAAAATTATGTTTGAAATTGCTGAAGTAGATGAAGCTACAGCGAGGGAAGCTTTAAGATTAGCAATGCATAAGTTACCAATTAAATGTAAATTTGTTAAGAAAGAAAGTGGTGAAAAATAATGAAACCAATAGAAATTAGAAAGTTAACCACTGAAGAAATTGTTAAAAAAATAGAAGAATTCAAGGAAGAATTATTTAATCTACGTTTTAAACAAGCTACGGGGTCTTTAGAAAAACCAGCTAGAATAAACGATTTAAGAAAAGATGTCGCTAGATTAAAAACTATTCTTAGAGAACGTGAAATAAAGGGTTAGGAGGAAAATATGAAAGATAGTGTAAAACATGAAATAATAGGTGTTGTTGTTAGTGATAAAACTGATAAAACAATAACTGTTAAAGTAGAAACATATAAAAAAGACTCACTTTACAAGAAACGTGTTAAATATTCTAAAAAATATACAGCTCATGATCCTGAAAACACAGCTAAAATAGGTGATAAGGTTAAATTAATTGAAACAAGACCATTATCAAAAACTAAAAGATATAAATTGGTTGAAATCCTAGAAAAAGCTGTTATTCTATAATATCTTTAGTTGGAAGGAGGAATTTTAAATGTTAGCGCAAGAAAGTCGCTTAAAAGTTGCAGATAATTCTGGAGCTCGTGAATTGTTAATAATTAGAGTTTTAGGTGGAAGTAAAGTAAAAACTGGTAACATCGGTGATATCGTTGTTGGGACAGTTAAAAAAG
>CAYVSY010000025.1:0-14418 GCA_964454255.1 uncultured Muribaculaceae bacterium
CATCGAACCCGAAGGAACAGATTTACAGTCTGCCGCGTTTGACCACTTCGCTATCTCCCCATAAGTGGTGCCGAAAACAGGAATTGAACCCGTAACCTACTGATTACAAGTCAGTTGCTCTACCAATTGAGCTATTTCGGCATAAAATGGTGGGCGATGAGAGACTCGGACTCCCGACCCTCTGCTTGTAAGGCAGATGCTCTAACCAACTGAGCTAATCGCCCATTGAACCTGCAATGGGTTTGACATCAATTAATATATCATTTATTATTATATAATGTCAATACTTTTATTTTATTTTGTTATTTTTTTTGATTTTTTTGTTTCACATTTTATCAGTAACTTCTTTAATTTTCTCTGTAATCCAATTTTCCAAATTATCTCGTAGTGGTTCAAAACCCCTTTTTGTTTCAGGCATTCTTTTTAATCTAGAACCATCATTTCTATAATCTATATCTTTAATACTTAACTTTAACTTATTAGTTTCTTCATCACTATCAATAATTTCAGCATATATCCATTCACCAATTCTAACATAATCTTCAATATTTTTTATATACCCATAAGAAAGCTCGGATATATGAATTAATCCTTTATGTTCATTATCAATATCAACAAAAACGCCATATTTTTGTAATCCAATAACTTCTACTTTAATTATTTCTTCTCGTCTATACTTTTTCATAAAACACCCAATTAATTATACCACTTTTTTTACATTTGGGAACATAAACCTTGAAATTTATTTTAATTATATATATAATTGTCATAAGGAGAGAAAATTATGGAAGAAAAAATTAAAAATATTTTAGATCGTATTAGACCATATTTAAATAATGATGGTGGAGATGTTGAATTTATAAAATACGAAAAAAGTGTTGTTTATGTAAAATTAATCGGAGCTTGCAGTAATTGTCCCATGGCATCACAAACACTAAGTGAGGGTATAGAAGAAGCTTTAATAAATGAAATCCCAGAAGTAACAAAAGTAATTAATGTAGATTAATTCTTTTTTTTAACCATTCGACATATGGAATATCATAATATTTTTTAAAATACCAATATATTTTATATAAATATTCTTCATATTCGTTTATTTTTTCTATCATTAATAAAACATTTCTTTCTTCAATTTCACCATTAATTATTCCATCATATATATCAAAATAAAATTCTGGATATAAAATTCTACCAAATAATAATCCCATACCATATATTGAATAATAATTTTTAGAAAAATACTTATCTAACTCCAAAAAAATATTGCTATTATTTATAAAAAAAGACAATTTTATATATTCTGCCAAATCTCTTGATTTATGATCAACGATTACATTAAGAGGATCATATAAACAAGAAATATTTTTATTTAATCGACGATGAGATATAACATAATTATCTGAATAATCTTCTTTATATAATAATTTAATATTTTTTATATAACTAATAGCATTTTCAGCCATACCTATAAAATAACTAAAACTATCTACTAATAATGGGAATTTTTTTCCAATATGATTTAATTGATATTCCAAATAATCTATTTTTTCACTCAACAATTTTGTCCAATCACCACGAACTAAGATTTTATCATAATATATATTCATATTTGAAAAAGAATAAATATCCTCTAAATTTATATTTTTAGTTAAATATTCTTGATTCTCTAATTTTAATAATATATATATTATCCCATCTACATTAGTTAACATTACATTATCTTTATTAAGGACTATTTTATAATAATTATAAATATTACATATTTTTTTGTTTAAATCATATATAGCTTTTTCTTCAGAACTATTTCTATCATATAATTGAAATAAATACTTCACATTATCAATATTAAAATAATAAATATTATTAGATTTATTAATATTGTCAGGATATAAATTATAAAAATAGTTAATAATATTTTTCATAGTCCACCTGTCATAATTATATGATTAATAAAAAAAAATATAAGTGTTAGTTATATTTATTTTCCTAAAATTAATATGCCAAGCATAATTGATAAAATACTTAATAAAACTGTTCCTACTACCATCAAAGATAAATTAGTAACATAACCTTTATTATTCACTTTATTCCTCCTTTTTTTATAATATTTTCCCATAATAAATTTATATATTTCCATTACTAATATAACAATTAAAGACAATCCGACAGCTATTAATATTTCTTTTAAAGTTAATGATGGAACTAACAATAAGTTACTTAAAGTAGAACTTTCTGTAACAATTATTTGAAGAAAAATAATTGTTATAATACTAATAATTAAAAAAGGATTGTTATTAACAGGTGTTTTAAATATTGATTTTCTTTCACTACGACAATTAAATACATGAATATTTTGAATAATAACCATAAGTAATAATATGTAACCTCTAGCATAATTTATATCAACATGTTTTGTATTAAGTAAATATTCAAAAAAGATAAAAACAATTAAACCGATTGAAATTCCTGATATAAGCGTTTCCATAAAAAGAGATTTACAGAATAAATTTTCATTAGGATTATTTGGTTTTTGTTTCATAACTGCATCATTATCACGTTCAAAAGATAAAGCAACATCTTGAATACCGTCGGTGACTAAATTTAACCACAATAATTGCACAGCTACAAGTGGTAATGGATAATTAAAAGCAATAGATAAACTAATAAATAATATTTCTGAAATAGCACATGACATAAGTAAATAAATAACTTTTTTAATATTATTATAAGCAATTCTTCCTTCCTCGATACCCATAACAATAGATAAAAAATTATCATCAGTAACAATCATAGAACTTGTTTCTTTGGCAACATCTGTTCCACTACCCATTGCAATTCCAATATTAGCAGATTTCAATGCTGGTGCATCATTGACCCCATCACCAGTTACCGCAACAAATTCACCTTGCCTTTTGTAGGATTCTACGATATTTAATTTTTGAAGTGGAGTTGTTCGAGTAAACACTTTTATATTAGCCACGAATTTATCAAAATGATCTAATCCCATGTTATAATGTTTATCAATATCTTCCGAACTAGCAACTTCTTTAAAATTACTTACCAAATTTAATTCTCTAGCAATAGCATATGCCGTAAGTGGATGATCACCTGTAATCATTGATACTTTTATACCAGCACTATTACATTTTAAAATAGCTTCTTTGGATTCTTCTCTTATTGGATCAATAAATCCAACCATTCCAACAAAAGATAATTTTTTTATATCAGAAATAGAGTATTCCTTATTTTTATCATAATTTTCTACCAAGCCAACCGCAAAAGCAATTATTCTATATCCTTTTTTAGCTAATTCATCATTATAATTCAAAACATTTTTTTTATTTAATTTAACTTTTTTAGGACCAATTAACATAGTATCACAATGTTCTAAAATAATTTCAATGGATCCTTTAACTGAACAATATACATTATTTTCATGCGTATAATAAACAGTCGAACATTTATTAACTGATTCATATGGAATTTTTTGTAAAATATTTTTTTCTTCTTCTTGAACATTTATTCCTAATTTATATCCCAATGATAAAAAAGCAATATCTATTGAATCACCATAACTATTCCAAATATGATTTTTTTTAACTAAATATGACTCATTATTTATAACACCTTGAATAGCTATTTTTTTAATATTTTCCATGTCTTCATTAAAGCATAAAACGGAACCATCATCATTATAACCAGCTCCTGTTACTTCATATTCCATACCATTTGGTAGTTTTAAAACCTTAGCCGTTTGCTTATTAATAGTAAGAGTTCCAGTTTTATCAGTCGCAAGAACTGTGCAACTACCTAAACTTTCAACTGAATTAAGTTTTTTTACTATAACATTCTTTTTTGCCATTTTATTTGAAGCAATAGATAATACCAATGTTAAAGATGCTGGTAATCCTTCAGGAATAGCTGATATTGAAAGAGCAATAACAGTAACAAAAATCATTTTCAATTCATAACCCTTGAACCATAGTCCAATCATGATGATTAAAGCAATAATTAATATAATAACACTTATTTGTTTAGTGAATTTTTCCATTCTAATTGTTAAGGGAGATTTAGTATTAGGTGTTTTTAAAATATTTGAAGCAATTTTTCCTACTTCTGTATTTTCTCCAACACCAACAACCACACCTATAGCTCTACCACTTGTAACATTAGTTGAAACATAAGCCATATTATTTCGTTCAGTTAATACAATATTTTTATTCAAAATTATATCATTTTTTTCTTTTGGTAGACTTTCACCCGTTAAAACCGATTCATCAATCAATAAATTATTAGTCTTAATTAACCGTAAATCTGCGCTAACCTTATCTCCTGATTCCAATACAACAATATCACCAATTACCAAATCATTAGAATCAATAATTTTTTGAACACCATCACGAATAACTCGTGATTTCGAACAAATCAAATTAGCTAAACTTTCAGCACTTTTTTCAGCTTTCCATTCTTGAAAAGTTCCTAGAATTGAATCTAACAATAAAACAAAAATAATAAACATAGCATCTAAATATTCACCAATAATAAAAGACAAAATAATAGTTACTATTAAAACAATGCACATTGGATTAAGCAATTGTTCAAAAAAAGTCATAAAAATTGTTTTTTTACGAGCTTTTGGAAGTTCATTTAAACCATACATTTTTTTACGATTTAAAATTGTTTTAGAATCTATTCCATTTAAAGATGTTTCATATTCTTTAAATATTTCATTGCATGAATGAGACCACAGTTCTTGATTCACGTGATCACCTACCTTAATAATATAATACTAAATTTTTAAATTATAATCAATAATTTCTATTTATTTATTAAAATATTTGATATAATAAAATTGTGGTGAGAAATATGACAATAAGCAATGAATGGAACGATTATGAAATAATAAGTAGTGGTGATGGTGAAAAAATAGAACGATATAAAAATATTATTCTTCGTCGACCAGATCCTCAAGTAATATGGAAAAAAACAAAAAATGACATTTGGAATAAATATGATGCTGTATATCATCGAAGTTCAACTGGTGGTGGATATTGGGATTATAATAAAAAATTGCCAGAGTATTGGACAATTGAATATAAAAATTTAACATTTAAAGTATCTCCAACCAATTTCAAACACACTGGTATTTTTCCCGAACAAGCTTCCAACTGGGATTATATAATAAATAAAATAAAAAATAGCTCAAACAAAGATTTAAGAACTCTAAATTTATTTGCCTATACTGGATGTGCTAGTATGGCCGCCGCCAGTGCCGGAGCTAGTGAAGTAGTTCATGTTGATTCTTCTAGAGGTATGAACGAATGGGCAAAAGAAAATATGAAATTGTGCCATTTAGAAAACAAAACAATTCGTTTTATTCAAGAAGATGTCTTAAAATTCATTGAAAAAGAAAAAAGACGAAATAGAACCTATCATGCCATTATTATGGATCCACCCAGTTATGGTCGTGGACCTAATAAAGAAGTTTGGAAGTTTGAAGACAATATTAGTAACTTATTAATTAATATAAAAGATATTTTAGATAAAAATTTTGATTTTATTCTTATTAATTCATATACAACCGGAATATCTCCTACATCATTATATAATTTAATAAAATTAACATTTCCTAATTATAAAATTGAAACTGGTGAAATTGGCTTACCTGTTACCGAAAATAATTTAATATTACCTTGTGGAATATATGGAAAAATTACCAAAAATTAATATTCTATACGAAGATAATCATCTACTAGTAGTCGAAAAGCCAATTAACATTCCCGTTCAAGAAGATATAACTAAAGATAATGATTTACTCACAATATTAAAAAAATATATTAAACTTAAAGAGAATAAACCAGGAAATGTTTATTTAGGATTAATTCATAGATTAGATCGACCGGTTGGAGGAATAATGGTTTTTGCTAAAACTTCAAAAGCTGCTTCTCGTTTAAATGAACAAATTAAAAATAACTATTTTAAAAAAAAATATTACGCCGTTATCGAAAATAAAATTAATCAAACCGGAACATTAATCGATTATTTAGAAAAAGATGAAAAAACAAATACAACAAAAGTAAGTTCTAAAGGAAAAGAATCTATATTAAATTATAAATTAATTAAAACAAAAGATAATCTTAATTTAATTGAAATAAATTTAATTACTGGTCGTTCTCATCAAATACGAGTTCAATTTTCATCAAGAAATAACCCATTGTATGGAGACGCCAAATATAACAAAAATTATGAAAAAGATAGTCAAATAGCATTATTTGCATACGATCTAATTTTTATCCATCCAACACTAAAAAAAGAAATGCATTTTAAATTAGAATTACCAAATAGATATCCATTTAACATCTTTTAGGAGGAAAAATGAAAAAAATATTAGATATACTAACCAACGATATTGAATATATGAATTTAGATATTATAACATCGCCTAACATAAATAAGACCATTGATAATTATTTAATACAATTATTAATTGAAACCAAAGAATTAATTAAAATAAATATTAAATGCAAAAAATCATATCAGAACTATTTTATTAAACAAAAAATAAAAGCGTTTATTTATAATGATCCTGATTGGACTAAAATTTTAAATAATAATTTTTTTAAAACAATTATAAGTAACATCGATGAAGAACAACATGAACTCTTTGATTTTTATTTTTTATTAAATACAATGAATAATATTACTAAAGATACATTAAATGAATTATATCAAATATATACATTATTTATTTTAGTTCACTATGATAGAACATTGTATTCCGAAAATTATAAACAAATTATTTTTAATAGGCGAAAAGGAATAGCCTATAATTATGAAGAGACTTTAAATGATATTAATGAAAATATAAATATTCTTAAACCTAAAATAAGAAAACTTAATAAGGAAGTTCCAAATGAAAAATGAAAATATATCTTATCAAAATGATTGTATTAAAACAATAAATTGTATTGACTCAATTATTAGAAACAATCCTAAAAAAGGCCGTAAAGCTGTCAAAATAGCCTTAAAAAAAATTATAAACACAAATATGACTAAAAATAATATTTATTATATTGTATATAAATTATTTTATTTTTCATTACTATTACAAAATAATATTGAATATAAAGAAGAATGTTTGGAACTTATATTAATTTTAAAAACAGCTATAGAAAATAATCGTTCTATTCAAAATAACTTTAAAGAAATTAAAAAATTATTAGATACTAATAACAATCATATTTATAAAAATATCACCAAATTATATCTTGATACTAATGATGCTATTTATTTAAATAATAATTATATTAATCAAGGCATGAATTTATTAAATTTAGAAAAAAGTAATATACAATATAATAATATATCTATAATCGATATACAAGAATATAATAAAAATATAAAAAAAAGAATTAGAATAATAAATGAAACTAAATAGTTTTTTATTCTAAAACTTCTATATCAGAAACAATAACTTGATATTTATCAAATCTTTTTTCTACCGAACCAGTTACTTTAATTATATTATTTTTTTTAACATAATTAAAGTTTTCATATACTTTAGAAAATAACGTTAATGAAACAGAACCAAATTCATCACTAGCATCTATAAAAGCCATTGCATCATTTTTTTTAGTAATTATTTCTTTAATTCTATCAACATGTAATATTAAAGTAATAATAGTATTAAAACTATCTTTAATATTAAGACTACTTTTATCATTATCTTTTTTATATTTACTAACTGGATGCATTGTAATATAAAAACCATATGAATCAAATTCATTTTCAATTAATTCTTCCTTAGAATATTCAACATATTCTAATAATATTGGTCTCTCTATTTTAATTAATGAATTATCTTTAGTTAATTCAACATAATTAATAACATTATCTAAATTTTCAATTAATGTTCTCTTATTTATTTTAAAACTATCAAAACATCCAGCTAGTATTAAATTAATAATAGTTTTTTTCTTTAATTGAAAATACATTCTTTCACAAAAAGAAATAAAATCAGAAAATAAACCTTTTTCTCTTTCTTTAAGTATCTCATTACAAATTGAAGATCCAACATTGTTTATTAAAGATAAAGGACAAATAATAGAATTATCTTTAACAATATATTTATCTATACTTAAATTAATATTTGGAGAAATAATTCTAATATCTTTACTTCTAGATTCATAAAGATAAATCTTAGTTTTTGAAATACTCCCTATAACATTAGTTAAAGAATTAGAAATAAAATATTTAAAAAAGTGAGCTTTCAAAAAAGCCATTTTATATGAAACTAAAGCATATCCTACAGAGTGACTTTTATTAAAACCATAATTTGCAAATTTTAATATTAATTCAAAAATACTTAATGCCTTATTTTCACTAATTTCATTAGCCATACATCCTTTAATAAATCTTGTCTTTTCATTTTTTAAAACTTCTTCCTTTTTTTTCGACATAGCTCGTCTTAAAATATCAGCTTCACCTAAAGTATATCCAGCCAATTTAGAAGCAATTTGCATTATTTGTTCTTGATATATAATAATTCCATATGTTTCCGATAAAATGCTTTCTAATTGAGGGACAAGATAACTAGTTTTTTCTAAGCCATCTTTTCTTTTTATATATGTATCAATATTTTCCATTGGCCCAGGACGATACAATGCAATTGCATCTACAATTTGATTAAAAGTAGTTGGTTTTAGTTTTTTTAGAAAATTTTTCATACCATTAGATTCAAATTGAAATATTTCATCAGTCCAAGCATTAGTGAAAATACTAATGGCTTTCTTATCATTTAACGGAATATTATTAAAAGTAATATTTAATTTTTCGTTTTCTCTTATATCTTTTAAGACGGCATCAACCAATGTTAAATTTTTAATACTAAGAAAATCCATTTTTAATAAACCTAACTCTTCTAAATAATTCATTGAATAAGCTGTAACATATTTACCCGAATCATTTTTTATAATTGGAATACTTTCATCGAGATTCTTATTACTCATCACAATTCCAGCGGCATGCATAGAAATATGTTTAGGCAAACCTTCTAATTTTAATGATATTTCAAATACTTTTTTTAATTCATTAGATGAATCAATGAGTCTCTTTAATCTCTGATTATTATTATAAGCAACAAGCAAATATTTTTCGTTTATATTGTTACACACTTCATCTACTAACGTTAAATTAATATTTAATGTTCTAGATACATCTCTAATAACCTGTTTAGCCCCTAATGTCCCAAAAGTTATTATTCCAGATACTTTTTTTTCTCCATATTTACTGGTTACATAATCAATAACTTCATCAATTTTTCCAGCATCAAAATCAATATCTATATCAGGCATAGTTATTCTATTCGGATTTAAAAATCGTTCAAAATACAAATTATATTTAATTGGATCAACATCGGTAATACCTAAACAATATGAAACTAAACTACCAGCGGCGCTACCCCTTCCAGGACCAACTAAAATATCATGTTGTTTAGCATATTTGACATAGTCCCAAACAATTAAAAAATAATCTGTAAATTTCATTTTATATATAATGTCAAGTTCATAATTTAATCTATTTTGATAAACATTTGAAACATTATTATTAAGTCTTTTTTGTAAACCTTTATTACATAATTTAGTTAAATAACAATATGCATCAATTGTCTCATCGTAAATCGGCAACAAATCATTTGTATAATTTATTTCAACATTACACTTATTAGAAATATTCATAGTATTAATAATATCATCTGGTTCACTTAACATATTAATTTCATCGTTCGATAATAAATGTTTATTTTTAGAATTATTTAAATCAAAATCATCACTAGTTCGACCATCTCTAATCATTAATAAATAATTTAAATATTTATAATCATCTTTCTTTAAATAAGACACATCATTAATATAAACTTTAAGATTATTTATTTTAGCACGATCATCTATATTACTATATCCAATATATTTATCATCAAACATTTGAAAAATATCATCATTATAAAATGAAAAAGGCATAATTAAAATTAAATCATCTTTATATTTATCTAATATAGAAATATCAATATCATTCTCAGATATACATGTAGATAATTTAATTAAATTATGATATCCATTATTATTTTTAGCATACAATAATATTTTTTTATCATTAATTATTATTTCCAAACCAATAATAGGTTTAATATCATTAGCTATGCATTCTTTATAAAATTCATAAACACCAAACATATTATTATCAGTGATAGAAAGTGATTTATAACCTAGATTTTTTGCTGCACTAACTAATTTTTTAATATCATTTAAACTAGATAATAAAGAATAACTTGACTTAACTTGTAATGCAACATAATCCATAATTATCACCTCAATTTTATTTTAATAAGAAAACTAACCCAATTATTACCGCTATAATAATTACTACAATTAAAAAGACAATACCAACTTTTCCCTTGTTAAAATGTCCAAAATGAGGACCAAATAAATTATTATTTGAACTCATTCCTGAACTTATAGGATTATTATTAAATGACTGAGGATTAAATTTTTTATCTTCTGTTATTATATTTTTATTAGTAGTTTCTTCTTGAATTAAGTTTGATTTTTTATCCATATTATTTTCATTATAGTCAATATTATAATCATTTTGTTCATCAATATTTTTTTCATTATCCATATTAGATCTACCTCCTTTTATTCTCACTAATTAATGTTATTTCATCAGTTAAATATTTTATTCTTTCAATTATTCTTCTAGCTTTAACTTTATCAATATTTTTATTTGATATACTTAAATGTTCTTCTAATTCTAAAACAGTTAAATTAGAAGTGAAAAAAGTTGGAAGGGATTCTTGCATACGGTATTGAAGAATCGTTCCTAATATTTCATCTCTACCCCAAGTTGATGTAGATTCCGCACCAATATCATCAATTAATAATAATTCGACTTTTTTAATATAATTAAATTGATTAGAATAACTATCTTCATCACCAAAAGAACTTTTCAAACTACGTAAAAACTCAGGATAATAAATAATTCCTATATGATGATTATCTTTAGCTAATTCATTCAGCATTGCTGATATTAAATAAGTTTTACCACAACCGAAATTACCAGATAAGTATAATCCCTTTTTATGATTCCCAATTTTATAACCATCTAAAAATTCTTTTAACCACTTAATAACAATATGCCTTTTTTTATCACTTGTATCTATATCTTTCAGTGATGCATTCTTAATTTCCTTTGGAATATCAAATATATAAACATTATTTTTATAAGCATTAACCTTTTCCATTTCTTTTTTATAATGACATGGAACATAATTAAATATAATCATATCTTCATCTAAGGAAGGATAATAAACATAACCATCTATTTCATTTGCACATTCTAAAATGTTAGAACACTTTGAACAACAATTAAGTTCCATACATGTTTTTTCTAATTTTGTTGTATACTTCATTAACTCTTTTTTTGGTAATTTTAATTTATTAATTAATTTCAAGAAATAAGGATTATCTAAATTCTTATCAAAATCCTTTTCTAAGGATAAATTAGAGTTATCGTTATTAATAATATTTTTAATATTTTTCATTATTTAAACTCCTTCAACATTTCATCAATAATTTCTTTTTCTTCCATAGTAGCTTCTTCCTTAGAAATATTTTTATCAAACCACAAAGGTGTTTTTACTTCAATTTTAGAGCCTACTGGTTTAACCTTATTATATTTTTTATGTTCTTTTTCCGCAATATTCATAGCGTCTTCAACTGTTTCAATATTATTTCTTTTCCATTGACCCGCAAGCGTTTCAACGAATGACCTAGTTAATTTATTATTATTTATTCTAAGTGTATAATCAATTAAAACATTCACAACACCAGGTTTTAATTCATAATCAACAACCAAATCTTCAATTAATTTTAAATCACGATGAGTAGGTTCTGCTCCATTCATTTTATTTTTTAATACATTATAAGGAGATATTGTTTCAAAAGCATAAATAAGTTTTGCTTTTTTAGAATTATCGCCAATTGGTTTTCTTAAATATTCTGGTTGAACATTATCAATAAGTGTCGGCAATAAACCATTATGATCAAATTGATAATAATTGCGACAACTTTTCCTTAAATTATCTTTTTCTATATTACCTTTTTCATTAATACAAGATTTAATAATATTACTCATTTTAGAAACATCCAAATCATAAATAAAAGATAAATTAATAATTAAATCCTTAATCTCCTTAGAAAAACATCTTGATGATATCATATTTTTAGGAACAGACGAAATTAAAAAATCAAAATCAAAAGAACTATCAATATTCAATGATAACTTATTTTCTTTACGAACATCATCATTTAAAACATCATATGACGTCAATGGTAAAGTCCCAAATACATCATTAAAAGATTTTG
This sequence comes from uncultured Muribaculaceae bacterium, assembly GCA_964454255.1. Classification (GTDB taxonomy): domain Bacteria; phylum Bacillota_I; class Bacilli_A; order RF39; family UBA660; genus CAYVSY01. The sequence goes on from CAYVSY010000025.1 coordinate 12,423, forward strand.
TAATATCATCATACAAAGAAATATTAACCTTTGGGCCTTTAAAATAGTCAGTTAATCTACTATATTCTTTAGAACCAACATTGTTATATAAAACAATATTTAAAATGGGATGATTAAAAATTTCATAAGCTGATAAAGGTGAATATAATTCATAAACATAGCTATTAACACTACCTTCTTTATAAAAAGATTTTAACAATCCGATTGCTTCTAACTTTTCACGTGCAATCAGTATTTCTCTCATCGACAAATGCATATTAGAAACAATATGATGATGGGTTCTTTCATCACTAATTAATTCCAAACTATCTAAATCGGACCACAATGAAAAATACAGCATAATAGGAATGGGACCAATAATAGGTAAATACAACATATTTAATATTTTTCTATCTTGATCAACCATAATGCTTTTATTGATAACAATATAGGTATCTGCAGGAAGAATATCAATATTTTTCATAAAATCACCCACCTTAATTATATAATAAATAATAAAACATGTCTATAATTCTTTCGAAAGTAGACAAAAAGAAATAACTGATAAAATTAAAGAAAAAATCAATATATAAACATTAAAAGAAGTAATAAAAATTGAAACTAAATTCATGATCATATGACAAAATATACATTCCATAATATTTTTATTTTTAAAATATATTTTACTTAAAAATAATCCCACTAAAAAAGCATAAATAAATTGAATAATATTTAAATGACATAATCCAAATATTAAACTACTAATAAATATAGTTACATTAACGCTATTAAATTTAATTAAATTATTATTTAAAATATTTCTAAAAACTATTTCTTCTAATGCAGGTCCAACAAGGACACTACCAATTATTATTATCAATAAAGAAGAATTATTTAAAATATTTTGATTTAAATTAAAATAAAAAATTATATTATTAAATAATAATGAAAAAGAAATTGAAAAAATTAATAAAAAGAAATATCTTTTAGTAACGTCAAAGTTAAAACTAAGTTTGTTTTTTTTAATAAAATATTCAATAAAAATTATGTTAATAATTATATATATTATAGCTCCATAACTATTTAAAAATTCATTAACATTATTTTTAAAAAATACTGCATAAATAATTGAAACAAGAAAAATTGATATGACTTGTCCAAATAAAAAAATTAATACTTCCTTAAACGATATAAGTAAATTTTTCAAATAGTTTAACATAATACCACCAACATTATTATATCATGTAATTACTATATTAATAAATTTTAATTTCATAGTTATAATATATTTCCATTAATATATATGTAATTATATATTAATTCTTAACTATTATTGTTTTATTTACTCTAATTTGTTTTTAAAAAACCATCAATCAAAGTATTGATTGATGGAACTCTTTCAAATTTTCTTTGTCTATCCAGTTTTTACCTGCTTTTTAACTTGTGGACTGCCCCGCAAAAGTCGTTCTTCGCCCGATTTTGCGATTAGTTAATTAGTTATTTAGAGGCTCACTCACGTTCGCCAGAAGCACACCCCGAACCCCGACATTCGAGTAAGCGAAGCCGTAGTAGCTGATGAAGGCAAACGCACCGGCACTAGAACCATCGCCATAGTAGCCACCGCGAAAGAACCAAGGGAGACTGGCGCCAACAAAGCTAGCGTCATCACTATTCCATGAACGTGTTTCACCGGTTGCGTCTCCTAAATGACTTCTATTATAAGCTGTTTGACCATTATATGTTGTTCCATATGCATATAAATCATAATACTTTTTAGCTGGAAATGCTGTTCCTGTATATTGGGTGAAACTTCCACTTGCATATACTTTTCCTGTGAAGCCTGAATTGTATGCTGTTGTATATCCTGACATTGGGGTATTTGTGCCTGTATTATCTTGTTGAACACCCATCATGTATTCAAATGCACCACCACTCATGTCATATATTCCTGTTATGTTTCCTGTTGTGGATTGAAGAATATTGGTTTTATAGGCTCCATCTCCTGTTAAATAACTTG
>CAYVSY010000026.1:0-14027 GCA_964454255.1 uncultured Muribaculaceae bacterium
ACAAGTTTTACCTAGTGAAGAAGAATTTCCATATACAATTAGAGTTGTATCAGAAATATTAGAAAGTAATGGTTCATCTTCACAAGCTTCTATTTGCGCTGGTTGTATGGCTTTAATGACTGCTGGTGTTCCAATTAAGAGTCCGGTAGCTGGTATTGCGATGGGACTTATAACATGTGATGATAGTTGGACTATTTTAACTGATATTCAAGGAATGGAAGACCACTTAGGAGATATGGATTTTAAAGTAGCTGGAACTAGAAATGGTATTTGTGCTTTACAAATGGATATTAAAATAAGTGGTATAAATAAAAAGATTTTATGTGAAGCTTTGGCACAAGCTAAAAAAGCTCGTTTTCAAATTTTAGATTTAATTGAAGAAACAATTAAAGAACCTAGAAAAGAAGTAAGCCAATATGCACCAAAAACATGTGTCTTTATGATAAATCCTGATAAAATTAAAGATGTTATTGGTCGCGGTGGTGAAATGATTACAAATATTAGAATGTAGTCATGTAAATACAGTTAATGATGTTAATGCAGTTAAGGTTGATTTAGAAGATGATGGTAGAGTTATAATTTATCATACTAATAAACAAATCATTGAAGATACAGCTAATAGAATAAAAGATATAGCTCGTGAAGTAGAATTTGGTAAGGTATATAATTGTAAAGTAGTTAAAGTTGAAGAATTTGGATGTTTTGTGGAATTGTGGCCTGGTTGTGAAGGATTAATTCATATTTCTCAATTAGATGTTAATCGTGTTGAAAAAACAAGTGATGTTGTTAAAGTTGGAGATGAAGTTATTGCAGTCGCAACAGGATATGACAAAAAAGGCAAATTAAATTTATCAAGAAAAGAATTATTAAAAAAATAGTTAAAATATGTTAACTAAAACATATATTATAATAGGTGGTTAAATGAAAAAGATATTAGAATATCTTGGACTTATTGTATTAATATGTTTTAGTTTTTTTTATACAGAAAAAACAATAACAATTATTAAAGAAAATGATGATTTAATGATAGAAATAGAAAAAAATAAAGAAAATTATAATTATGACGCAATTAATGCTATTATTGATAATGATAATATTATTCCGGGTGTTTATGGAAAAAAGGTTAATGTTGAAAGAAGTTATTCCAATATGAAAAAAATTGGTCTTTTTAAGGAAAGTTTACTTATATATGATATTGTTAAACCAGAAATATCGATTTTTAATAATTATGATAAATATGTTATAAGTGGTTCAAATAGAAATAAAAATATTTCTATAATCTTTGCGATTGATGATATAAGTGATTTAGAATTAATTAATAAATTACCCGATAATAAGTATAATTATTTTATTGATACATTATTATTAAATAATAATCTTAATGATTTTAAAAAACTGGCAATAAAGAATGAATTATATAATTATGGAGTAGATAAAAAATATTTAAAAGATAATATTATATATGGTAATAATTTAATAAATGGTATTTCAAATAATAAAAGTATTTATTGTTTAGTAGAAGAAAAAAATAATGATATTTTAAATATTTGTGCTAATAATAATATGTGGACAATAAAAACTAATATGATTTCTAATAATATTTATAGTTATGTTAAAAAAAATATTAATAACGGTTTAATTATATATTTAAATTTAAATAAAACTAATATTGATGAAATAATAAGCGGTATTAAATTTATAAATCAAAAAGGATATAAAATTGAATCATTAAGTTCTTTACTTAGCGAGAATTAAAACAAACAAGTTTTAAAAAATTGTTTGTTCTTATTATGATTGTTTGAATAGTAAAAATTTATAAATTATATTAAAAACACTTGAACTAATAATTAAAAATGGATTATAATAATTAAGTTGAGGTGAATTGATGAAAAAGATTATATTAATTAAATATGGAGAATTAACTACAAAAAAAGATAATAGAGCTTTATTTATTAGAATTTTAGTTGAAAATATTAAATCTTCGTTAAAAAAATTTGATATTAAATTAACCCATAGTCGCGTTAGAATGTTTATTGAATGCGATGAAAAAGATTTAGATGAAGTAATTAATAGATTATTAAAAATCTTTGGTATACATAGTATAGTAATTGTATCAAAAGTTAATAATAATATTAATGATATTAAAAATAAAATATTAGATATTTATAAAGATATTGATTTTAAAACTTTTAAAGTAGAAACACATCGAGCTAATAAGGAATTTATATATAATAGTCCCGAAATGAATAATATTATAGGTGCTTTTTTACTTAAAAATATTTCTAATATTAAAGTTGATGTTCACAATCCTGAAATTTTAGTTAAATTAGAAATAAGAGAAAAGGATACATATATTTATCATAAAGAAATTTATGCTTTAGGTGGTTATCCAGTCGGAGTTTTGGGGAAAGGATTAACCATGTTATCGGGTGGAATTGATTCACCAGTAAGTTTGTTTTTAGCTTTAAAAAGGGGTATAAAAGTAGAAACTATTTATTTTGAATCACCACCACATACTAGTTTAATGGCTAGAAATAAAGTTATTAAATTATTAGAAAAATTATCTTTTTATCAACCAAATATTAAATTACATGTGGTTAATTTCACCAAAATTCAGGAAACAATTTATAAGGAAATGGATCCTACTTATATGATAACCATTATGCGTAGAATGATGTATAGAATAAGTGTAGAAGTCGCTAAAAGAAGAAAATGTTTAACGATAATTAATGGTGAAAGTATTGGTCAAGTAGCAAGTCAAACATTAACTAGTATAAATGTTATTAATAGTGTTACTAATTTTCCTATAATTAGACCTGTTGCATGCATGGATAAACTTGAAATTATTGATATTTCTAAAAAAATAGGAACTTACGAAATATCGATTGAACCTTATGAAGATTGTTGCACAATATTTGTTCCTAAACATCCTGTTATTAATCCTAAAATGGATAAAATAATAGATATGGAAAAAAATATTAATTTTGAAGAATTAATAAATGAAACTATTAATAATATTGAAATAATTGATGTTAATTCTATAAAAAAAGAATTAATATAGAAATAATTACCAACTTATTTTTAGTATGATATTATAAAAAATTCACATTCTATTAATGTAGGAGGTGAATTTAATGAACAATTCAAACAACAGTAGAATGACAGTTCCAGGTGCAAAGCAAGCTATCGATAGAATGAAATATGAAATAGCTAATGAATTTGGTGTTAATTTAGGACCAGATGCAACTTCAAGAGCTAATGGATCAGTTGGTGGAGAAATCACTAAACGTTTAGTTAAAATGGGTGAATCTCAATTAAGTAACGGAAGTTATAGTTCTCAAAACAACAATAAATAACGAATGAGGAATAGAATAATCTATTCTTTTTTCTTTATTGATGTTATAATAGTAAAAATAGGTGAATTATGAAGAAGTTTAAATTAAATAAAAAAGGATATAGTATATTATTTTTAATTCTTTTTTTAATTATTATAATTATGTTGTTTTCTAACAATAATAAGATTATTATTAATGGTTCTCGTGATGTTTCTATATCATTAAATACTAATTATGTTGATGAAGGCGCAAAACTATTAATTGATGATATGGAAAAATCAGAATTATTAGAAATAACCAATAATGTTAATACTAATGTTGTTGGTAAATATGAAGTAGTATATAAATATAAGAATAATAAAGTTGTTAGAATAGTTAATGTTATTGATAATCTTTCACCAGAAATTATTTTAATTGGTGAAACGAAATTAATTATTTATTTAAATTATCCATATTATGAATTTGGAGCAAAAGCCGTTGATAATAATGATGGTGATATTTCTGAACAAATTAAAATTGTAAACAATGTTGATGTTACTAAAGAAGGAATATATGAAGTCAAATATTCTGTTGTTGACAAAAATAATAATAAAACGGAAAAAAAACGTATTGTCCAAGTATTATCATTGGAAAATGGATTTAAACGTTATGAAAAAATATTAAATAAAACGATTGATTGGGGATTTTCTTCTAATAAAAATGGAATTAGACCGTATGAAAGTTATGCATCTTTTTTTAATTCATATAATGCTTATCATTTGGGTTTAAATGAGAAGAAGGTTTATTTTACTTTTGATGAAGGTGGAAATCCTATTACATATGTTAAAGAAATAGCGGATATTTTAAACAAATATAATATTAAAGGTATATTTTTTGTTTGTTATAAATATATGAAAGATAATGCTGATTTAATGAGATCTTTATTAGAACATGGCCATGTGATAGGAAATCATACGGTTGGACATAAAAATATGAATTCTCTAGCAATTCCAGAAAAATTTAATGATTTTCTAAAAGAGATAAAATTGGTAGAAGAAGAATATAAAAATATTACGGGTAAAGATATGCCTAAAATATTTAGATATCCAAATGGAATCTATAGTGAAAGAACATTAACTATTTTAAAAGAGATGGGTTATAAAAGCATTTTTTGGAGTTTTTATTATAATGATTGGGCACAAACAACAACGAAAGAATATTCTTTAAAATTAATGAAGGAACGCTTACATAATGGTGCTATTTATTTGATTCATCCTAAAAATAAAGGTAATTATGAAGCTTTAGAAGATTTTATTATATATTTAAAAGAGCAAGGTTATGAAATTGATCTTGCTACTAATATTGAAAAAAGTTAAAAAAAAAAGAGACCGTCCCCCTGAGGTCGATCTCCCAAAAAGAATAAAAAGGGGTTGGCTAGTGTGATACTAGCACCAATTCGCCTAAAAATTTGAATTGGTGATTTATATTATAAACATTATTATTTATTTGTCAAGAAAAAAATAAAAATTTATTTAGTATTTATAATATTTATGAAATGTGATATACTTGTTTTATGATAAAGGAGTTGAATTTTTTGAAAAAAGAAAAAATAATAGGAATAATTATTGGAATTATAATATTTATTATTATAATTGCTGGGATGACATATGCTTGGTTTGTTTGGCAAAGTGAAACTACTGCTATTGGTGGTTCGACAACTTTTTTCGATGTTGATTATGTTAGTGGAGCGGCTATTAACAATAATGGACTAATATCATCAACTGATAAAACTGGAGGTGCATCAACGGAAGTAGTAATTAAGAAAAAAAGTGGGAGTCTTAATGGAATTGCTACTTTAACTTTAAACATAACAACTTTAACTCAAAGTGCTAATTCCCTTAGTGAATATGGTGTAATAGATTTCTCAGCTATTAAATGGGAAGTGTATAAAAGCACCAATTCAGCTTCTCCTTATACTTATTCAAATACGCCTTCTTATACAGGAACACTACAAGGTAAAGGAACATCTTCAGGAACAACTTTAACTTTATTTGATAATGAAGCTTTAAGTGAAAATAATGTGGCCTATAAAGTGTATATTTGGGCCGATGCAGAATTAAGCACTAATGGTTATATCGGAACTAATTTAGTAAGTTATATTACAGCTTCAGCTGTTCAAACAACATCATAATTTTTAAAAAAATCCAAATTATTCAATTGGATCTTCTTTTTTTATATATTTAATTTCTAATGAAACAATATTTTTTAATAATGTTTTTTCTTCCTTGGATTGATATATAATTTTTCCTTTTTGTGTTTCATCATAATTATCATCTGTTTTTTTTATTTCAGTCATAATAGGAGAGGATATGGTAATTTTATATTTAGTTAAATTTTTATACCAAGTATTAAATTCATCAATTGTTTTATTGATAAAGTTGGGCATTAAACATTTAGTATTTTTATTATTTTCTTCTATACTACAATCTACATAAGTAATAGTCGTTGTTTCTTTCTTAGCTATTGTGATAGTAATAGTGTTATTTTTTATACTATCTAATCTATATCCATAAGGATAACTTTGTTTAATAATTTGATTATTTTCATATTTAGAACTATTTTCATATTCATAATTAATTTTAAAATTAAATTTTTTAGCCCATGCATCTACTTCTGTTTTAGTTGATTTAGTCCAATCAGGTAATACATTAATATAATCTTCTACTTTATATTTAGCTGTTCCAATTATTTCTTCAGTCCAATTATTATTTATAGAAAAGGTAAATTCTTTTATTAATTGTGGCTTTTCAATATTTAAGTTTAATTTCATTGCGTTTATAATATCTCTTAGACTACCGCGATAATATATATAATTATATAATGGTAATTTTAAGGTATCATCATATATATATTGATCATAACCAGTGAGATATAATTTTTGAATAGAAAATGTTTCAGTAGATGTATTGTTTATCAATATTTTTTTTAAAACATTATATAATGATAATATTTGATTAGTTGTAATATTGGTATCCATATTTTTACTAGTGGCATCTAAAACATTATATATAGTGTCTAAATTTCTAATTTCTTTAGTTTTATTTAAAATACTTTTAATAATTAATAATTGATTTTGACCTCTAATAGTATCACTAACATTATTACCAATATATTTTTTTCCGCAGTATTGTTTCATATAGGCTGTTTCTTTACGATGTCTAGCTAAAGCTAAGACTTGTTGACCATTTAATGTTTGAATTCCTTTATCAACAAAGACAGTGTTTTTGCCCCATAAACGATTACTATCTTGTTCACAAAAATTATAAGGAACATCAATCGTTATACCGTCTAGTGCATTTACTAAAGCAACTAATCCTTTGAAATTAATTTTGACATAATAATCGATGTTTATACCCATCCATTCTTGAATAGTCTCAATCATACAATTTTCGCCTTGCCAAGCCGCATGAGTTATTTTATTTTCATATTTATTTTTAAAACATGCTATTGGCACAAAGGTATCACGAGGGATTGATAAAAAGGTTGTGTTTAGTGTTTCTGGATTAAAAGTAATTAATGTTAAGGAATCACCGTTAAATGATGTGACAGAACTTATATCATCAATTTCTGAATCGATACCCATTATTAATAAAGTAAAAGGTTTAGTAATTGATTCAGTGGAAGTTTCTTTACTAGTATTTTTATATTCTTTATTTTGACTATAAATGATTTTAGTATCATTATTTATATTTTCAAAATGAGGTAGAGAACTATACATTGTTTTATATGTAGTAGGTAAGAAAGCTAAATCTATTTTTTTATCATATAAATCAGTTAACATATCAATATAATTTTCATATTTAACTAATTCAATATTATTTAGTTTTTTCTCTTTTATAATTATATTAGGTATAATATAGCCATCAGGACTTGTTTGAACAGTAATAATTCCAATTTTCTCATTATTTATATTATCTACTAAAATTGAATTGTTTGATAATGATACAATACTACTTGAATAAGTTATCATTTCTTTGTTTAAATTATTTAAAGAATTATATATTTTATTTATATTTAATCCAATAAATAAATTTATTAGCGAAATAATAATAAGTATTATTAAATATATTTTTCGTTTTTTTTTTTTAATTAAAGTATTTCTTATTAATAGTATATTTAATCCAATAATAATGAAAATAAAGATATATCTAATTATATTTTCAATATCATTCAATATATATATGTTATATATTAAATAAAAACTTGTGAATAGATATATTAAAGGAATTAAAATTTTTTTTATGCATTTTTTCATAAGTCATCTCCATAGTCCTAATTATAACTTATTATTTGTATTCTTTCAATATTAATACTTTTAGATAATTTTATTTAAAAAAGTGTCAAACAATACAAAAATATGGAAAAAACGGTCCATGTTTGATATAATTATTATGATAGAGGTGGTATTATGAATAAAAAATATTTTAATATTGTATTTTCTTTTGTAATGCTCACTATTTTACTAAGTTGTAAAAATGTTTTTTCGTTAACGGCTATTATTAAAACTAATGATGCTTTAAATGTTAGAAGTGGTCCTGGTTCTAATTTTAGTATTGTAGGTGCTTTATCTAACGGGACAGAGGTTTCTGTTATAAATGATAATGTTACGGGACAAACAGCTTGCAAAAAATGGTATCAAATTAAAATGCCTGATAGTGGTTCAACTAATGCTTATGTTTGTAGTAATTATGCTTTGATTTATTATGATAATAGTTGTGATGATGTAACTGATCCTTATCAATTAGAATTATGTAATAAAGGGTTTTATAAAAGTTATTTACCATTTTTAAGTGATTTACATAATAAATATCCTAATTGGTTATTTGAACCAATTAAAACAGGCTTAAAATTTTCGGATGTTCTTGATAATGAAGATATTGGTAGTAAAAGTTTAATATGGTATGATTCTCCAGAAGGGTATCGTTCAACTGAATCGGGAACTTATGACTATTTAACTGATCAATTTTTTCGCGATAAAAAAGAAACAGAATGGTATCGAGCCAATAGAGAAACAATTGCTTATTATTTAGATTCAAGAAATTTTTTGAATGAAAAAAGGATTTGGCAATTTGAGAGATTAAATTATAGTTCATCTTATCATACTAAAAACATTATTATTAATATGTTAGGAAAATCATTTATGCCAAATTTATATGAAACATATATTAATAGTATTAAAACAAAAGAAAATTCTACGACTATTATTTCTGAAATTGTTAATGATAATTTATCTAATATGAAAGATGAAGACATTAATATAGTTAGTAGTGATTACGCTAATGCTTTTTTGAAAGCAGCTATGAAAAATGATATTAGTCCAGTTCAAATGATAAGTCGAATGATTCAAGAAGTTGGTCTTAATGGTGGAACAGCTACTAATGGAAATGAATGGACTCATAATGGTATTACAGCTAGTGGTTATTATAATTTCTTTAATATTGGTGCATCTGGTTCAACAACTCCTGCTTTAGATGGTTTAGTATGTGCTTATGGTGGAATTAACGGAACAGATACTAGTTATTTTAAGCCATGGAATAGTCCATATAAAGCTATCATTGGGGGATCTATGTTTTTATCCGATGGATATTTATCAAGAGGACAATACACTTCATATTTTCAAAAATGGGATGTTTCACCTACATCAACGACAATATATACTCATCAATATATGCAAAATATAGCGGCACCTTATAGTGAATCATCTAAATCATGGACAGCTTATAACGATGCTGGATTATTAAATAGTTCTTTTGTTTTTGCAATTCCAGTATATAATGAAATGAATTCTAGCAATTATTCATTACCTAATCCAGGTAATCCTAATAATTGGTTAAAATATATTAAAATTGATGATGTTAATTTAGATGATTTTAATAATGAAGTTAACGAATATACAATAAGCATTCCTTCTAATAAAACATCTTTAACTATAACAACAGAAACAATTAATTCAAATGCTTCAACAAGTGGATTTGGTTTAATAACGGGTATTAATAACAATGTTGGCGAAATAAAAACTTTAAATTTTAAAGTAACAGCACAAAATGGTGATGTTAAAACATTTAAAATTAATATTAAAAAACATTATGTTGCGACTGATATTAATTGTTTAGATTTAACATATAATGGTTCAGAACAAACATTAACTAATATGAGTAATGGTGTTTCTATTTCTAATAATTTAAGAACAAATGTTGGAAGCCAAAATGTTCAAATTAATACAGATACTAATTATAAATTTAGTGATGGAACAACTTCAAAATCATTATCATGTTCAATTAAAAAAAATAATATTAGTGTTACTAAAGTAAATTATAGTGGTAATTATGATGGATTGGAAAAAACATTTAATTTAATAACTAATCCTAATAAAAACATTTCAATTTATTATAGTGAAGAAATATTAACTTCAGATAATTATTTAAGTGGTTCTACTATAAAACCAACTAAAATTAATGCTGGGACAACAACTATTTATTATTATATAAAAGATAATAGTGGTAATTATAATGATTATGCTTCAAATGAAAAAGACGATAATGCAATAATTAAGATAGATAAATTGAGTATTGATATTCCAAATAATTCTCTTTGTATTGATAGAACATATAATGGAACTTCTTGGACATTGATTGATATTCCTGATTCTAGTGGCTGGACATTAGATAAAAACATAGGAACTTTAGCTGGTAATTATGAATTAATGTCTAATGTTGATCAAAATCATATTTGGAATGATGGGACATTAACTACAAAAAAAATAATTTGTTCTATCAAAAAACAAGATCCAGTTAAGATTATGAGTTCAACTAGTGGATCGGTTGTGGTTGGAGGAAAAACAACTTTAATGGTTAAAGCCAATGTTGATGGAGTGTGGAATATAACCGATAATTCAGGTAAAATAAAATTGACCGTTTCCACAACGGGAGAAATTAAAGCTAATGAAGAAGTTAATGTTAATATAGAAGGTTTATTTTTTGGATCAACGCAATTAGATTTATTGTTTATTCCAAAAGAAAGTAGTAATTATAATAATATTAATACAACATATAGTTTAATTATTTATAATATTGGGGATGTTCCTACTATTAATGATGTTATGGATAATATTGATATTTCATATAATAATGATTTTACTTATGGGATAAATAGAGGGACAATAACTAATGAAATAATTCAAATGGTTAATTCTTATTCAAATAAAGTATTGGCTGTTTTAAAAGATAAAAATAATAATGTTAAGGTAAATAAAATTATTGCGACTGGTGATAAACTAGTGATTGATAATGGTCTTGAAAGTAAATCATATGATATTATTATAAAAGGTGATAGTTCTGGTGATGGTGATATTTCCATATTAGATTTATTATCTATTCAAAAAAAATTATTAAATGTTACTGATTTAACGGGAGCTTATTTTAAAGCTGGTGATATTGATGAAGACGGCGAAATTACAATTCTTGATTTGTTGAAAATTCAAAAGCACATTCTTGGAATTATAGATATTAGTTAGGAGGTATAAAAATGAAAAAAATTAAATATTTATTTTTATTATTTTTATTAATTTTATTTCCATTAAAAGTTAATGCATCTAATGCTACAATTAGCGTTTCTTCATCTTCTAAAAATGTAGTGGTTGGGAATACTTTTACGGTAACGGTTAAAATCACATCAAGTGCTTCAATTGGAGCGTGGCAATTTGATTTAAAACATGATTCTAGTTATTGGACAGTTACAAGTGGTTCGGAAAATCTTCATGTAGCTGATTCAACCAAATCTACTAGTAGTCAAAAAACGGTTACTTATACTTATACTTTTAAAGTTAAAAAAAGTGGAACTTCATCAATAACGGTCGCTAATTATAGAGTGGCAGATTTTACTACTAACGATTATATGAATGTTAGTAGTAATCCTAATAGTATTACTGTAAAAGCAATTACGCAAGCTGAATTGAAGGCTACCTATTCTAAAAATAATTATTTATCTAGTTTAAGTGTTGACAATAAAATATTATCACCTGAATTTAATGCTGATACATTAGAATATTCAATTGATTGTGAACCAAATACAACCAAAATAAATATAACTGGTGTTGTTTCTGATAAAAATGCCAGCGTTGATGGATTGGGAGAAAAAGAAGTAACTGATGGATTAAATAAATTTTTAATTAGAGTCACATCTCAATCAGGTGATATAAGAACGTATACATTAAATGTTAATGTTAAAGAATTTGATCCAATAATAGTTCAAGTTGATAATAAAAACATGACAATTGTTAGAAAAAAAGGATTAATTGAAATACCTAATAATTATGTTGAAAAAATAATTTTAATTAATAACCAAGAAATAACTGGTTGTGAAAGTGAAATAACTAAATTAACGCTTGTTCCATTAAAAAATGAAGAAGGAACTATTTCCTGGTATGTATATAATGATGAAAAATATAGTTTATATAAAGAAGTTAATTTTTCAAATATGAAACTATATTTATTAGCGTTAAATCAAACTGATATTCCTAAAGATTATATTAAAAAAACAATAACAATTGATGATATATCTTTTGATATATATAAACTTAATAATAATAGTTCATATGGATTATTATATGGAATGAATGTTTTAACTGGCGAAAAAAATAAGTATTCTTTTGATGAAAAAGAAAATACTGTTCAAAGATATAATGATGAAGAAATTCTTCATTTAAATAAAGAAAAGAATACATTAATATTAATAATTATCGGAATATTAGTTATTAATATAATTAGTATTATCATAGTATTTATTATTCAAAATAGAAAAAAAGTAAGGAAATCTACTTAATATCTTTCTTTTTTTTTATTTTTTTAGTATAATATGGTTATATGATATGAAAGGACGATGTATATGAAAAAAGTGTATACAAGTATTGATATAGGTAGTGATACTATAAAAATAGTTGTAGGTGAGATGTTTAATAATAATATTAACATTTTGGCTTCTCGTGCTTGTCCTTCTAAAGGTATAAGAAAAGGGTTAGTAGTTGATGCTAATTTAGTTGTTAATTGTATAAAAGATGGAATAAAAGAAATAAATAACGATCTAGGTTTTGAAATCCATAAAGTTATTGTGAATATTCCGACATATAATGCAAAGTTTTTATATGTTCAATCTAGTATTAATATTGAAACTGACGATAAAATTATTACTAGTTCTCATATATCAAGTTTAATTAAAAAAGCAGTTATTGGAAAGTTAGATAATGATTATGAATTAGTTACAGTTAACCCATTAGATTTTATATTAGATAATAAAAAAAATAATTCTAAAATTGTAGGAAAAAAAGCCAATCATGTTGATATGAAGGCAATTATGATTTCTACCCCTAAAAAAAATATTTATTCAGTATTAGCCGTTATGGAAGGTGCTTTACTAGAAGTTGTGGATATTACAGTAAATGGTATTTGTGATTATTATGAAACAAAAACCTTAGCTTTAGATAAAAAATTAGGAGCAGTTCTTAATTTAGGTCACGATGTCACAACTGTTTCTATAATTAATAAGGGTAAACTCATGAACACGGAAATGATTCAAATAGGTGGTAGAAATATTGAAAAAGATATTTGTAAAGTATTTGGTGTAAGTATTTTTGATGCTAGAACGATAAAAGAAAAGTTTGCGTTAGCTCACAAAAGATTTTCACAATTGATTGATACATATGAAGTTAAAAATACACATGATGAAAATATTAAGTTAAATCAATTAGAAGTTTCGGAAGTGGTAATGGCTAGATTAGAAGAAATATTAGATATGACAAAAAATCAAATATTTTCTTTGACTAAACAAGATATTAATTATATAATTGTAACAGGTGGATTGACAGAAATGAAAGCTTTTAAATATTTAGTATATGAAATTTTTGGAAAAGATGCTATAATATTTAATGAAGATATTTTAGGAGTTAGAGATAATAAATGGACAACTTCTTTAGGAATGATAAAATATTTAGATGATAGACTTGATATGAAGGGTGCTGAATATATTGGAATTTCAGAAGAGGAAATAGAAAAATTAATAACCCCTAAAAGTAAAAGAAAAGACACAAACAAATTTATTTCAAAAATATTTAATAATTTTATAAGTAATAAGGAGGATAAATGATGACAAATATGTTTGGATTAGAAATGGATCAGTTAGCAAAAATTAAAGTAATCGGTGTAGGTGGTGGCGGTTGCAATGCCGTTAATAGAATGATTGAATCAGGCTTAAAAGGTGTGGAATTTATTGTTGCTAATACTGATTTACAAGTTTTAAATAATTCTTTAGCTGAAACAAAATTACAAATCGGTAAACAATTAACTGATGGTCTTGGAGCTGGAGCTAATCCTGAAGTAGGTAGAGAAGCCGCTTTAGAAAGTAAAAAAGAAATTGAAGAACTTTTAAAAGACGCTGATATGGTTTTTGTAACTTGCGGTATGGGTGGTGGAACTGGAACTGGAGCAGCACCAATAATTGCGGAAGTGGCTCAAGATTTAGGAGCTTTAACAGTTGGTATTGTTACTAAGCCATTTAGTTTTGAAGGTAAAAAGCGTATGGAACAAGCTGTTCAAGGACTTGATGAATTGAAAAAACATGTAGATACATTGATTGTTATACCAAATGATAGATTAAGAGAAT
>CAYVSY010000027.1:0-1928 GCA_964454255.1 uncultured Muribaculaceae bacterium
GCTCTATTATATATAAGCTCAGCAGCGGTATGTCCAGAAATAGCATAATGAAGTTTGTTTTGAACAATTTTAAAAAAAGTATATGCTTCTTCTGATTTAGGGTTATAATCAGTAGATGTTGCAATAAATAAATCAGTAATCTTTTGATAAGCCATTCTCTCACTTACTCTAATTACTTTGATACGTTCTAATAATTCATCAAAATACTTAGCATCATATTTATTGCCTCTAATAAATCTTTCATCATTAAGAGCAAAACCCTTAGTCATATATTCTTTTAATATTTTAGTAGCCCATATTCTAAACTCTGTTGCTTTCTTTGAACTAACACGATACCCAACAGCAATAATAGCATCTAAATTATATATATCAGTATTATAACTTTTATTATCAGAAGCAGTTATTTCCATTTTGGAAACAACTGAATTTTTATCAAGTTCTTCATCATTAAAAATATTATTTAGCTGTTTTGAAATAGCAGAAACTCCAACTTCAAATACTTTAGACATTCCCTTTTGTGTTAGCCATAATGTTTCATCTTTATATATTGCATCAACTATAATATTGCCATCTTTATTTTTATATATTAACAAATTATTTTCTTCATTCATATTCTCATCTCCTTTTAAACTTTTTTAGAAGGGTTTAAACTTTGTAATCACCTTTATAATTCTATCAATAAAATATAATATTATTAACAAAATATAATGAAAATTGGCAATTTTTATGTTTTTTTATCAAAAAAAGTAAAAAGCATTTTTGCACAAGTCCTTTATTTATAAGGATTTGTCCAGAGGCTTAAATTAATTGTAATCAATCAGTTGATATTCGTCTTATGAAACACCTCTTGATTTTCACTATTATCTAGTTTTTTATTTCTTCTTTCTTCTCTTTTTTGATACATATTTTTTGCCATTTTATTCACTTCCTTTGATTTCTAGTTTTTTCTATGATTTTTCAAGTTTTTTTAAACTTTTTTTATAAGTAGATAATTCTTCTGGTATTGTTCCACCTAATCTTTTTATAGTCTTTCTTACTTCTTTTCCGACATGAATATATTTTACTTTTTATTAAATTTATTAATTTTATTTTTTATTAATAATTGTTTTAACACTTTCAATTATAGCATAATATTTAGTTATAAAACTATAAAAGTATATAATTTTTTTCATTTTAAACAATAAATATTATATGAAAAAAACAACAATTATTATTAATTGTCGTTTATATATTTATTAATTATTTCTGCTTTGCATAATGAAACAAATGTAGGATTACTATTATTATTATCAACTACTGCAACCATTCCATACTCACTTTTTAAAATTTTTCCTTGAGCTACTGTTTGACCACCAGCTTTAATATCTATATTTTGTGTTCCAATTGGTAAATAAGAACGAATGGCAACTTCACAATTTGCATCGCATCCAATTGGTAGTGGATTTGGTTGTGTTAAATATGTTATTGCATTATTATAAATACTGCTAGTTATTTTTATTGATACAATTCTACATATTGATACCGCCTCTTCTGGTGTCCCTTGAGCATTAACTAATTGAAACAAACCAGAATTTGGATTATTATTTGGAGCTGGCAAAAGTGATTCTGGTCTACCACTAACATTATTCCCGCCTTCTAAAGTAACGATCAAATTATCCGTTGGATATAAAGTAATTATTTGTTGAATAATGTTTCTCATTTGTTTTACACAAAAACAAGTTGCTGAATTAGCATTACTTCCAGCTGGTCCAGGTGGTCCTATTGGTCCAGTTGGTCCTATTGGTCCAAAACAACATGTTGGTCTACATGCCATATCTTTTTTAATTTTTTTTAGAACTTTTCTTAAATCTTCATTACTAATATTTTCAAAAGATAATTTTTCATTCATAAAATATCTTCTTTCAAAATTATTATATGAAGAATAAATA
>CAYVSY010000027.1:2028-13979 GCA_964454255.1 uncultured Muribaculaceae bacterium
AAATAAAAAAATAAATATTAAAGTATTTATTTTTAATTAACTTTTGAAATTTGATTTAAAGGCCATAATCTAATATTTACCTTACCTTCTATATCTTCTTTTTTTATTAATCCTATGATTCTACTATCAAGTGAATCTTTTCTATTATCGCCTAATACAAAATACATATTTTCAGGAATAACATCATATTTTATGGCAGATAAATCAAAATCATTTGTTTTATCACCAAATGGATCATCAATAATTTTATCATTAATATACAATTTATGATTAGCATACTTAACATGTTCACCAGGTAATCCAATAACTCTTTTTATTAAAGGTTCACTTCCATTCTCAATAACTACTATATCATTCCTTTTTATTTCATTAAAATAATAAGTAAATTTATTTAATAATAAAACATTATCTTCCTTTAAAGTTGAATCCATAGATGTTCCTTGAACCATAACTGGTGTAACTATAAAAGATCTAATTAATAAAACAACAATAAGTATAACAATATATGGAACAAATTCCTTAATTTTTTCATTCATATTAATCACCTTTTAAAAAAAATAAACCAAAAGGCTTATTTGTTTCTTTCTTTAATTTTGTATTGACTCAAACGGTCTCTTAAAAAGTATAATTTAGCACGACGAACTTTACCTTTTTTAACAACTTCGAAACTTGCTATTTTAGGATTATTAACAGGACTAATTTTTTCAACACCAATACCAGAAAATTCTTTTCTAATAGTAAATGTTTCGCTAATTCCAGATCCTTTACGTGCTATAATCAATCCTTCAAAAAATTGAATTCTTTCACGTTTTCCTTCGACTACCTTAAAACCAACCTTAACAATATCTCCTACTCTAAATTCAGGAATATTAGGATTGATTTGAGCACTAGTAATTTTTTCAATTACATTCACGATTTTCACTCTCCTTTTTTGATCCAGTAATCATAAATAAATAGCGGATTACCTTCTTTGAACATTATGATTCTAACATATTTTTTAATAAATTGCAATACTTTTTAACATTTTAGCCTATACCTAAACTATATTTATCTTCCTCGACCTCTTTCAATATAATTTTCATTATCTAAAGATTTATCTCTTAACATATATAGTTTTACTCTTAATTGATTAATAATTATTTGAATTTTTCTTAATGTTAATGATTGATATGTATTGCCTAAATAACGCACATATGTCCTAATAATCATTAATTTTAATCTTTCTGCATCCATTAATGATTGTCTAATTATATCACCACTGTCATCATCATCATCTTCTTCTATTTCTTTTAATTTATTTAATAAATAAGATATTTTTTTATCTATTTTTTTCTTAACTAATTTTTCACTCATTGTTGGTGACACAAAAACTATTTTATTAACTTCAATAGCATCTTCTTTTTTTACTTTAGGAGTTATTTTATAACCATCTATATTTTTATATTCAATATAAACGGTTTCATTTGTCTTCGTATCTTTTTGAAGATAATATCCTTTATTATTCATAAAACTAATCACCAACTTTACTATTTAATTCTTTTGTTTTTTTAATTCTTTCATCCATTCTATATTTATTTATATTTTTATGATGACCACTAAGTAAAACATCTGGCACTTTCATTCCACGAAAATCAACTGGTTTAGTCCAATTGGGATAATCAAGTAAATCATCGTTAAAACTTTCATCAACTAATGATTCTGGGCAAATTACTCCATCAATTAATCTAACGACTGAATCAGCAACAATCATACTCGGTAATTCTCCACCTGTTACAATATAATCACCTATACTAATAAACATATCACAAATACTTTTAATTCTTTCATCAAAGCCTTCATAATGACCGCATAGTAATATTATATGATCCTTTTTAGCCAAATCAACAGCTGTTTTTTGATTATATTTTTGTCCACTTGGTGTCATCATTAGGACTAAAGAATTTTCTTTTCGCAAGCTTTCAATGGCGTTAAATATTGGTTCACACATAAGAACCATTCCCGCTCCACCACCAAATGGATAATCATCTACTTGTTTGTTTTTAAAAGGAGAATAATCTCTAATATTAAAAATATTTATTTGAACTATCCCCTTTTCAATAGCTCTTTTTATAATAGATTCATTTAAAAAGCCATCAAACATATTAGGAAATAACGTTAATATATCTATTTTCATTCTATCAGACCCTTTATATCTTTAACAATAATTTTTCGTTCTTTTAAATTAATACACTCTATTATATCAGAAACATAAGGAATAAGATAGTGTTTCTTATCATTTTCAACAATTAAAATTTCTTTAGGTAATTTATCTATTTTTTTTACAATACCAATATATTGTTCTAATATATAAACAGATAATCCAATTATATCTTCATTTAAAAATTCATCATTATTCAATATCAAATCTTCTTTATTAATAAAAACATTATAACCTTTATACTTTAAAACATCATTAATACTATTAAAATTATTCAAAACAATCATATCAAAAATTTTATGATGACGATAAGATAAGATAATTTCTTCTATCTTTTCTGGTCCAATATAAAGTTTAAAACCTTTTTTAAATATTTTATTTTTATATTTAAAATCACTTAATATTTTAATTTCACCTTTTATACCATGAGTTCCAACAATTTTGCCTAAATATACATATTTCATTTATTATTTATTTCATATAAGAGAATACTAGAAGCAACGCCAACATTTAAACTTTCACATTTTTCATTCATATTAATATATAAATTTTCATCACAAAGTTCTAAAACTTCTTCTCTTATACCCTTTCCCTCATTACCTATCACTAATGCAAAATGACTAAAAATTTTAGCGTCTTTTATATTAGTTCCATATGTAACTCTTGTTCCAATTATTTTATAATAATCTTTTTTTAATTCATTAATAAAAGGAATAATATCACGCACAATAATATTTAAATGAAACATCATACCTTGGGTTGATCTAATAACTTTAGAATTATATAAATCAACTGTATTTGGGCTTAAAACCAAAGTATCAATATTAAATGCAACGCAACTTCTAATAATAGTTCCTAAATTACCAGGATCTTGAACACTATCTAAAATCAATATTTTTTCACCTATAGGTTCTTCTTCTTTCTTTAAAACAACTGCCATAACATTAGAAGGATTCTCCAAATCACTAATCTTTTTTATAATTTCCCTTGTAACATATAAAGGTCTAATATCAATTGGAAACAATTCATCTTTTTCCAAAATTAATTCTTTAATTAAACCAGCTTTAGCGGCTTCTAATACTAAATGACCACTTTCAATAAGAAAAGTTTTAGTTTCATCACGATATTTTTTGTCCTTTAATTTACAAATATCTTTTATATGATTATTTTCTAAAGAAGTTATTAACATAATATCACTACTCTCTTAATTTTTTTCTTATAATTTTATAATTAGGACAATATTTATAAACAAGTTCCCAAAAAAAACTTGAGTGATTATGATGAATAAGATGAGATAATTCATGTATAATAACATAATCTAAACATTCAATGTCATATTTATATAAATTTAAATTTAAAGTAACTGTCCTTTTTACGTAATTACAAACACCCCATCTTGTTTTCATAACTCTAATTTTTAATTTTGGATAATCAATTTTTTCATCAAACATATTATACCATTTATTTAAATGATTTAAAAAAGTTTCTTTAATTAAATTATTTAAATACTTATTAAAATGTTTTTCATCCAAAACAAATATTTTATCATCCCTAATATCGACTGTTTTAAATAAGTTTCCATATATAACATAATATTTTTTACCAAATAAATATATCCATTCATTATTATCATGTAATAATTTATTTTCTTTTTTTAATATCATTTTTTTAATTGAAATTTCATTTTTATTAATTAATTCTAAAATAGATTTATCACAAATCAAATAATTAGTTGTAACAACAATGTCTAAATTATCGTTAATTCTAATATATGTATTTTTATTATTTTTTTTTTCAACTATAACATGATATTCTTTATTATCAATTACTGCCAGCATTATCCTCGACCGCCACCGCCACCAAAGCCGCCACCGCCACCGCCAAATGATGATCCACCACCAAATCCACTAGCTGAAGCTTTAGCAGAAGCAGCCGCAACTTGAGTAGAAATAGCCCGTGATACACCAGATGTAATACTATTATTTATAGCACTAGCTAAATAATAATTATTAAAATATAGAAAAGTCATATTATTCATATTTGTTTCTGGGTAGTATTCTTTAATTTTCATATTCATAGCTTTTTCCACCTTATCTGCTATTCCAAAAGTAGTCGCATATACTAAATATCTTTCCCATAAATGTATTTCTGGTAATTCTTTTTCATCCATTTTACCAAAATCTAACATAAAATTTTTTAAAGCTTTCCATTTAATATATTCGTCATTACCAGTCCCAGTTCGTTTTTGTGAAAATATAATATAAATAAAACTAACTATAGATAATAAAACAGTTAATATAGAGAAAATAGATATAATATCTAAAATAGTAGATATTATAAATAAACCAATTCCTAAAAATGAATATAAAGAATATTTAAATTTTTTAAAACCATTTTCTTCAAAATAATTATTACTAATACCAATTGCTATAACTTTATTTTTCCATTCATTATATTTTTGTAAAAAAGATTCATAACTATTTTTACTAGCTTTTTTAATATCTTTATTAGTAACAAAAGTTCCATTACCTAATTCATTAATAAACCAATCCTTTAATAAAACTTCTGTTTCTGTCAAATTATCGTCAATTATTTTTGCATCTCTAATTATAAAATTATCATGATCATTAGAATCAATTTCTAATAATAAAACTTTTTTTCTTATTAATTCCATTATTGAAGCAGATAAATATTCTGATTTAATATTACTTTTAGTTAGTAAATAACCTACTATTTCGGGACCAGCATTACTTGGAAAATCTCTATAATATTTTAAATCCGATAAATTACCATATTCTTTATCATATTTTTTATAAAATTTAATAACCATATATAATAAACTTATCATATAAATAGAAAACACTATATAAGATCCATATAATAAATTTCTAGCAGCTTCTCTTTTTTCATTTTGTTTATTAGCTTGAATAGTTTCAAATTCAAGTATTTTATCCAAAGCATCAACATTAGAAAATTTAGTTGCATTAGGAACCAATGATTTATCAAAAACTATTCTAGCATCTATTAAATCATTTGCATTTAAAAAATCCCAATACACTAACGCACCGTTTTTATTAGTTAATTCATTACCACCATTTAATGGACCATGAGAATATATTCTTAATTCATTAGAAGGACCGGGTAAATTAATCTTAATTTTAAAATCTTCAACAAATTCATCCCATGTCCAATTGAACATCATTTCAGCAACATCATTGTGAACAACTACTAAATCATTAACTGTATATTCTAAATAAAAAGCTTGATTATTACTACCTGGATTATATATTTTAGCTTCAATTTCAGAACCGGTATTAATAAAAGTATATTTACCTGATAATCCATTATAACCAGAACTAATTTTTGAAAAACATTTATCATTATTAGTTAAATATTCCCAATCTTTAAAATATAATGAATTAATTGACGAAAAACACATATTGTCATTCAAACCACTAGCATTATAAATATTTGTTTCATAAAAAGAATTATAATCAGAGCCAACAAATGCTTTTGTATTTCCTTTTAATTCTAAATTACGTCTCAAGTAATTATAATCAGAACCATTAAATTTAACAAATTCTTTAAACGTCACTGATCCATCATTATTAATAGTTGCATCTATATAAAATTTATCTGTTTTATAGTCATTAGCAAATACAGCTAAAGGCATCACAAAAAACATTATTATTAAAAGTAAAATTTTCTTCATAACTATTCTCCTAACAAAAAAGGCTTACAAAGTAAGCCAAAAATTTTAAAATTGAACTTTTGGAGCTTCTTTTTCAGTTTCATCTATTTTAAAGAAATCAAAAGTTTTAAAGCTAAATATTGAAGCTACAATATTTGAAGGAAATACTTCAATTGAATTATTGTAGTTTAAAACAGTATCATTATAAAATTGTCTAGCATAAGAAATTTTATCTTCTGTATCTTTTAAATCATTTTGTAAACTAATAAAGTTTTGATTTGCTTTTAAATCAGGATAAGCTTCAGATAAAGCAAACAATCTTGATAAAGCACCTGTTAATTGATTATTTGATTCAATTTTTTCATTAATTGTATTAGCACTAGCTAATTTATTTCTAGCCGCTATTACTTCTGTTAATGTATTTTCTTCATGTGTTGCGTAACCTTTAACTGTTTCAACTAAATTAGGAATTAAATCAGCTCTTCTTTTTAATTGAACATCAATTTGTGAAAATTGATCACGAACTTTATTCCTTCCCTTAATTAATTTATTGTATGTTCCAATAATAGAAAAGATTAAAATTACCACAACTGCAATAACTGCTAATAAAATAATTGTTCCTGTTTCCATAATTATTCCTCCTTATGATATAAGTATACTATATTTATAAAAAAATTACTAGAAAAATCGTTTTTTTTAATTAAAATTATCAAAAAAAATTATTATTGTGGTTTTTTATATATTAATTATCATATGTTCTCCTAAAGTGTAAGATTTGCACTTTAGTTATCTATCATTAAAATATAATATTATTTAATAGATCCATATCCATAACCTAATTTAGGAACTATATTTTTATAATAAAACAATTCCGATACACTAACTACCCTGTAATTCATTTCATATAATACTGGCAAAACCTTTTCTATAGCTTTAACAGTAGCACTATATGTATCATGCATTAGAATAATATCGCCATCATTAACATTATTAATAATTTTATTTTTAATATATTCAGAATTATGATAACGCCAATCTAAAGTATCTAAATTCCATAATATTAATGGATATTTTAAATTATTTTTAATCTTTTTATTAATTGTTCCATAAGAAGGTCTAAATAATATTGAATTGGTTTTAGTGACTTTAAATATTTCATCATTAGTTTTGCTTATTTCATCATTTATTTGACTTTCTTTTAGTCTTGTTAGTTCTTTATGCGAATAAGTATGATTACCAATTTCCATCCCCAAATCAATCATCCTATTTAAAATTTTAGGATAATTTTTTACCTTATTACCAACTACAAAAAAAGTAGCCGTCGCATTATAAGAATTTAATATATCAACTATTTTGCTTGTCTTATAACTAGGACCATCATCAAAAGTAAACGCTACTAATTTAGAATTTTTATCAATTACTTCGTTATGAAATAAATCATAATTTTTATTTAATTCCTTATATGTTTTAATTTCATTATTATTTGAATTAATATTTATTCTCTCAATATCACTAGATACTAAATTACTATTTTCCTTATATACATAAAATGTTATATCAAATATCTTATTACTAATATTTATATCATAATCAATATATAAATTTTTATATTTATTTATATCATATTTGAAGCTTTCTATTTCCGAATTAATATAATTAATTATATATTTATCAGCTATTTCATTATTAACTTTAGGATATATAACATCAATAATTACATCATTATAATTTTCAAATATTTCATTATTAGTATATTCATTTTTATTGAAAATAAAAAAAAGAGTTATCAATATAAATATAAAAATACTTATTATTGTGACCCTTTTTTTCATATTATCACCTATTATTATTATATTATAAAAAGAAAAAATTATTAGTTATTATTGGTATTTATTTCTTCAAAACGATATTTTTGAGAAACAGTAGGATATTTTTCATGATCAACTTCACTTAAAAACATTTCTAATGGTCTAACATATAATTTAAATTCATCATATAAGGCTCTATATACAACCATTTCTTCCATTGTTTCCGAATTTAAAGCAATATCTAAAACAATATAAGTTTTACCTTTAAAATGATGATAAACACTATTAAGATGTAAAAATCTATCAGTCATTTAATTCACCTCTCACAAAAACAGCATTCATATATTTTTTACTAGATAAAAAGTCACACATATGCACAAATCGAGCCATCTCCGTTTTTGGCAAAGGCAACACTTCCTTATTATTTATATTTTTATTCCATTCACCCATATGACTCTCGATAATACTACATAATAATCTAATATCGTCAATTTCTAATGATAGTTTGTTTTTTCTTTCCATTATAAATCGTGAAGATAATAAAGGATGATCAAAACAAGTCCATTTTTGTTCGATAATTCCCTTTTTTAAACCATCATGAAGAATTAAAGCCATAATTATTAAATCTTTTTCTTTTGACGAAAACTTATATCCAATACTATTGTTTTCTAATAAATCTTTTGCAATTCTAACAGCTAATTTTGAATGTTTAACTAATCCTCCCTCAGTAGTCGCAAATTCGGGATGAAATTTACCAGTTGAAGAAGCTGGAATTTTAAAAAAATAATCTGGTAATTCACTAACTAAATATTTTAAATCCTTCAAGATAACATTATCTTTTATATATTTATATTCATTATTAAAAGTATCTATTTTATTCATTTAATTCCTCTCTATATTAATATCAAGTTTATTATAAGGTATTACAATATTATTATTATCAAATTCTTTTTTAATTATTTTTAAACTTTCTCTTCGGACACTAGCAAAGTTATTTGAATCACATTGAATAATAATTCGATAAACAATTGAACTACTATCAAAACGTTCCAAGCCTAAAATAGACATTTCACCTGTTACAAAGTTAATTTTTTCAACCCTTTTTTTTAAAGAAATTAAAACACCATCTAACTTATCTAAATCAGTTTTATAATCAACGCCTAAATCTATAACTAAATTAACATCATTAATACTATAATTTATAATACTAGTAATAGAACTATTATTAATTATTAACACTTCTCCTGTCCATGCTCTTAATTTGGTTGTTTGAAGACCAAAACTAATAATTTCTCCCCTAAAATCATTAATTGAAACATTATCGCCAATAACATATTTATTATCTAAAACGATAAAAATACCAGATAATAAATTTTTAATAATATCTTGAAACGCTAAGCCAAACACTACCCCAACAACACCTAAAGATGCTAAAATACTAGTTGTATCAACACCAAAAATACTTAATATTACTAATATCACAAGAAGGACAATAATATATTTATAAATGTTTTTAATTAACGATACAATCGTCCCTTTTTTCTTATTATCAATATGCTTATTTTCTATTTTATTTATTCTCTTAATAATACTAGCTCCAATATTATATAATAAAATGCCCAATATTATAGTTATTATAGGTCCAAAAAATCTCTTATCAGTTATTATTTCCATCATTTTTACATCCTCCTATAAAATTAATTAATATTTCATTAGATAAATAAAGATAATCAGAATTAATCTTTATATTACCATCTTCCATAATTAATTTTTTTTCTTTTATCAAATAATCAACATTAAAAATCTCATTAATATTTTTATTATATCGATTATAAAAATTTTTAATACTAACACCATCTATTTTCCTTAAACCCAAAATCATCTCATTTTCACATTTTTCTTCCATAGAAACATATTCTTTTTTATCTATCCATTTATTATTAATATATTTAGTTAAATTTTTAGTATTAGTTATACGATAATCATCTATATATGAAACAGCACCCATACCAAAACCTAAATATTCATTATTGTTCCAATATACTAAATTATGTTTAGATTTATAATTAGTTTTAGCATAATTACTTATTTCATATTGAAAATAATTATTTTTTTCAAATTCTTTTTTTATATATTGATACATTTTATACTCTAAATCTTCATCAATATTATGATATCCCTTTATTTTTAACATTGTCTTATCTTCAATAATAAGTGAATAACAAGATATATGATTAATATTTAATGAAAGAACATTTTTAATATCTTGATGCAATATTTTCATATTTTCACTAGGAATTCCATATATTAAATCAA
Organism: uncultured Muribaculaceae bacterium; assembly: GCA_964454255.1. Classification (GTDB taxonomy): domain Bacteria; phylum Bacillota_I; class Bacilli_A; order RF39; family UBA660; genus CAYVSY01. The sequence goes on from CAYVSY010000027.1 coordinate 12,041, forward strand.
TATTTATATTATTAAAACCAATATTATGAGCTATATCAATAATATTTTTAACATCTTTTTTGGTGTGCTTTCTATTTAAAAATAATAATAATCCATTATTAAATGTTTGAACTCCAAAACTAAGTCTATTTATCCCACTATCATATAATAATTTTAATTTATCGTAAGAAATATTTTCAATATTACATTCAAAAGTCCATTCATAATCTTTAGACAATTTAAATACCTTTAAAATATTTAACAACTTTTTCAAATCATCAAATGATAAAGATGATGGAGTTCCACCACCAATATATAAAGTATGAACCATTGCTTCATTATATCGAGCATTAATTTCTTCCTTTAAACTATTTAAATAATTACTTATATATGATTCATGATAACATACTTTAGGAAAATCACAATAACTACAAATATTTGAACAAAAAGGAATATGGACATATACATTCATAATATCACTACCACCTTAAGTATATAATAAAAATCAAAAAAAAGATAGACATTTTTTGTATATACTTTTAATCATTGAATTGATAAAGTAAATTGATATTTTTAAAGTTTAAGTGCAAATTTGTACTTAAACTTATTTATTATTATAATATACAATTGATATTTTGCTTGTATTAGAAGGAGGTATTCAAAATGAATACGAGTAATATATATAACAAGCATATAAATTTATCAAAAAGAAATAGAATTGAACAATTATTAAACGAAGGTAAAACTATAACTGAAATTGTTGAAGAAGTTAACAAATCTAGAAATACTATTTATTATGAAATTAAAAAACATAGGCAATTTATTAAATGCAACAGATATAATATATCTAAAAATTATAATATGAATTGTGATAAAACTTCTAAAACACCTTTTGTTTGTAATTCTTGTTCTTCTAGGAAAGGATGTAGAAAGAATAGATTTATGTATTATGCTGAAGATGCTAATCGTGAATACAAAGAAAAACTAATTTCTTCAAGACAAGGCATTAATATGAATGCTGATGAATTTAACAAATTAAATAAAATTGTTAAAGATGGTATTAATAAAGGTTTATCGTTTTCAATGATTTTGAATAGTAATAAAGATTTAATTGTTTCTAAAAGAACTTTATATAATTATCAAGAAAAAGAATATCTTGATACTTTAAATATAGATTTACCTAGGAAAGTAAGATATAAAAAAAGAGTACAAAAACAAACTATAATACCTAAAAAATCTAAACATCGTATTGGTAAAACATATGATGATTTTAAAAAATATAAAATAGACTTTTTTATACAAAATGAATATGATGTTGAAGTTGTTCAAATGGATACCGTGGAAGGTATTAAAGGAGAAAATGAAGCTGTATTACTCACTCTTCTATTTACTTCTTCAAACTTTTTAATGGCATTCAAAATGGAACATAAAACATCAGAATGTGTATCTAAAGTTTTTGACTATTTAAAAGATACTTTGGGGTATGATATGTTTTATGATTTATTTAAATGTATTTTGACTGATAATGGTTCTGAGTTTTCTAATCCGGATTATATAGAAGATAATGGATTTGAATCATTAAAAACTAATATTTTTTATTGCGACCCAAACAGAAGTGATCAAAAAGCAAAAATCGAAGTGTGTCATGAATTTATCAGAAGGTATATTCAAAAAGGCAATTCCTTTAATAAATATTCTCAAGAACAAATAACCGAAACGATTAACCATATTAATTCTGTAGCAAGAGATTTATTCAAGGGACAATCAGCTTTTAATTTACTGCATTTATTTACCTACGAACAATTCTTTGAATTACTAGGATATAAGCAAATAAGATATGAAAATCTTTGTTTGAATAATTTTTTATTTAAACAAAAAGATAATACCAATAAATAGTATTATCAAATAATAATTAGCTCACCCAGTTAATTATTAATCAAATAAACAAGCAAAATATCAA
>CAYVSY010000028.1:0-13444 GCA_964454255.1 uncultured Muribaculaceae bacterium
TGGCATATCGCTTACAACTGTCCTTATAAAAACTGTCTAAAAAAGTGTTGACAATTCAGTTAAGAAAAAGTGAAAAACTTATACAAAAAGAGAAAAATAAATTTTCTCTTTTTAATATACCTCTTTTTTTATTGATGTCTACCAATTGGGGTTCACATCATTTTTAAGTTCTCTTTATAAATTTTATATCGTAATCACAAATATTAGCAATATCTTTAATTGTTTCAAATATTGGATTACTATATCCTGTTTCATAACCAGATAATGTTGTTTGAGATATTCCAATTTTTTTTGATAATTCTTTTTGACTTAATCCTTTATCTTTTCTCATTTTTTTTATTATTTTTCCTATCATAAATATTCACCCATATTTATTATCTAATATTTTTAATAAAAATGCAATTATTTATAGTATAATATTATTGGTGATGGTAATGATTAACATTAAAAAACTAACAAAATATTATGATCAAATATGTGGCGTTAAAGATTTATCTTTGAATATTAATAGTGGTCAAATCTTTGGTTTTATTGGGCCAAATGGGGCTGGTAAATCAACAACGATTAGATGTATTATGAATTATATTAATAAAAATAGTGGAGAAATTATAATTGATAATGATAAAATAAATTTTGGCGATTATAAATATAAAGAAAATATTGGCTATTTACCAGGTGAAGTGTATTTATATAATGATATGACTGTTATGGAAACGATTAATTATGCAGCGTCATTTTATTCTTCAAATTGTAAAGTTAAAATAAAAGAACTAGTTAAATTATTTAAGGTTGATACGAAGAAAAAAATTAATGAATTATCATTAGGTAATAAGAAAAAAGTTGGAATTATTATAGCTTTAATGAATAATCCTAAAATTTTAATATTAGATGAACCAACTAGCGGACTTGATCCTATTATGCAAAATGTGTTGTTTGATTTATTATTGAAAGAGAAAGAAAAAGGAACAACTATATTTTTTTCAACGCATAATTTAAATGAAGTAAAAAAAATATGTGATTTTGTAGGTATAATTAAAAATTCGGAATTAATTAAATTGGAAAGTGTTAATAATTTAACTAAAAATAATTTACTTACAATTACTCTTTTTGGTGAAGGTGCAAAAGCTTTACAATTAGATGGTTCTATGGTTATTAAGGAAATGAAAAAAGATAAAATTGTTTTTATGTATAAGGGTGATATAAATAATTTAATTATAAAATTAAGTAAAATAAAAGTAGAAAATATTTTAATAGAAGAACCTTCTATTGAAGAAATATTTTTACATTATTATGAGTAGGTGAAATTATGATAAAAAAGGAATTAAAACAAAATTTTAAATCATTTATTATATGGTCTTCTATCTTAGCTGGAATGCTTATAGTGGTATTTTTAGTTTATCCTAGTATTTCTAAAGATAAAGATATGTTAAATCAAATGCTTGAAATGTTTCCATCGGAAATGCTTAAAATGTTTAATATGGATTTAATTAATTTATCTACTGTTAGTGGCTGGATGTTAAGTGAAGGTTATATGTTTATTACATTATTAGGGGGATGTTTTTCTTCTATTTTAGCTTCTAATATTTTAGTTAAAGAAGAAAGTGATAAAACAATAGAATTTTTATATTCCAATCCAATATCAAAAACTAAAATAATAACTTCTAAAATATTAGGTTCATTAATATATGTATTTGGAATAAATATTGTTTCATTTATTATTAGTATCATTGGTTTTAAATTGTCTAATGATTTAAATATGACTAATACTTTGTTAATGGAAATTGGATCTTTATCTATTTGTTTAATTTTGTATTTTATAACATTTTTTATATCAGTTTTTTTTAAGAGTGTTAAAAAATCAATGGGTGTAGCGATGGCAGTATCTTTGGGAACTTATTTAATAAAAATTATTAGTGCATTAAGTGAAAAATTGAATGTTTTAAAATATTTTAGTCCTTATGAGTATTTTGATACTAGATATATATTAATAAATAGTGCCTTTGAATTAAAATTTATAATCATCGGAATATTTGTTAGTGTTATATGTATTTTTGGTAGTTATTATTTTTATAATAAGAAAGAATATTATAATTAATAAATTTCAATTATTTCTTCATAATCATTTATAGTAAGATTAACGATTGTAGCGATTAATATAAAAAAAGTTGCGATTGCTTGTTTATCATTATTATTAAATGATTTTTTATTATCATTTTTGGCAATATTATAAGAAGTTATAAAAAAATATAAGGCAACAATTATGTAAGTAATTCTTATTATCTTTCTTATAGCTATTTCTTCATTTTTATTTAAAGTATTAGTTAATTTATTTATGGCTAATAAAAAAATTCCAATTGATAATAAAACAGATATTCCAAAGAAAAATATGTCAATATTATTTTGGGTAGTGTTATCCATATTATCACCTTTATTTAATTATATTTTTTTAAAATAAATTTAGAAAAATATGTTGACAAAGATTTATATTTATTATACAATTATAATGTTCTAAAAGGAATGCCTCAATAGCTCAGTTGGTTAGAGCACTTGACTGTTAATCAAGGGGTCCTAGGTTCAAGTCCCAGTTGAGGCGCCATTTTGTATATAACGATATCAATATCGTTTTTTTTGTTAAATATTTGTATATTGATGTAGATTATTTGACAATAATTACTATTTAATGATAAAATATGAATGTAATGGGGAAAGAGGGTATAAAAATGACAGATGAACAATATGAAGCATGGAAAAGAAGAAATCTTTATGGAGGAAACTCAAGTAGTTCTGTTTCTTCTAAAAAGACATTAAAAACTGAATCTAAAAGAGTTGCTGTTGATGGAACTGATACGGCATATAAAATTTGTATATTTAGAAGGGTAGAAGAAAATTATCGTGTAATAAAGAAAAATATTTTTACTGGTAAAAAAACAAATGTTGAAGGTAGTGGATTTAAAGTATTTGCACCGTGGTATTCTACTAAAGAAGTAATTATATCAAGTAAAAATATTGATTATCCAAAGAAAAAATTTATGACTTTTTCTGGTGTCCGTAATGGTGAAACTTTTACAGGTATTTCTATGGAAGTTGATGCTGGAATTACAGTTCAAATTGAAGATCTAAAAAAATATGAAACAGCGAGTCAAAATGTGGAACAAGAATTATTTGTTTTATTTGAGGATATTTTGAGAGTTTTTGTGGCTAAACATACTCCAGAAGAGTTAATGAATAATAAGTTTAATATTAAAGATGTTGATCCTAGAGATCCAACGGCTGCGACTGAGGAAGAAGGAGAAGCAAGATTAGATAAATTTGCTAAAAGATATGGATTACGAGTAAGTCAAATTTATTTTAAATCAATTGATTTGCCAGTTACTTTAAAAGACGATTATGAAAAAACTAAAATTCAAGAAATTGAAAATAAACGAAAAGAAGCTGAAGCTGAAACAAATATAACAGTTAAAAGATTAGAAACACAAGCTAGAGTTAATGCTTATAGCGAACTTGTTGAAAATTTACATAAATTGGGATTATCAGTAGAACAAATAGTTGATTTAATTAATACCGAAAATTTAGCTAACGGTAAAGCTAATGTGTTTTTTAGTAAGGGATCAAATAGTATCGATCCTAATATTGTTGCTTCTATTGTAGCAGGAATGAAACAAGTGAATAATAATATTAATTCTAATGAAGAAGAAAAACCAAAAAGTAGATAAACTATGATTAAGAGGTTTTATTTGAAAACTATTAGAGATGAAAGTATATGGTGAAAACTTTCTTAGTATAATAATAAAATGTAGCTTAGGAGTTATATATCTGAAATTAGTAAGATATATCGTTAATTGCGTTAAAATTTTGAGGCATAGAAATGTGCAAATTAAGGTGGAACCACGAACTATTCGTCCTTTGGGATATAGTTCGTTTTTTTTGGAGGAACTTATGAATATAGAAAAGATTTTTGATGACTTTGTTAGTGGCTATGATATTAATAACACTAAAATAAAGTTAAAAATTGAACATAGTAAAAGAGTTATGGAAAATGGAATGAAAATATGTGAAACATTAAATAATATGACTCAAAATGAAATTAATTTAGTTAAAATTATTTGCTTATTTCACGATGTTGGTCGATTTGAACAAATAAAATATTTTAATACATTTGATGATTCAAAATCATTTGATCATGCAGGAAAATCAGTCGAAATTTTATTTGATCAGAAATTAATTCAGGATTTATCAATTAATTATGAACAAAGTGAAATTATTAAAACGTCCATTTATTATCATAATAAATATGATATTCCTGATTATTTAGATGGTCCAACTAAGTTTTTTTGTTCAATTATTAGAGATGCCGATAAAATAGATATTTTATATTTATATGCAAAAGAAATGTCAAAAAATATTAATATAAATGATAATCCAAATGCTTTATTATATGAAGAATTTAAAAAATTTAAGTCAATTAAAAATGATTTAGTTAATAATGAAACAGATAAATTATTATTAGTTTTAGCTTTTATTTTTGATTTACATTATAAATATAGTTTGGTTCAAATAAAAGATAATAAATATATAGATACAATTATTAATAATATAAATTATAAAGATGATAATTATAAAAATATATTTATTAAAATTAATATGGTATTGAATGAATATATTAATAGAAAGTTAGGTGAAAATGATGTTAGAGAAGAAATATAATCATATATATGTTGAAAAAGGAAAATATGATTTTTGGTTAAAAAATAATTTTTTTAAAAGTGGTGATTTAACAAAAGAACCATTCACAATTGTTATTCCACCTCCAAATGTAACAGGAAAATTACATTTAGGACATGCTTGGGATACGGCGTTACAAGATGCAATAATAAGATATAAAAGGATGTGTGGATATGATGCTTTATGGTTACCTGGAATGGATCATGCCGGGATTGCGACACAAGCTAAAATTGATAAAAAATTAAAAAGTGAAGGAATTAATCCGCGATTAATGAAAAGAGATGAATGGTTAAAAATTGCGTGGGAATGGAAAAGTGAATATGCTTTAAACATCCATAATCAATGGGCTAAATTAGGACTTAGTTTAGATTATTCTAAGGAAAGATTTACTCTTGATAAAGGGCTTAATAAAGCTGTTAATAAAGTTTTTATAGATTTTTACAATAAAGGATTAATATATAAGGGTGAGAAAATTATAAATTGGGATCCAGAAGCAATGACAGCATTATCTAATGAAGAAGTTATTTATAAAGATGTTAAAGGATTCTTTTATCATATTAAATATATGATAGATGGAACAAATGATTATTTAGAAATTGCGACAACTAGACCAGAAACAATGTTTGGTGATACAGCTGTTGCGGTTAATCCTAAAGATGATAGATATAAAGATTTAATTGGTAAAAAGGTTAGTTTACCAATTGTTAATAAATTAATTCCTATAATTGGTGATATTCATGCTGATATGGAGTTTGGGACGGGTGTAGTGAAAATTACACCAGCTCATGATCCAAATGATTTTGAGGTAGGAAATAGGCATAATTTAGAAAGAATTATTGTTATTGAACCAAATGGTAAAATGAATGAAAAAGCTTTAAAATATAATGGAATGGATAGACTTGAATGTCGAAAAAAAGTTGTTGAAGATTTAGAGAAAATGAATTTATTAATTAAAACAGAACCAATAACTCATAATGTAGGTTATTCAGAAAGAACAGATGTTCCGGTTGAACCGTATTTATCTAAACAATGGTTTGTGAAAATGCGACCATTAGCTAATAGAGTTTTATTAAATCAAAAAGATAAAAATAATAAAGTTAATTTTGTGCCTGAAAGATTTGAAAAAGTTATGAATCATTGGATGGAAATAACATATGATTGGTGTATTTCTAGGCAATTATGGTGGGGACATAGAATTCCTGCATGGTATAAAAATTCTGAAATAAAAGTTCAAGAAAATTGTCCGGGTGAAGGATGGATTCAAGATACAGATGTTTTAGATACTTGGTTTTCTAGTGCTTTGTGGCCATTTTCTACATTAGGTTGGCCAACTGAAACAGATGATTTTAAAAGATATTATCCTAACGATGTTCTAATGACAGCTTATGATATTATTCCTTTTTGGGTTAACAGAATGACTTTTCAAGGGTTAGAATGGACTAATTCAAGACCATTTAAAGAATGTATTATTCATGGCTTAATTCGTGATAAAGAAGGACGAAAAATGTCAAAATCTTTAGGTAATGGAATTGATCCTATGGATGTCATTGAAGAATATGGATGTGATGCTTTAAGATATTTTTTAATAACTTCATCGGCTATGGGAATGGATTTGCGATTTGATAATGAAAAAGTAAAATCAACATGGAATTTTATTAATAAAATATGGAATGCTTCTAGGTATGTATTAATGAATGTAAATGATTTTGAAATGAAAGATTGGTTATTGAATAATTTAAATATTTATGATAAATGGATTTTAACTAAATTAAATAAAACAATTAAAGAAGTTAAAAAACATATGGATAAATATGAATTTAACATGGTTGGTTCAACATTATATGATTTTATTTGGAATGATTATTGTGATAATTATATTGAATTATCTAAATTTAATTCAAGTAATTCTACTAAAACAGTTTTACTTAAGGTTTTAATGGATATTATTAAATTACTTCATCCAATTATGCCATATGTTACAGAGGAAATATATCAACTGATGCCAAATAAAAATAATTCATCAATTATGATTTCAGATTATCCTATTTATGATAAAAACTTGGTATTTAATTCTGAAAATAAAATAGTTGATGATGTTCTTGAATTTATTACTATGTTTAGAAATAAACGACAAGAATTAAATATTAGTGATTATTATGTTGAAATTAATATTTCTAATGCTGAAATTAAAAATATGATTATTAATATGTTAAAACTTAGTGATAAACAAGTATTTTTAGAGAATAAAACTAATTTTATTATCATAAAATTAAATGATTTAAATATTAAATTATTTTATGATAATTCAAAAAATATTTTAGAAGAAAAGAATAATTTAGAAAAGGAAAAAGAGAGATTACTTATTTCTATTGAAAGAAGAAATAAATTATTATCTAATAAAGGCTATCTTGCTAAAGCTCCTCAGAATATTGTTGAAAATGAAAAAAGTAGTTTACAAAAAGAAAAAGAAAGAATGTCTACTATTTTAGAAACATTAAAGAAATTATAAAATATTCTTGCCAAAACTAAAATTATATGTTATTATTTAATAGATTTATTAATTATTCCTATTACTTCCTTTTTGAAGTCATATAAATATATTTTAAATCAATAACAAAAAAGGAGGTAAAATCATGGAAGATAAGACTTTAGTATGTGAAGAATGTAAACACGATTTCGTTTGGACTGCTGGTGAACAAGAATTTTTTGCTGAAAGAAATTTTTCTCAACCAAAATATTGTAAAGAATGTAGGGCTGCTAGAAAATCACAAAGAAACAACAATAGACGTTTTGACAGAAATAACTAAGAATTTAAGAATCATTTGATTCTTTTTTCTTTGCATTAAAATTTAAAAAAATGAAATAATAATATTGGTGATTAAAGTGGAAGAAATATTTAATATTATTATTAGAACAAGTTTAACATTAATAGTTTTATTTATAATAACTAAAATGATGGGTAAAAAACAAATTGCCCAATTAAATTTATTTGATTATACCGTTGGTATTACAATAGGTTCAATTGCGGCTGATATATCATTAGATATTGAAAAAAATTTTACGGGTGGATTAGTATCTTTGTTTATATATGGCATATCGGCTGTTATGATATCTTATGGAGGACTAAAAAGTTTGAAATTAAGACGTTTTTTTTCTGGAACACCAACTATTTTAATAGAAGATGGTTTAATTATAATGAAAAATTTAAAAAGAGTTAAATTTGACGTTAATGATTTAACTGAAGAAGCAAGAAGTTCTGGTTATTTTAATTTAGATGAAATTGCTTATGCTATTATGGAAAGTAATGGACGAGTAAGTTTTTTACCTAAAGATATTAATAAGCCAATTACTAAAAAAGATATGGATATAAAAACAAATAAATCATATTTAGTAGCTAATGTATTTATAAATAATCATATAATGGAAAAGAATTTAAAAGCTATGAATAAAGATAAAGATTGGTTATTAAAACAATTAAAAGTATTAGGTTATAATTCTTTAGATTCTATTTTATTAATAACTTTAGATGATAATGAAAAAATTATTGTATATAAAAAAGATGAAAAGTCGAAATATGGAACTATTTTAGAATAAAACGATTGACAATAAATAATAAAATTGATAAAATTAAGATGTAAAATAAATGAAAGTGGTAAAAATGAAAAATAATCAAGTATTATATTATAATCCTTCTATAATTAGTTATATTACTTTCTTAAATTTAAACAAAAATTTAGAACTTTCATAGTGCTAGTTTTTTGTTTAAATTTTTTTTAATAGAAATGGAGAAGAATATGAATAAGAAAAAAATAATAATAGGAATAAGTTTGTTAGTTATAATTGGAATAACAGGTGTGGTTCTATTGATAAATAATAATAAAAATAAAGAACCAATGGTATATGATTATGAAAAAATACAAACAGTTATTCCTGCGGAAGTATTAAATATTTATAATACGATTAATATTGATAATTGTAATATGGCTTTAATATGGGAAATTAATTCTAACGAAAAAATAACGATTAAAAATATGAATAAAGAAAATATTTTTAATATGGTTTTTAAAAAATTAAATATAGATAATAAATTGAGTGATGAATTTAATTATAGTGATTATACTAATGCTTTATCAAATATTTTAGGATTAGAAAATAATTATAAAATTGATTTTGAAGATTTTAATTATAATGGATATAAATATAATATATCTGGAAATAAAATATTAAGAGAAGAAAGTCCTTGTTTAAATAAAATAAATTATATATCTAATTTATATGGTTATTCTTATAATAATGATGGTTTATTAGTATATGTAAATGTTGGAATAATAAAAGATAATGAAATATATGATTTGTTTAATAAAAATTTAGGAAAATATAATGAAGAAGAATTAAAAAAAATATTAAATAAGAGTCAAGGATATTTATATACATATAGAAAAACTAATAATAATTATTATTTAGAAAGTGTTGAGCTAATTAAAAAAGAATTTAAATAAATATGTAAGGAGAACTAGAAAATGGGTAAAAAGAAATATATATTAATTGGAATAATATCATTAATAACAGTTATTGGTGGAACTTTTGCATGGTTTAGTATAACATCAAGTCAAAATAATAATGGAACAATTGTGAAATCAGGAACATTATCAATTAATTATCAAGATGGAACTATAATAGGGGCTAATAATTTAATGCCGGATTATGAGCCTAGTTATAATTCGACATGTGAAGATGGATTATGTTATAGAAATGATTTTACTATAACTAATACTGGTTCATTAGATGTTTTATTAAATGGGGTATTAGAATTAGAAACAAATACTTTTGAAAATAATAAATTAATGTATTCTGTGTATGATGGAGAAACGTTAATTACAGAAGCATCACCTATATCAAATACAGAAAATACTGATTTGTTAACTAATGTTCGACTAGATGTTCCAACTGGAAGTAAAACATATACATTATTTATATGGTTAGATGAGAGTGCTACCAATGAATCACTAGAGAAAAGTTATGCTGGAACTATAAAAATAAATGGAAACCAAGTAGGTATACCAGAAAATATTAATTTTTCAGGATATGTGTATGATGATAATAATAATATAGTTCCTAATGCAACTATATTAATAGAATCAGATCCAAAAACAGCTACAACTGATGAAAATGGATATTATAGTATTAATATGATTCCTTTAGGAAGTCATACTTTAACAGTAACAAAAAATGATGAAGAAATATTAAAAAGTCCAATAACATTACAATATGGACAAGAATATAAAGTGGAATCAAAAATAATCACAACTAATAGTGAACATACAAGATTTGACATAAAAACATCAAATATAGAAAATTCAGAAGTAGCTGAAGGACCAAAAAATATAAAAGAAGATACAAGTTATACACCTATTTTAACATATGATTGTCATATAAATAATGGGAATTGTGCTGATCTGAAAAAAGAAGTTCAAAGTGGTTCAAATGTTGATTTAACAAAAAAAGCGACTAAAACAAATTATGTTTTTAAAGGATGGAATACTAATCCTAATGCTCATGTTGGATTAAGTAGTTTTGAAATGCCTTCAATTAATACAACTTTATATGCAATATTTGAAAAAGAAATAATAATAACATTTAATAAGAATTATGCTGAAAGTCAAAGAATAAATAATGTTTCAAAAACGGATAATGAAATAGTTGAAAGTTGTTTGATATATAATAATGAAACAGAATGTAATATAGTAAGTCCAAGTATAATAAGAAATAATTATGATGGAATAGGATATGCTTTAGAAAATAGTTCTAAAGAAGTAATATGGAATCCAAATACAAGTAAGATAATAAATGAAAATAAAACATATTATGCTATTACGAAATCAAGTGATAGTTGGATTGCGACGTTTATAAAAGGTAGTGCTAAAACAATATCAAAAGAAAATGCGTCATGTTATAAATATAATAATGAAGCAACTTGTGAAGTTACAGCTCCAACATTTGAATTAAATGATAATTATTCTAAAGATGGATTAGTAAAAGTAAGTGGAAGTGCAACTCCAGATAAAGTATCAGAAAACGGAATAATAACGCTTACAACTAGTTCAACATATAAAACGAATATTGATGCCATTGTAGAAATTCCAACAACACAAAATTGTGTAGATACAACATATGATGGAACATCAAAAACATTATTAACAGGAACAAATTATACATTAGAAAACAATATCAAAATTAATGCTGGAACATATGAAATAACGGCTAAATTAAATAATGATAGTGTATGGAAAGATGGAACAAAAGAAGATAAAAAGATTTCATGTGAAATAAAGAAAAGAGATGTAACATATAAAGCAGATAATAATTCAAAAGTATATGATGGCTCAGCTTTAACAAAACAAACAGCTACCTTAACAAGTGGAATACTCGCAAGTAATCAAAATGCAACATTTGATATAACAGGAACAATAACAAATGTAGGAAGTGTAACTAATACCTTAAATGGTGTTACAATAAAACAAGATGGAACTGATGTGAGTTCAAATTACAATATAACCAAAGTAAATGGAACATTAACAGTTACAAGAGCAACGACATCAACATTGGGGTCATGTGGAAATTTAACATATAATGGAAGTTCACAAAATTTAGTTACAGGGGGAAATGAAGTAACTGTAACTAATAATACAGGAACAGACGCTAAAACATATACGGTAAATGTAGAATCAACAGGAAATTATGCATTTAGTGATGGAACAACATCAAAAACATTAACGTGTGAAATAAAGAAAAGAGATGTGACAATAAAGGCAGATAGTGATTCAAGAGCTTATAACGAAAGTGCTTTAACAAAAGAAACAGCTACATTAACAAGTGGAACATTAGTAAGTGGTCATGTCGCAACTTCAAATATAACAGGAACAATAACAGATGTTGGAAGTGTAACTAATACTTTAAATAGTGTAGTTATAAAAGATGCGACATCAAATGATGTAACAAGTAATTATAATATAACAAAAGTAAATGGAACATTAACAGTTACAAAAGCACCAACAACTATTCCGACAAATACATTATGTGTATCAAAAACATATGATGGAACAACGCAACAATTAACATCAACGACAAGTGGAACAGGATATACATTAAGTAATTATAATCAAACTAATGCTGGTAATTACACTATAACAGCGACATTGAATAGTAATTATAAATGGAATGATAATAGTGAAACAACAAAAAGTTTTTCGTGTTCAATGTCAAAAAGAGATGTAACATATAAAGCAGATAATAATTCAAAAGTATATGATGGCTCAGCTTTAACAAAAAATACAGGGACATTAACAAGTGGAACATTAGTAAGTGGTCATGTCGCAACTTCAAATATAACAGGAACAATAACAGATGTTGGAAGTGTAACTAATACTTTAAATAGTGTAGTTATAAAAGATGCGACATCAAATGATGTAACAAGTAATTATAATATAACCAAAGTAAATGGAACATTAACAGTAAATAAAAAAGATGTAACTGTTTCAGCTAATACAATATCAAAAGTATATGATGGAAATGCCTTAACAAGTTCAATATGTAGTGGAAACGATTTAGTAAGTGGACAAAATGTAACATGCACAATGACCTCGGCATCAACAATAACAAATGTTGGAAATACACCAAATATAATAGATACAACAATAATAAAATCAAGCACAACTGATGTAACAAGTAATTATAATATAACCAAAACAAATGGAACACTGACAATAACACCGGCAAATTTTATAAATAATAGTGTTTTAATAACAGGGATAGTGGTTAATGGCAATACATTAACCGCAACACCAACTTCTAATCCAACGGGAACATATAGTTATCAATGGTGGACATCGATTGATTCAACAGGAACAACTAAAACAAATATTACAAACGCAACTTCAAATACATATAAAATAACACAAAATGAAGTAGGAAAATATATAGGTGTAACATTAACAATATCAAAAGATAACTATATAACTACAACAATAAATAAAATAACTAATTTAGTAGGAGACTTTAATTGTAGTATAAATGGAAATCCAACAGAATGGACAAAAACAGCTACATTAACAGGAACAATATCAAATGGAGTTCAAGCGTATAGTTGGACAAATTCTACAACAACACCAACATCATGGACTAATTCAACTAATACTACGCAAACAAAAAATATAACTGAAAACAATAATTATTATTTACATATAAAAAGTGATAATGATAATGTAAAATATTGTAGTGTTAATGTCCAAAAAATAGATAATGAAGGACCAACCATAACTAATTTAGAATTAACAACAAACGATAAAACTATAACCGCTACTATAACCGCAAACGATAATGATAAATCAGGAGTAACAAAATATTATTATAGTTTAGATGGGGAAGTATATACTGAATCAACAAATAATAATTATACATTCACAAATTTAACATATGGTGAAACATATACAATATATACATATGTTAAAGATGCCTTAAATAATGAATCAATTGTATCAAATAGTGAAATAACGATTTCAATTCCATGCCCAGAAGGTTCAACATTAACAAATGGATATTGCACAAAACTAGCGACAGTAACACAAACATGTGATTCTGGAACATTAAGTGGGACGACATGTTTAAAAACCGCAACAAGCAGTTATACTTGTACAGGAGTAGGGGGGAGTTTATCTGGAAGTAA
>CAYVSY010000029.1:0-12822 GCA_964454255.1 uncultured Muribaculaceae bacterium
AGTTTTCCTCTTAATGTAGCCTATTAGTTTACAAAATAATAAAAATATTATATACTGAATAAGTAGGGAAAAATAGAACGAGAGGATTTCATAGCTATGATAAAATATATTGTCTGTGAAGATAATAAAGAAGTAACAAAAGAAATTAATTTTATAATAAATAAAGCAATGATGAGTTCAGAATATGACTACAAAGTTATAAAATTTGATGATTACAGTGATAAATTATTAAATGTAATTAAAGAAGGAAATAATCAAAAAGTATATATTTTAGATATAGGTTTACCTAGTATGACTGGATTGGATATTGCTGAATTAATAAGAAAATATGATTATAATAGTATAATAATTATATTAACAATAAATAATTATTGTAAAGGTGACGCCTTGTCATCAAGATTAATGGTTTTAGATTATATTTCTAAACAAAATGATTATAAAAAAATATTAGAAAAGACATTGAAAACGGCATTAACCGTTTTAGAACAAAAAAAGATATTAAAATTTGAATATTATAATACCTTATATCGTTATTCATATGATGAAATACTATATATTAAATCAAATTTTGGAACAGTAAGCACCATTGTTTTAGAAAATGGCGAAGAAATTCAAATAAATAAAACACTACTATATTTGAAAAAAGAATTAGGTTCTTCATTTGATTATTCACAAAAAGGTTGTTTAGTTAATATTGATAAAATTAAAAAACTAGATTTATACAATAAAGAAATAACATTTATTAATGATGTGAAAATAAATAAAGTGTCTTATAAATTAGGAAGGGAATTAAAGCAGTATGTCAGAAATTATTAATTATTTTATAAGTGGAATATTTATAACATTTGTGGCAATGTTTTTTGGTTCTATTTCAACTAATAAAAAAATAATAAAATTAACATTAAAGGAATGGATTTTCTGTTTATTAATTTTAATATTATATACATTATGTTTTGCTCTAAATGTTGGTCCATTCTTAACTATCCTAACTACCTTAGGTTATATATATATTTATAAATATGTATTTAACTTATCTAGACAAAAGTCAATATTTTTAGGTATATCATATTGCTTAGTATTATTAGTAAGTGAGATAATATTATTTTTATTTATTACAACGATATTA
This sequence comes from uncultured Muribaculaceae bacterium, assembly GCA_964454255.1. GTDB lineage: Bacteria > Bacillota_I > Bacilli_A > RF39 > UBA660 > CAYVSY01. Next base: position 1,127 of record CAYVSY010000029.1, read on the forward strand.
AAATTGCCTAATAATTACATATATAATGTATTTGCAAAAAGCATACTTTGCAATATTATAATTAGCATTACAACTTTTATAATATTAATATTTGTTCGAAATATAATTAAAAAAGTTAATTTATATCATTTTGAAACTGATAAATTAATTACTTTTATTTCAGTTATAACTATTGTTTGTATTGGTATATGTTTTTATACAATTTATAATGATATAGAAATAAATGGTAAATTAATTGTCATTACTATTGTAATAATATCATTCATATTTATATTATTTGTTTTATTAAGGCAAAGAATAATAAATAATCAAATATCAACTCAATATGATGCACTAATTGAATTTGTCAGAGATTATGAAGACATAATTGAAAAACAGCGCATTAATCAACATGAAAATAAAAATCAATTAATATCAATTAAATCAAAAATAACGGATAATAATGACCATAAAGAAATAGTAGAGTATATTGATTTAATATTAGATGAAAAAACTGATTTTTCTAAAGAAAAATATTCAAGTTTCAAATATTTGCCTCCTAATGGATTAAAAGGATTGTTTTATTACAAAGTGTATAATGCCGAAAACAAAGGAATAAATATAAGTTTAAATATAAGTTCAAGTATTGTTGATTCTGTTTTATATAAATTAAATAAAGTAGAGTATAAACAATTATTTAAAATAATTGGTGTATATTTAGATAATGCTATTGAAGGTAGTTTAGAAACCATCAATAAGATTATCGGATTAGAAGTTTATAAAGATGAAGATGGAGTTAACATAATAATTTCCAATTCTTATAATAATATAATTAACAAAAAAGGAATATATAAAAGCACTAAAGGATTAAATAGAGGACATGGATTAATGCTGGTTGATAAAATAGTAGATAGTCATAATATATTTGCTAAAGAAACTATTATTACTAATGAATTATATATTCAAAAAATTTTAATTAATCATAAATAAAAAGAACTATTCGTAGGGATTGATTAGTTCTTTTTATAATAATTATCTTTCAATTAAATGTCTTGGCATTTCTGGTTCATCAAGTATCCAAACGATACATGCTTGAGTTCCAAAACCAGCAAAAAAAGATCCAATTGCCGCTAAAATATTTCCCATGTTTTTACCTCCTTTTCTTCTTACAGATAGTTTATAAACTATGCTGTTTTTCATATGATTTATAATTATCATATGGCAAATTAAATAATTTATATGTGAGAGGATGTATTAATATACACACTTCTAACATACCTACTAATAAATAATTACTTATTATATTATTATTAAAAATAATTATAAGAATTAAATATATAAATCCAATTAAAACACTAATAATTTTATAAATTTTTCTTTTTTTCATATTTATAATTGGTCTTTTATAAGTATCGGCAGGAGCATATTTATATAAAATATAAATAAAAATTATGGACAATAATATTTTAAGGAATATAGAAACATAAATATATTCACATATATATACTCCACCAATAAACATGAAAATAGAAGTTATTAAACAATATATACTTTTTGTAGCATGTAAGCCAAAGGCAGCACTTCTAACAATGTTGTAAGTAAACATAATTAGAAGAGTTTCTTTCATAATATTTAAGAAATATGCAATAATAAATATTATAATAATTTTTGTAATAGATAAATACAATCCTTCTAAACCATATTTTATTTCAGCTAGTTTTTCATCAGTTATATTATAATTAGCATTTTTAACACTCATAAGGCATTTGTTTATTATATACTTCTTCACACTACACCTCTTTTTACTATTTAATTATTTCAAAAAAAATGTAGTTATAATATTTTGGAATGTAAGAATATCAATTGATATAATAACATGAAAAAAGATAACTGATTGATTACTAAAAAGTAATTTACTTATTTCTAATTAAATGATAAAATATTTCTAGAGGATGTGACATATGGAATTCAAAAAAATAATACTTATTGTATTAACAACATTTATTTTATCGTTTTTATTAATGCCAATAATGAGAAAAATTGCTATTTATTTAGGAATTGAAGATATTCCTAGAGATAACAGAAGAATGAATAAAGTTTCAGTGCCTAAATTGGGTGGAATTGGAATATTTATTAGTTTTATAATTGGATATATTATTTTTGGTGAACAAACAATTCAAATGGAATCAATATTAATAGGGAGCTTTATCATAATATTGGTAGGATTAGCCGATGATATAAAGCCTATTAAAGCTAGATATAAATTTTTAGGTCAAATATTAGGAGCATCAATATTACCATTATATGGGAATATTATAATGAGTGAATTAAGTGCTTTTGGATTATATATAAATTTTGGATTTTTAGCTATCCCTATTACAATAATATTCATTGTAGCAATTATTAACTGTATAAATTTAATAGATGGAATGGATGGATTATCATCTGGTATTGCGTCAGTATTCTTTCTTACAATTGGAATAATAGCTGTTAAAATGGGAGGATCACCATATTTAGAAATTGTTTTAACATTTATTATGCTAGGAAGCACATTAGGTTTTTTATCACATAATTTTCATCCTGCTAAAATCTATTTAGGTGATACGGGTAGTATGTTTCTTGGTTATATAATTGCGGTAATTGCCTTATTAGGATTCAAAAATGTTACATTAGTTTCATTTATTGTCCCAATTCTTTTACTTACTATTCCAATTATAGACACACTATGTGCTATTATTAGAAGAAAACTGAAAGGTCAATCTATTGCCACTGCTGATAAGGAACATTTGCATCATCAATTAGTAAGCATTACCGGATCTGTTCCAAAAACGGTTCTAATTATTTATTTATATGATATATTACTTGCTATAGCGACTATTACATATATATTAATTGATTGGAAAATAGGAATAATAATATATGTAACATTATTAATAATAATTATTTGGTTTCTCGTTTCAACGAGCATATTAAAAAACAAGAAAGTTAATGACAACAAAAAAACAACTGATAATTAGTTGTTTTTTTATACTAGATTCCTAGTTTCTTATTAATTAATTATTCTATTTCAAAAATAGCTTCAGTTGGACATCCTTCCATAGCATCCTTAACATTTTCCACATTATCTTCATTAATGGCTTTGTTGTCAGCATCAACTAGATTTTCATCATTAAAATCAAAAACTCCTTCGGCAATTCTTGTGCAACTACCACAACCAATACATAAATCATGATTTACTTTAACTTTCATACATATACCTTCTTTCAAAATAATTATATAGTTTTTTTTATTAAAATGCAATAATTTCTATTTAATATTTTTAGTAAATATGGTATTATAATATTAAGATACCTAAGAGGTGATAGTTATGCAAAGTAGAATGGATAGATATTGTAAAGAAGATGATAATGCACCAAAAAGAAGTGAAAAAAACAGTCAATTATATAGAGAATTAAATCATTCTTCATATAACGATTATGATTCTTTTCCAATTCCTGAAAACAGTAATATTATTGATTTAAATAAATTAAAAAAAAATTTGGATAGTCGTAGTGAATATAAACAAGCTCAAAAAATTAATATTATTACTAAGACATCAAATGAACCAATAGAATCTAAACCAATTCCTAAAAAAGAAGAGACTATATATGATATTAATGAACTTATTGAAAGAGCTAGACATGAAAAAGAAAAACTGCAAGCTGTTCAAAAAAAAATTTTAGATACTAATTATAATTTTTTAAATTCGTTGGAATCGAATAGTCCTATAGAAGAAGATGTGATTGAAACAACTCGTAGTGATTTACATAAAACAGATAAAGTAGAATTAAAACCAATGGAAGAAGAAGCTTTATTAAAAACAACTACTAATTTGTCATTAGATATATTGGCTGATTTAAAACCTAATGAAAGCGAGAAAAAAGTTTTAAGCACTAAAATAAGCCCGCCTAAAGAACCAATTAGTGTTCAAGATTTTTATAGCACATCATATACTTTTACCAAAAAAGACTTTGATGATGATAATGATGATAAAGTTAAAAAACCAATTGCTTTAAAAATATTTTTAATATTACTACTAATAGCGGTAATATGTGCTACAACATATTTTATATTAAAATATTTTGATATAAAAATTATTACTTAGAAGTGTGGCATACACTTCTTTTTTAAAAATATGTTATAATAAATAAGAAAAGGTGAAATATGAAAAAAAATATAGAGAATTATAATTATAATTCTAAGAAAGTTGTTATAAGATGTGATTTTAATGTTCCTATTCAAGATAATATAATATTAGATAATAAAAGAATAAAAGAAAGCTTAAAATCAATTAATTATATATTGTCTAATAATGGAAGTGTTATTATATTATCTCATTTAGGAAAAATAAAAGAAACATCAGATAAAGAAAAAAACAGTTTAAAAATAGTATCGATAGAATTAAGTAAATTATTAAATAAAGAAGTTAAATTTTGTCCAGAAACAAGAGGTAAAATATTAACTAATATGGCTAAGAATTTAAAATCGGGAGAAATATTATTAGTTGAAAACACCAGATTTGAAGACATTAATGGTAATCTAGAAAGCGGCTGTGATTTAGAATTATCAAAATATTGGGCAAGTCTTGGTGATATATTTATTAATGATGCCTACGGAACATGTCATAGAGCACATGCATCTAATGTTGGAATTTCACAGTTTTTACCCAATGGTATAGGTTATTTAGTTCAACATGAAATATCTCAAATTGATAATTTCATAAATGATAATACGCACCCTTTTATTGTTATAATGGGTGGGAAAAAAGTAAGTGATAAAATTATGGTTATCAGAAACTTAATTGAAAAATGTGATAAAATACTTCTTGGTGGTGGAATGGCCTGGACCTTTTTAAATGCTGAAGGATATAACGTTGGATCTAGTTCGATTGATAGTGAAAAAATAGAATTTTGCATAGAAATGTTAAAAAAACATTCTACAAAAATAATTATGCCAATTGATGCCATTGTCTGTAATTCTGATGGTGACATTAAAACCAAAAAAATTGATAATATAAATGAAAATGAAACTGGATATGATATTGGTCCATTAACTATTAATTTGTTTAAAAAATATTTAAACCATAGTTCAAGAGTTTTAATGAATGGTCCATTAGGAGTATTTGAAAATGATCATTATAAAAATGGAACAATTGCCATATATGAATATTTAAAAGAAAATAACATTAAAACGCTAATTGGTGGAGGAGAAACAGCTGCTTCAGCTATAAAATTTGGATATGAAAATGAATTTTATCATATTTCTACTGGTGGTGGTGCTACCTTAGAATATTTAGAAGGAAAAGAATTACCAGGAATAAGTTCCATTGAAGATATCAAATAACTTTTAAAGGAGATGAAACAAGTGCGTGTAGCTATATTTACAGATTCATATTATCCATATATTAGTGGCTTAGTTGTTTCTGTTGATACATTAAAAAAATCTCTACAAAAACTCGGACATGATGTATATATTGTTACTGTAAACTATGATAATCATAAATTTATTTTAGATAAAAAAAATAAAATAATTAAACTGCCAGGTATAAAAACTTCTATTCCTGGAGGGAAAATAGTATACCCGTATTCCCTTAAAACTATTAAAACAATTCGAAAATGGGGAATAGATATTATTCATTCGCAAACAGAATTTGGAATTGGAACATTAGCTCGAATAATAGGTAAACAATTAAATATTCCCATAGTTCACACTTATCACACTATGTATGATGACTATATATATTATATAACGAGAGGTTATTTTAATTATTTAGGACACAAATTGTTAGAAGAATTTACCAAATTTTATTGTGATAAAACGATTTCAGAATTAATTGTTCCTACCGAAAAAGTCAAAGAAAAGTTTTTAGAAAAATATGACTTTGAAAGAGATATTAACATAGTTCCAACGGGATTAGAATTAGAAAGATTTTATAAAGAAAATATGAATGAAAAAATAATTGATTTATACAAAGAAAAGTTTGGAATAAAAAAAACTGATTTTATCATTTCGTATTTAGGAAGAGTAGCTCAAGAAAAAAATATTTCTTTTCTAATAAAGGCCATGCCCGGAATAATAAAATATAATAAAAATATTAAGTTATTAATATGTGGAAGTGGTAATGATCTAGATGATTTAAAAGACTTAGTTAAAAGAAAAAAATTGACGGATAATATTATTTTTACAGGATTATATCAATATGAATTAGCCCCTTATTATTATCACTTATGTTCTATTTTTGTTTTAGCATCAAAAACGGAGACTCAAGGTGTAACTGTTATTGAAGCTTTAGCTTCTTCAAAACCAGTTGTTTGTATAAGTGATAAAAGTTATGAAGGAACCGTTTATGATAATTATAATGGTTTAATATTTAATAATCAAAAAGAATATATAGAAAAAATTAAATACTTATTTGAAAACAAAAATGTTATAAAAGAATATGAAATTAATGCTAGAAAAAGTGTGGAAAAATATTCAATGGAAAATTTTGGTGAAAATGTTATAAAAGTATATAATAAAGCTTTAGAAAAAAAGAAAAAAGTTCCAATCGAATTTCCCCTTATTAATGAAATTAAGAAAATAGTTAAAGGAATGAAAAATGAAAAAAATAATAGCCTTAAATCATAAAATGAATTTATTGTATAATGAATTAGATAAATATATCGATAATATTAATAAAATAAAATATTCAAATCTTATTATTTTTCCAACATCTTTATATATTGATAAATTTATAAAAGAATCACATCATCAAATAGGAATTCAAAATATTGATTCCAATACAATTGGTTATAATACCAGTTTAATTTCTCTTAAACAAATTAAATCGATGAATATAAAATATATATTAGTTGGACATTCTGAAACGTCAGAATCATATGATCGTTCTAATTTAAAAATCAAGTGGATTACTGAAGAAAAATTAGTTCCAATTATATGTTTAGGTGAAAGAGAAAAAATTAACTCGCGTGGTGACTTACATAAAAAAATATTGTGTAAGATAGAAAAATTATTTAATAATATTGATTTAAATAATGAAGTTATAATTGCTTATGAACCATATTGGGCAGTTGGTAGTGGAGAAATTCCTAATATTGATCAAATTGAAGATATTATAAAATATATAAAAGATATATTTTATAACAAGTATAAAATTAAACCCAAAATTCTATATGGTGGAAGTGTTTTAAAAGATAACATTAATGATATTTTAAATATTGACATTATTGATGGAATAATGATTGGCAATATTTCATCAAATATTAATGTTATTACTGAAATTTTAAATAAAATTAATTAAAGAAGTATCACTTATTTTTTGATACTTCTTTTTTAAAATACAAAGTTTGATAATATTCGACAATAAGTGACAAAACTTGTCAAATTTAACTCTAGTCAAATAATTAAAAAAAATATATAATTTAAATGAATTAAATAAGGAGGAATAAAAATGGAAAAAATTAAGGTTCTAATGATAGATGATAATGAAGCACTAGTAGAAATGGTTAGTGAATATTTTAGTAATCATAATCAAATTGAAATATCATTAGTAGAAAATGATGGAGAAAGAGGTTTAAATAGTATACTACAAAATAAAGATAAATATGATATAGTATTACTTGACTTAATTATGCCCAAAAAAGATGGGTTATATGTATTAGAAGAGTTAAAAAACAGAAACATTAATCCTAAAATTATTGTAGAAACAAGTTATAATACCCCTGATGTAATAAGGAAAGTTAGTGAATATGGAGTTAATTATTATATATTAAAACCATTTGATTTAACAGATTTAGAAAAAAGAATATTAGAAACATTTAACTTTGTAGAAAAAGGTAGTATCAATTTATACCATAATAATTTACAAATTTCTATTACTAAAATGCTTCATGAGTTAGGAATGCCATCTCATATAAAGGGATATCAATATATTAGAGAGGGAATATACATGTTATATAATAAACCAGAAATAATTGGTGGTATAACAAAAGAATTGTATCCAGATATTGCTAGTAAATTTGATACTACCGTTTCTAGAGTTGAAAGAGCCATTAGACATGCTATAGAAGTAAGCTGGAACAGAGGAAACTGGGATTTTATGGAAGAAATATTTGGACACAGCGTTGATATTGATAAAGCTAAACCAACTAATTCGGAATTCATTGTAACACTAGCCGATAAACTTCGCTTAGAATTTAAGAAAGCATCAATACATTAGTATTGTTGTTTTTTTTTTTTCATGTTAAAATAAAAATAGGTGATTTACGATGAGTAGTCTATTAATAATATTATTAATTCTTTTAATTATCCCAACAAGTTTTTTTATAAATAGCGAATATTTTATTATATATATTATATCTTTATTATTATATTTAATATTAGTAAGCACTTTTAAACATATTAAAACAAATAATATAATTAAACAATATCACGATTGTGGTTATCTATATACAGAAGAAAAATTCACAACAGGAATAATCATAAAAATAATTGAAATAAATTTATGTATAATAATCGTTATATTTATATTAGGATTATTATTAAGCTCATATTTAAAATTAGACTATTTATGGTTAATATTTATATCATTTGGATCAAGCATTTGGGTTGCGCCGACATTAAATATTTTAAATTCTTATCTAAATCTATATGAACCAAAGCCAAAATTAAGTATATTATTCTATTTAATTAATGTTACCTACTTTATATGTATGATATTTCTAATTTTTAATATTTTAAAAATAAACGAATTTACAAAAATATTAATTTTGTCATTAGGTCCATTATTTTCTGGAATATTAATAATTTTATATACAATATCAATTATAGTAAGTAAAAATATAAATAATCAAAAAAAATCAAAAGAAGAATCCATATATAATTATAAAAAAGATATAAATCAAATATTATCATCAAATATATATATATCATTAATTGATATAGTTAAATATAGTTACTTATATATATCAATAATTTTAGTATATAAATCTTATTTAAAATATAATTCCATTTTAATAAAATCAAACATTATAACCAATACATATTTTTACATGATAATATTCACTGGATTTTTTCTTATTCCATTAATTAATACCTTAAAAAAATATTTAAAAAAATTAAATGATTTATCAGAAAACGATTTAAAAAAGAACATTCAAGAAATATATTATAAATATATTGTCAAGTTATTTCCATTAGTCATTATAATATGTTTTGCATCGTATCCTATATCAATATTAGTATTTAATGATAATCGAATCACTTTAGGATTACTAGTTATATTAATGTTTGTCTATTCTATATATTATATAACTTTAAAATTAATTATTTCTTTTAAAAACCCTAAAAAAGTAAATAAGTTTTTAATTGTAGGACTTATTAGTAATATAATAATTATAGTCCCTATGATTGAATCATTTTATCGAATGGGTTATTCGTTAGTATATGGATCAATATTTTCAATAATTATTTCATTACTAGTTAGTATTTTTATAGGAGTATATTATATAAATAAAAAATACAAATTAAATCTTAATAAAGGATTTGAAAAAACATTAGATATTGTATATAAAAGTATAATATTAATTACTATTTTATTAATTACTCAATATTTAATTATGAAAATATTGAATGGTATTATAGGAAATGTAATATTGATTATATTTTATATAACTATAATTTATGTATATATAAAAATAAATAATTATTTTAAAAAATCATAAATTTATAGTATAATATATTTAAGGAGATGAAAAAATGGAATTTTATCAATATATAATAATAATTGTAATATTATTGATAATTGCGTTTGCGATAGTAAAGAGTAATAAAAAAGATTTAAAAATAGAATTAAATAAACTAGTAGAATATTTGGGTGGAAAAGATAACATAATATCCAGCGAAGTAAATATGTCTCGTTTTAAAGTTAGCTTAAAAGATATAACTAAAGCTAATAAAGAAGGTATATTAAAACTAGGAGCCAAAGGAATAGTTGAAATAGATAATCAATTAAAAGTAATATTAGGTGTTAATGCCAAAGATTTAAAAAAATATATTGATGACTTAAAATGACAAAATTAGTCATCTTTTCTTATATTTCGACAAATTTCGACAAATAAATATAGTATTATATCATTGGTGATACTATGAAGATATTTGATGAAATTATTGTTAATGTGACATTTACCTTATTTCCAATATTAATATATATGATATATTCATCATATAAAAATGATAAAATTAAAAAAGAAGATAACATATATTTCTTCATTGCCTTAGTAAGTTCAATATATCTATGTTTTAAATATGGTCCTACGGGAATAAATGGAATGTCATTATTATTTTGTAATATACCAATTGTTGTTGCGTATATAAGAAAGAAAGAAAAATTTGGAATAATTTTATCTATTTTTATAATTATATATAGTTCAATTATATTAAAAAATAATTTTGAGATTTTAATAATAAAATATATATTATATTTTATTGTATATAAAGTAAATAATAAAAAACATGGTAATGATCGTGATTTAATTAATACAATTGCGGTTATTCAAGCATTCATTTTATCATTTGAATATTTTTATAATTGTCAAAAAGTGAATAATGTTGGAGAAATATTTAATATGATTATCGTTGCCGTTATATTTTATAGTGTATCCTTTTTAGTTTTACATTTGTTGAATATAAACAATGAAATAAATAATTTATATAAAGTTAAACAAGATTTAGAAAAAGAAAAAGATATAAAAAATGCGTTATTTAAATTAACTCATGAAATTAAAAACCCTTTAGCCGTATGTAAAGGATATCTAGATATGTTTAATTATAATGACCAAAAAAAAATATTAAAATATACAACCATTATGAAAGAAGAAATAAATAGAAGTTTAAATATAATGAATGATTTTGTTGAATTAAATAAAATACAAATTAATAAAGAATTAATTGACATAAATATGATCGTTGAAGAAGTATATGAAAGCATACAATTATTAATAAAAAATAAAAACATTAATATTAAATATAAAATGATTAATAAAGAAATATTAATGGAAGGAGATTATAACAGGTTAAAACAAGTTCTAATAAATATTTTAAAAAACAGTGTTGAATCAATTTCTAATGCTGGTTATATAAATATAAAATTAAAAACTATTGGCAATTACATTCACATTATCATTAAAGATAATGGCATAGGGATGACTGAAGAAGAATTGAGCAAAGTAAAAGATATTTTTTGGACAACAAAAAAGCAGGGTAGTGGAATTGGTGTAGCTTTATCAAATGAAATAATAAAAGGTCATAACGGCGAATTGAATTATTACTCGGTTAAAGATAAAGGAACAATCGTTAATATTGTATTACCTCTAAATTAATTTATTATATGTATCATATTGGTAGATTATAATTTATATGAATTATATTTACTCTTTTCCTATTATAAAGAATATAATTTTTAAATTCCTATAATAATTTTGATTTACTACTTCTTCTTATTTCTGTTATTACCTTAATATCAGGTATCCTAATAACTTTAATAAGTTTATTTAAATAATTTTCTCTTTCAATTATTTTCATTATAACTACCATGACGGACGCTCAATCGTTCGTTTCAAAAAGAAATGAAATTTATTCCTAATTGATTTTTCCTTTCTTTTATTATATAATAACAAACC
>CAYVSY010000030.1:0-12746 GCA_964454255.1 uncultured Muribaculaceae bacterium
AAGATTTTAATGCTATGATGAATAATAATAAAGATATGCCTAAAATAGTAGAAATAAAGGATGAAAAAGGAATTAAAAAATGGGGTGGATCAACAATGGTAATTGCCCCACCAATTCAATATAATGATATTATGAAAAAAATTCCTATGGGATATATAATTACCACAAATGAAATAAGAACCTATCTTGCTCAAAAAAACAATGTTGAAATTACTTGCCCTCTAACAGCGGGAATATTTATAAATATATGTGCTTGGGCTAGCCATCAACGACAAAATGATATTACCCCATATTGGAGAACATTAAAATCAAATGGTGAATTAAATTCAAAATACCCAGGTGGCATAGAAGCACAAAAAAAATTTTTAGAAAAAGAAGGCCATGTTATAATTACTAAAGGACTAAAAAATATTAAATATTATGTTAAGGATTATCAAAACAAAATATTTAAACTAGATAATATGTAAAATAATATGTAAAGAATATTTAAAATAATTTAAAATCGTTGTATAATTATAATGGTGATAGTATGAATACAAAGTATCCACTAATATTAAATATTTTATCTATTGATGATGTTCAAAAAATAGAGAATAACTCTGTTACAGAATATATTAATATAGATATTAAACATCCAAATATTGATATAAATAATTATTTAGTAGAAAATGGTTTCAAATATTCATATTCTGATATTAATGGTTATATTTATGTTGATTATGAAACATTTATAAATGGCGAAAAAGTTTTAGATGATATTATTAAAAATATTCCATCTAATTTAAATGATTTAGAATTATGCAAATATTTATATATTAAATTAGCTAAAACCTTAAAATATGATATTAATATAATGACTGAAAAAAACGATGCATTTTGTTTTAATGATATTAATACTATTAATAATGTTTGGGGTGCACTTTCTAACAAAAAAGCTACTAATATTTCATATACTAAAACCTTTACATATTTGTGTTCCCTTGTTGGACTTAATTGTGAAGTAATTGAGACTAATAATTATAAATATAAAAAAAACAAAATAAATTTAATGGTCGATAATAATCCAATAACTATAATATGTGATATAACACAAGATGTCCCTTATATTCAAGGTAATTTTCAAACAAGATTTTTTGGAAATTATAATGACGAATATGAAATGGATAAAAAAATTAAATATATTAATAATAATTATAGTGATAAAATAATAGAAAAAGTAGGACAAAATATAAATTATAGTTCTGATAATATACTAATGGAATTATTATTAAAAACACAAAATATTATTGACGTTAAAAATATTGGAGCTGTTGAATTAGGAATTATATATGAAATGATATTTAATAAGTATATTCCTCTAAATCATATTAGTATTAATAATTTATATGCTAATAACATATATAATAATCGTGAACACTTTATTTTAATTAGTGATAATTTGCATCATTATTGTTATAATTATAAAAATGAAACTTTCTTAGAAATAAATGAAAATGATTTGTTAAAAAATATTAAATCAGAAAGAATAGGAATATATTTAAAAGAAATAATTCCTAATTTAAAAATAATTGAAGATTAATTTTAAGTAAATATTAGAGTGGTTCTAATATTTTTTTTATAAATTTATTGATAATAGTTATAAAATATGATATTCTAATAATAGAATATAGGTGATTACAATGAAATTAGATTATAAAAAATTAGTTACAATTTTTTCTCTTACAGTATTAGTTATTACAATAATTATGATTGGAGCTAGTTATGCTTGGTATGTTGCCAATAATAAAACGAAAATAGTTATTGAATCTCTAGGAGAAGAAGCAATGAAAATATCGTTTGAAGAAACTGATATTATTAGTTTAGATAATGCTGTTCCAATCAATGATTCAATATCTGATTTAGGAGCTTCTTTCAATAATTTTAATATAAATTTAGGAAAAATGAATATTAATACAAGTCTTAGTATTAAAATAATAGACATTGCAATAGCAAATGAATTAAAAATATCTAATTTTAAATATCAATTATTAAAAGATAGTGTTGTTATGGCAACCGGTGATTTTTCTAGTATAGGATCGGATGTTGAAAAGATAATTTATACTCAAAACATTTTAAGTGGAACAGAAAGCACTACCAATTCATGGACTCTAAAAATATGGTTAAGTGATGATGAGAATAATCAAAATAATCTTATGAATAAAAGTTTTAGTGGAAAAATTCAAGCTAGTATATATGTTGGAGGTAATTCATGAAAAATAAAAGATTAATTTTATTAATAATAGGAATCTTGGCTTTATGCACAGTAATTATTTATACAACATATTCATTTTTTGTTGCCAGTGTTAATCAAAATACAGGTGGGACGACTATTCAATCAGGAAATTTTAATATCGTGTATAACAAAGGAACAGATATTATAGGAGGTGTTTTAACTCCAAGTATCAATAAAAATAATGGTCTTAATACTAGTATAAGTATTAAAAAAAATAGTTCTAGTCTAAATGCTAAATATCAATTATTATTAACTTTTTCATTGTTAGATGATGAATTAAAGTCTAAAGCATTTAAATGGGAACTTTATCGTGGAAATGAGGAAAATTCAATAAGTAGTGGTGATTTTGAAAATACAATAGTTAATTCTCCCACAGTTCTATTAACAGAAGAAGTTTTATCATTAACAGAAACAACATATACCTTATTCTTATGGTTAGATGGGAATTTAACATCTAATGAAATTCAAAATAAAAATTTTTTAGCATCTTTAAAAGTTGAAACATATCAAATTAATAAATAAGAATTACATAAAAAGACATAAATACCTATTTACTTTTGTCTTTTTTTTTGATATCATTAGATAGTAAGGAGGATAGAAATTATGGAAAACGGAAACGGAAAAGGTTTGTTTTATGGTGTAATTGGAGTTGCAACATTAGTAGTAGCAATTATTGGTGCTACATTTGCATGGTTCTCTGCAACAGCTAGTCAAGCTACTGGTGGAACTACTGTTCAATCTGGAACATTAACAATTTCATATGCAGATGGAACAATCGTTGCTGCAGACAATTTAAAACCTGCAACAGCTCCAGCATCAGATGCAACTTGTGCTGCTGTTGGAAGTGATCATGTATGTTACAAAAATGCTTTCACTGTATCTAATACAGGAACATTAGATGCAAAATTATCTGGTATTTTAACAGTAACTACAAATACTTTTGAAGAAGGCAAAATAATGTATGCTGTATATGATGGCGCTACTGCTGTAACAGTCGCAACTGCTGTTCCTGCAACTGGAACCACAGATTTATTTAGTGGTTTAACATTAACTCCAACTGTAGGAAGTAAAACATATACTTTACTTATTTGGTTAGATACTACTGCTACAAATGCCAGTCAAGGTAAAACTTTAACTGGAACTATTAGTGTAACAGGAACACAAACTAATCAAGCTTAGTTTAATTTAATAATTTGTGTAGAAAGTAGAGCTTAACACTCTACTTTTTTTTAAATAAATATTGCTTTTTTTGATAAATTTTGTTAACATTATAGTAGGTGAATAATAATGAATAATAAATACGATGTAAAAACGGTTAAAAATGCCTTAGTCCTTACTATTGTAATTCCTATAATATTTTTGCTGTCAATAATAAGTGCATCTTTTGCGTGGATATTAAGCACTCAAGATATAAATGAAGTTATTATTGAAACGGGAAGTATTGAAATTAATTATTCTGATACCGAAATAATTAATACTACTCTTTCTCCAACTGAAGAACCACAAAATGTTAATGATGTGAGTCATGCATATAAAAATACATTTAAAATTGATAATGTTGGAACAGGGAATGTTATTTTAGAAACATATATAGATATAATTAGTAACAATTATAAAAATGATATAGTTCACTATAAATTATATGATCAATCTAATAATATAATAAAAACTGGTAATATTAATAATGAAAAAGTTGTGTTTTTTAATGATATTAAATTAGAAGCCAAAAAAAATGCTTCATATTCATTATTAATATGGTTAGATGAAGATGCAGATGATAGTCAACAAAATAAAGTTTTAAAAGGAACTATTACAGCATATTCTATTCAAGAAAATCAAAAGTAAGAAGGTGCTGAAATGAATAATAACTTTATAAAAAATTTAAATGTTAAACATTATAAAGTAAAAATAGTGAACAAGAAAAATAAATTTTTCAAAAAGTTAGTTACAGTTATTTCGTATAGCATTTTTACAATGCTATTACTTGTTGGTGTAACATTATTAATATATTTCGCCGATATTAAAATAAGAGCTAGTCAAGGTGATTATTCACCAAGTAAATATAACGCTTATGTTGTTTTAACGGGTAGTATGGAACCTACAATTATGGTTAATGATGTAGTTATTACAAAGAAAAGAAATAAAGAAGAGATAAAAAAAGATGATATAATTACTTTCATATCATCAGACCCTAGATTTGCAGGAACAATTATTACCCATAGAGTAATAGAAGATCCTATTATTGATGAATCAACTAAAAATTACAAATTTAAAACAAAAGGTGATAATAATAATGTAGCTGATGAAGTTTTAGTTAATTATAATAATGTTATAGGAAATGTAATAGTTGATATTCCTAAATTAGGCTATATACAATACTTTTTAGCTCAACAAGGTGGTTGGATATTTGTAATACTAATTCCAGCATTGATTGTTTTATCATTTGATATATTTAAATTAATAAGAGTAATTATTAAAAAAGTAAAACAAAAAAGAGGTTAATATGAAAAATGAGTTTAAGGTCCAAAAAAAGAAAAAAGAGCTAATTGTTCTTGAAGAAGAAAAAAATGAAAACAACAAATACTTGTTTTTTAAAGGAAAGTATGCTAAAATACTACTTATAATTTTAATGTTTATATGTATTTTTGTTTTTACTATTGGCATCTATTTTTCTTTATCAGCTGTGTGGGATAATAGTAGTAGGAAACATAATGTAAATGTTTATACTATTATTGAATATACTAATAACTCTGAAACAATTAACTTGAATGGTTTTTTACCAATAACTGATGAAGATGCCTTAGATAACTATTCTAAAAGCAAAGACGGATATATTCCATATGAATTTAATTTAACTAATAAAAGTTCATATAACTTAAAATATAGAATTGTTGTAGAAGAAGATATGACGATAGAAAATAAATTAGATAGTTCATTAATTAAATATAACATTAAATCTGGTTCTTCTGAACCATTCACCAATATATTAAAAAATACAAATAAAATGACTGGTAGTTTAGAAGATGGAACGGCTATTAAAGAAAATACTTATATTTTAATGGAAGGAAGAATATCGTCATTAGAAAAAGTTGAATTTAATTTGAAATTTTGGTTAAGTTCAGAAATGACAAATGAAAATCAAAAGAAAAAGTTTAAAGGATTAATAAAAATATATGCTGAATATATAGACTAATTCATGAAATAATGGGGGTTATGGAAATGAAAATAAAAAAATTAGTTATTGAAATAATAACATTATCATTGTTTTTACTTATCTTTGTGCCAATATTAAAAAATAGCAGTATAAAATTAACAATGGCAGCCAATAATATGAATAGTGTTGGATCAATTGAATTAACAGAAATTCATAGTAGTTCGGATACTTTGTTTCCGATGACAGAAGATTTTGCATTGGAAAAAGGCGATAAAACAATATTAAATTTAAAAAATAAAAGTTCCAACCTAAAAAATTATACATTATTGTTACGAGTTGAAAAAGATAGCACATTGGATATCAAATTTTTAAATTATTCTATTAATGATGACGCCTATAATTTTAAAGAAAAAATTGATATTCAAGATGAACAATATAATTATTATGAATTATATAATAATATCATATTAGAAAATAGTAGTATTGATATACAGTTTTACATTTGGTTAAAATCAACCACTCAAAATGAAGCTATGAATAAAAAATTAAAATATTCCTTTATAGTAAAGGAAAATAATGAATTAGCATTAAAATAAGTAATTGAAATAATTACTTTTTTTAATTTATATGATATAATTAAAAAAAGATAGGTGATAAAGTGAATAAGAAGAAAAAAAAGAAATTAAATATTAGAAATATTGTGCTTGCAGGAATTATTTTAGTTATTTTAATATATTTATTAATTTTAATAATAAAGTTAATTGTTCCAAGCAAAACAATGTATATAGCCAGTTCAACCAATATCACTACCATATTTAATGAAAATTTTGAACCAGTCAAAGAGTTAACTCGAGGCAGTTCAATTAAAGTAAAAATGAGTTCCACTGTTTCTGACGGCAATGGTAATACATATATAAAATATAATGAAGATTCTAATACATACTTAATTAAAAAAGAAAACATTGTTGAGAAACAAGAAAAAACTATTTTAGAAACAAAATTATATGTTAAAACGGCAGCTAGTGTATTAACCAGTGAAACGGATAACAAAATTATTGGATTAATTAAAAAAGGTGAAGAAGTGGAAATTGTATCCTATAACAAGATATTATCTGACGGAACGGTTGATATTTATCATGTGAAAAATTCAGATATTAATGGATACGTTTATGGGAAATATTTAACGTGGACAAAAGAATTAGCAGAGGCTAATTATAATGCTGATGAATTAGATGTAATTCATGAAAAAATTAAAGATACATATGGAGGGGGTAATGCTTTAAATTTAGATTATTATCCAGTTAATAAGCCAAACTTTTCTAACAATGTAATGCCAGAATCAGTCTATGCCTTATATTTAAATAATAATTCTAGCGTATTAAAAAAAGTTGATTCATATATTGAATTTGCTAAAGAAACAAATATTAATACATTTGTTGTTGATATTAAAGATGATAATATGCCAGGATATAAATCAAAAGTAATGGAAGAATTATCTCCTACTAATTATAAAAAAGCTAATAATTCTTTTGATGAGTATAAGAACGCCATCAAAAAATTAAAAGATGCTGGATTTTATGTTGTAGGTAGAATAACTGTTTTTAAAGATAGTTATTACGTAAAAGATCATGAAGAAAATGCTATTAAATCCATTGACACAGGTAAACCGTATTATCACAATAATGCTTACTGGCCAACCCCATATGCTAGAGATGTATGGTATTTCAATGTAGAACTTGCTAAGGAAGCGATAACTGAAATGGGATTTAATGAAATAAATTTTGATTATGTTAGATTTCCTGATAAATTGCAATCAAAAGCTAATCTTATTGATTTGCAAAATAAATATAATGAAGATAAAGCTGAAGCTATTCAACGCTTTTTACAATATGCCACTGATGAAATACATAAATTGAATGTTTATGTTTCAGTTGATGTTTTTGGCGAATCAACCAATGGTAATTATATGACAGCTTATGGTCAATATTGGCCGGCAATATCAAATGTTGTCGATGTTATATGTGGTATGCCATATCCTGACCATTTTTCGGCCAATTCATATGGAATAGCTAAACCATGGAATGAACCATACAAAATAATGAATGCATGGGGAAAAGAAGCCGTAAAACGTCAAAATTGGACAACTTCACCAGCCAAAGTTAGAACATGGATAGAAGCATATAATTCAAAATATGGAATGGAGTATAATGCGGATGAAATCCAAAACGAAATACAAGGCTTGTTTGATGCTGGATTAACTGATGGATTTATTACTTGGAATAATTCAAATACTAATCTAGATAAATATAAAAAACAAGCTGATGCATATAAAATTAAATATATGAAAGAAGATGACAGCAATGAATAAAATAATTGTCCATGATAATGAATATGAGTTAATTGATAATTATAAAGATGCCTTTAACGAAAACGACTTTAAAGAAAAATGCACTGACTATTTTTATGATTATGATTACATATTAGGTGATATAGCGTATGGAAAACTAAGATTAAAAGGTTTCTATAATTCAACCAATCCTAAAGTTCAACCAATTAATAATTATAATGAAAAAGATAAGTATTTACAATGTAATTGTGCAGTTGATTGTCGACATTTTGTTGTCCATAAAACATAAAAATAGACATATTTGTCAAATAAAAAGGATATACTTTATTGTAAGATAAGGAGGATAAAATGGGTTCCACCAAAATGATTACATTGATAAACGAATTAGGTGAAAGTGTTGATGTAGAATTATTATGCGCTTTTGAAATTGAAGGATATAATGGATCATATATTATTTATACTAAAAATGAAAAAGATGAAAATAATAATACTATTATATATTCTGGTAAAATTGAAAAAGATGGTCAAAAGCAATTCCTAACAAATATTCAAAATGAAGAAGAATGGTCAAAAATAAAAAATGTTATGCGTGAAATGACAAAATATTCGGAAGCGAGTTTAGATTAGTATGCTTGGTGAAATAAAAAAGATAGACATATCAAATATTAATTTTTCCATCTTAGAAAATTTAAAAATAGCTAAAGTAAGTGACAATGTCATTGAAGGCTTAAAAAAATATTACAATATTTCTATTAAAAAATCAGGTTCTAAAGCTAATGAATTATATGAAACAGTATTTTTTGTAAAACCACTAGAATCAAATGATATTGAAACATTATATACAATTAATTATCTTGAAAAA
The DNA here is from genome assembly GCA_964454255.1 of uncultured Muribaculaceae bacterium. GTDB lineage: Bacteria > Bacillota_I > Bacilli_A > RF39 > UBA660 > CAYVSY01. Next base: position 8,636 of record CAYVSY010000030.1, read on the forward strand.
GGAGTTCCCGGACCTAAAAATATTAAGTCGTTCAAACAATTATGGATACAATATAAATTAGTATTTAATAAAAAGGAAAATAAAACAATGCCTAAAACAAATGATAGTTATGTCTTAACCAATTTTGATGATATTTTTAATAAATTGTCAAAAAAAATCGATGGATTTGATAGTTATATTGAAGAATTAAAAACAATTAAAACAAATTTAAATATATCAAACAAAAAATTAGAAAATGATAAAAGTAACTTTGAATTATACATAAATGATGAAAAGAAAAAAATCGAAATAGCTAAAAAAGAATTTGAAATGATAAAAAAAGCTCAGGAAGAAAAAATAGATTTAGCTAAAAAAGAAATTGAAGTTAATTTTACAAAACTACAAGATTTAATAAATAAATTTAATGAAAAAGTTAATAATTTTGAATAAAAACTGAATAAATGAAGTGATCCTTATTTCGAGGGTCACATTCCATATTCAGCTTTTTAATATTTTATCAATTATTCCATAATCAAGAGCTTCAATGGCATCCAAATAATAATCTCTTTCTGTATCTTTTTCAACCTGTTTTAAAGTTTTATTTGTATTTTTAGAAAGAATAAAATTTAATTTATTTTTAAGTTTTAATATTCTTTCAGCCGCAATCTTTATTTCTGTTGCTTGGCCTTGAGCACCACCTAACGGTTGATGAATCATAACATCAGCATTTTGTAAAATAAATCTTTTCCCTTTTTTACCACTTGATAATATAATAGATGCCATTGACGCAGCCATCCCTATACATATGGTAGAAACGTCACTTTTAATAAAATTCATCGTATCATATATAGCCATTCCCGATGTAATTGCCCCACCAGGAGAATTAATATAAATATTAATATCATCATTATTAATACTATCTAAATAAAGTAATTGTGCAACAATACTATTAGCTACATTATCATCAATTTCACCTGTTAATAAAATAATTCTATCCTTTAATAATCTAGAATATATGTCATAACTTCGTTCACCTAATGAGCTTTTTTCAATCACAATTGGAACCAAATTCATTTTCATCACCCATATTTATAATAAACATATAATTATGTAAATATACCAAATAATATGTGACAAATTGTCTTAAATTTGTTAAAATATAAATATAAGAATAGAGGGATATTATGGAAACAATCACGATAAGAATTGATAATGAAGAAAAAGAATATAGAAAAGGTATTAAGTTACATGAGATTTTAGAAAATACTAAAGAAAATTATAAGCATGATATTATATGCGCAAAATTTAAAAATCAACATGTTAATTATAACGACAGTTTAGTTAAAAATGGGACTCTTACTCTTTTTGATATCAACAGTAAATATGGTAATAAAATATACGAAACAGGTCTTATATATTTATTTGTTTCTTGTGTTAAAGATATCCTTGGATCAGATGTAACTGTTCGAGTTAGATATTCAATTGATAAAGGTATTTATTGCGAAATAAATTCAAAACTTAACATAGAAATGTTGGATAGTATAAAAAAATTAATGAAAGAAAAAGTAAAAAAAGAAGTTCCATTTATTAAAATAGAAACATCTCGTATGGAGGCAATTGATTTTTTTAAAAAGTGCAAAAAATTTGATAAAGCAAAAACTTTATTTTATAATACCTCCCCATATATTACTTTATATAAATTTGATGGTTTGTATAACTATATAATAGGTGAATTACCCAATGATACTTCGGTATTAAAATATTTTGATTTATCTCTAGTTAATGAAAATGGACTAGTTTTAAGATTTCCCTCAATTTATGATGATGGTAACATTGTTCGATACACACATCATAATAAATATTTTGATAGTATAAATGAATATTCTACTTGGGGTAATATTCTAAATATAAATAATTTAGGAGATTTAAATGAATACATTGTTCATAATAAAGCTGGTGATTTAATTAATTTGTGTGAAATTATGCAAGATTATAAATTACTTAGTATTGCTGAAAAAATAGTTCTAAATAAAGATAATATAAAATTTGTTTTAATATCTGGTCCATCATCATCTGGTAAAACAACAACTTCTAAAAAATTATCATTATATTTAAAATCATTAGGATTAAATCCTATCCCTATTTCTACTGATGATTATTTTTTATCTAGAGAAGAAACACCAAAAGATGAAAATGGTAAATATGATTTTGAAAATATTAAAGCATTGGACATTAAATTATTTAATGATCATATAAGTAAACTATTAAAAGGACAAAAAGTTATTATGCCAACCTTTGATTTTATTAAAGGACAAAAAATATTCAATAAACCACTTCAAATGGAAACTAATAGTGTTTTAATTATTGAAGGATTGCATGCGATAAATGAAGATTTGACGACTGAAATTCCTAAAAAAAATAAATTTAAAATTTATATAAGTCCATTAGCCTATTTAAATGTTGATAATGTTAATCGAATAAATATAACTGATATTAGACTACTTAGAAGACTAGTTCGTGATTACAGAACGAGAGGATATTCTGCCAGTCAAACTATTAATAATTGGGCTGATGTTAGAAGAGGTGAAGAAAAATATGTTTTTCCATACCAAGACGAAGCCGATGTTGTATTTAATACTTTTTTAGCCTATGAATTATGTGTTATTAAATCATATGCAGAACCATTATTATATTCAATAAAAGAAGATGATCCTGAATATCTAACAGCCATTAGACTATTAGAATTATTAAAATTTGTTTTACCTGTTCCTAGTGATGATGTTCCCAAAATATCAATTTTAAGAGAATTCATTGGTAATAGTTATTTTGAATAAAAAACGCATTTTATTTTGCGTTTTCTTTATACTTTAATAATGCTTTTGTGATTTGATCAGGACAAGAAGTATCTTTATAACCACACTTTATATCCTTCAATTTATTTATAATTTCATTAATATTTTGGCCTATACATAATTTAATTAGTCCTTGTGAATATCCAGGACAACCTCCTGTAATTTTAATATCATTAATAACATTATTATTAATATCAAAAATCATTTCTCTGCTACATACGCCATCCGGAATATATTTAAATATCATATTTCACCTCTTTAAAATATTATAACATACGGCAGACCATGTCCGCAACCTAACTATCTAAAAAATCAAAAAAAAGACAAACCTCCTTGAAATAGTTTGCCAAAACAGTATAATAACTGTTACGTGATCTCAGTCACAAATTTTAAAACGGTCAAGGCCGTAATGTAGTCTATGCTACAAATATCGGAACCTCAGGATAAATCCTTTATTCCATGTTTACATATGCATAACTACTCATGGAGGTTTGTATGAATTGTTTTCAGATTTAAGACACAGGTATCAAGGTTACCAAATAAAATTTAAAATTAATAATAATCAAATTAAAATGTATGATAAAGGAAACAATTTACGAATTGAAGTAACTATTAATAATCCAAGATATTTTAAAGTGCTTAAAATTAAACAGAATGATGAAACTGGAGAGATTACAGAAACCAAAGAATGGATTCCAATGGGTAAAAGCATTTCTAATTTATACAGGTATGTTGAAATTAGTAAGAGTATTACCAAAAGATACATTGATGCTTTACCAAATATAAATATTGATGAAGTCCCTTTAAAAGAAATAGAAAAAATATCTTCTAGAAAAGAAAGCAATAATAAGTTTTATTCTGCTTTAAATATTTTAAACGAAGATACTTTAAATTTATTTTCTGAAATATCTAAAGGAGAATATCTGATTAATGGCTTTAGCAACAAGTTTATTAGAAAGAACCTTTATAAAAACTCAGAAGATAAAAAAACAATTAATAAAACAACTAGAACTTTATCTAGATTAAAAGCACATGGAATCATAAAAAAAGTAGCTAGAAAAAATAAGTATTATCTGACTACAGATGGAAGAAAAATTATCACTAGTATATTGATCTATACTAGAAAACAACTATTATAATAATAACTATGCAGTTATTATATGGGGTAAGGGGAAATCTACCTTTTTTTCTTTTTCCTTATCAAAAACTTGTTTTTTGTTTAAGTATTTGAAATGCAATAGCATAAATGTATATTAAAAAAGTTAAAATTATAGTATAAT
>CAYVSY010000031.1:0-12143 GCA_964454255.1 uncultured Muribaculaceae bacterium
CAGTTCGGTCTCTATCCGTAGTGGGCGTTAGAAAATTGAGGAGAGCTTTTCCTAGTACGAGAGGACCGGAAAGGACGAACCGATGGTGTATCTGTTGTCACGCCAGTGGCAGTGCAGAGTAGCTATGTGCGGGAGGGATAAACGCTGAAAGCATCTAAGCGTGAAGCCCTCTCCAAGATGAGTTTTCCCATTGTTTTAAACAAGTAAAATCCCAAATAGACTATTTGGTAGATAGGTTAGAAGTGGAAGTGTAGTAATACATTGAGCGGACTAATACTAATAGATTGAGGTTTTAACCACTCATTATTTAATAAATTGTTTGTAAAAATCATATTATCTTAGTTTTCAAGGAATAATTATAAATATATATTTTGTATATCCGTGATTATTGCGAAATGGTTCACCTGTTCCCATCCCGAACACAGAAGTTAAACATTTCTACGCCGACAATAGTGTAAGCTAAGATAGGTCATTGCGGATATTTTTTTTTACTTTTTTTTATATTTTTTTTGGTAAAATTTACCAATAGATTCGACAAATTACTCTTTTTATTCACATTTTAATATGTTATAATTACAATGTGAATAAAAAGGGCAGTAAAAAATATAAAAAAAAGAGGAAAAAATGATAACTTATAAACAAATAATTGAAGGAATTGAAGAAATTTTTTATGTTGTCCGTGATATTGATGGAAAAATTATTGAACCTACAGATAAAAACATTTTCTTGAAATATCAAGAAATATTGAATGGTGTAACATATAATAGCGAATATTATATGTTAAATGAAAAATTTTATAAAAGAATTGTTAAAACGGTTATAGATGAAGATACTAAACAACCATTGACCATTGAATATTTTTATAAAGTATTTAAAACTGATCATAATGAGTTTTGATATAGATACTAAATTATATACGAAAGAAGCTACAAATAATTACATTAATGAATATTTAATTTATATTACTAGAAATAAAGAAAATTTTGGAGTTTTATTTATTGATATTGATAATTTTAAATTATTAAATGATACTTATGGACATGTTTATTGTGATAAATTACTTTCTAAGATAGGTGATGTAATTATTGAAAACACAAGGCAACATGATAATAAAGATATTATTGGTCGAATTGGTGGCGATGAATTTGTAGTTTTGTTAAAAAACGTTTCTAAAGAAATATGTCTTAACAAAGCTCAAGTATTAATGGATAACATTAGTAGTATTAGATTAAAAGAATATGATACTGAAAGAAGATTACATCTTACAGTAAGTATTGGATTGTATTTTGTTGATGATTGTGAATATAGTGAAATATCTAATTTATCAATAAATGAAGCTAGAAAAACCATTATTAATAGAAGTGATGAAGCAATGTATAATGGTAAGAATAATGGAAAAAATATTGTATCAGTTTATAAAAAAAAATTAATTAAATAAAATTAATTTTTTTTCTTTATAACTATTTATAAAATTAAAAAACCTTTATGTTTAATATAATACATGTTATAATATGGTTGAGGTTGAAATTATGAAAAAATGCACAATTATTTTTAATCCAAATAGTGGAAAAACTAAAAAACAATCTATTAGTAAACGGATTAATAAAATATTATTTGAATATAATTACGAACCAACTTTTATTAAAACTGAATATAAAGGTCATGCTAAAGAAATAATTAAAAATCAAAGTGATGATATTAATTTAGTAATTTCCATCGGTGGGGATGGAACCTTTAATGAAGTAGTTTGTGGAAATTTTGAGCGTTCCAAACCATTATTAATTTCCCATATACCACTTGGGACAACTAATGATATTGGTGTAATGTTTGGTTATGGAAAAAATTTGATAAAAAACTTGAAACTATTATTAACTGGTAAAGTAAAAAAAATTGATATATGCACAATTAATAATCAACCGTTTGTTTATGTGGGTGGATTTGGAAAGTTTTTAGATGTCCCTTATTTAACTCCACGATCTATTAAAAGAAAAATAGGTCATATGGCATATTTATTTGAAGGAGCTAAGTCTTTTTTTGACAAAACACCATTATATGAATTATCATATAATATTGATGATAAAGTATATAGAGGATTATATTCCATGATACTTATTTCTAATGCAAATAGAATTGCGGGGATTAATAATTTTTATAAAAATATAAAATTAGATGATGATCAATTTGAAGTTATTTTTTGTAATATAACTAAAAAAGAAGATTTATTAAAAACATTTTATTATTTGCGCACTACTGATATTAATAATGTTCCGGGATTATATTTTCATAAAACAAATAATTTGAAAATTAAGTTTAATAAAAAGCCAAATAAATCTTGGTGCGTAGATGGTGAAGAACTAATGTCAACTAAAAAAGAATATGTAATAAGAATTGTACCCAATGTTGAAATATTAATGCCAACTAAAAACATTAAAAAATTGTTTATTAATAATAAAAATTTATAAAAAAGCCCGCAATGAACTTTTTTAAAAGAAGGTGTAGTTAATGAAAAAATTAATAAAAAATTTTATATATAAAATAATAATAATATTAATTTTATTATTTTTTTATATTATTTGTATTCTATTACTTCCAAAGTATTCAGAAAGAATCATTGATGTAGGTATAACTAATTTTGGTATTAATGATATAAGTCCACATGTTATTAGAGAAAAAGTATTAAATAATTTAATTAAAAATTTAACTGAAGAAGAAAATAAAATTATTTTAGCTAGTTATAAAAATATTAAGAAAACAGATTTACCAAAAGATGAATATCGTGACTTAATAAAGCAATATCCTTTATTAATAGAAGAAAACATTTACATTCAAGAAACTAATAATGATATTGAAATAAGAGAAATATTAAAAAATAATGTTTTGTCTTTTAACATGAATAATAATACTATAATTAATGAAAGTTATAATGATTATGATGCTAATATAAATTTTAATCAATTTATTATTAATGAATATAAAAAGATTGGATTATCATTAAATAATATTCAAAAACAATATATTTTTAAGATGGGCTTATATTTATTTTCCTTTTTAACATGTTCTATATTATCATTAATAATAATAATTTTTTTATCTTTAAATATCCAAAAAACAATATCAAAATTACTATATACTAATATATATAACCAATTAATGTTATTATCAAAAAAAGATATTATTGAAAATAGATGTTGTGATTCTTTTAAAGGCATTGATAATAACATTAAAAATATTGATAATTGTTTTTTAAAAATAATATATCTAATTTATATAATTCTTATTACTCCTATTATATTAATAAGGATATTAAAAATTAATATTATAACCGGATTAATACTAATAATAACTATTATAATATTAATACTAATATTTATTTATATATTTAAAAAATTTAAAACACAAAATACAAATATAAATACAATAATAGACGAAAATAATTTTAATATAAAAAAAATAATTTCTGAAATGTATATATTTAAAAAATATGACAATGTTATTAAAAAAGTTAAAATTAATTATCTTAATCAATTTAAAATGGATAAAAAAATAAAATTAATAACATGCAGTCTCGATCTAATATCTATATTAATCATAGGATTAGTGTTAATAACTATAATTATATGTAATCAAAAAATAAGTATAGGAACCGGTTTCTCAATAATTTTATATGTAATTATATTAATTGTTTCTTATTTAAAAATAATCAGTTCAGCAAATAAATTATCTTGGATGTATATATCAATAAAAAAAATTAAAAAAATATTGATTGTTAAACCAACAATGGTTAATCTAATTACCAAACAAAGAAATGTTAAAAAAACAAGTGGAGAAATAATTTTTAAAAATGTTTCTTTTAAATATCCAAATAATTTTAATTACGATTTGGAAAACATTTCATTTGTGATAAATACCGGTGAAAAAATAGTAATTACTGGTTTTGATAATGGAAAAAATATTATTGGAGACTTAATTACAAGATTATATGACGTATCAAATGGAAAAATTTTGGTAAATGGGTTAGATGTTAGAAAAACAGATTTTTGTATTTTAAACAAAGAAATTAGTTATTTAAAAGAAAATATTGGCATAATAAATGAAAGTATTATATTTAATTTGAAAATGTCAAATGAAAAAATAATTTCTGAATCAATAGAAAATATTTGTGAACTTGTTGGTATTAAAAATTATATCTTAAGCAAAAAAGAAAAATACAATTATAAATTATCAAATAATATTAGTTCAGTTCAAAAACAAAAATTTCTTATTGCAAGATCCATAATTAAAAATCCAGACATATTTATATTTAATAATGCCTTTTCAAATATAGACAGTGATGTCGAAAAAAATATTAAAAATTATTTATTTTTAAAAACGATAATAACTATTTCTAAACAATTATCCGATGCAATAGATGCCGATAAGATTATTGTTATTGATAAAGGTAAAATAGCCGGAATAGGGACACATGATGAGTTGAAAAACAAATGTGAAGTTTACTTAAAAATTATTTCTTCTCAGTTAGAAGGTGATGAATCATGATAAAAAGCATTATTTTAAAAGATTTATTAAATTATTTAAAAATTCACAAAATAAAATTAATTATATCAAGCATATTTTCTTTAATCGCAAGTATATTAATAGTTATTAGTTCATATAAATTTGGTCAAATCATTACCACTTTATACCATAATGCTTCTCTTGATTCAACAATAATAACTATATTAATTATTTATCTATTATGTATAATGTTTTTATTTTTAAAAAATGATATGATTTTAGATATTTCTAATGATATAGTATTAAATATAGGAAATAAAATTATTAACAAAATAGAAAAAATACCATTAAAATATTATGATTCTAATAATCACAATGAAATATTAAATATTATTATTAATGATGTTAATATTATAAATAAAAATTTTAATAAAATTTTAATTGAAATAATTAATTATATAATATTTACTCCAATAATATTTATATCAATCATATTAATTAATTTTTCTTTAGGGATTATTATTCTATTTATATATATGTTTTTTTTAACTATCATTTTATTGATATCTAAAAATAATAATAAAAATTATAAATTAAAAGAAAAAAGTTTAAATAACATAGATAATCAAATAAACGATACAATTAATAACTTTGATACAATTAAAACAAATAACATAAAAGATATGATGTTAAACAAATTTTATTATAATAATGATTATTTATCTAACAATAATAATAAATATTTGTTTTTATATAATATAAGTTTATGTGTATTAAAATTTATTAAATATATTTTGATAATTACTATTTTAATCATTGGAAGTTATTTGGTTATTAATAATAAAATAGAAATAGGATATATAGTTACATTAATTATATATATAATATTACTATTGCAATCTAACATTATAAAAATAATTAATGCAATTACTGAAACAACATACTCTTATAATAGAATAATTAAATTTCTAAACATTGATGAAGAAATAAATAATCCTATTAGTCATATTACAATTAATGATATTAAAGGAAATATAATTTTTGATAATGTTTGTTTTAGTTGTGAATCAAAAAATCAAATTATTAATAATTTTAATTTAAAAATAAAATTAGGTAATAAAGTGGCAATAGTTGGATCAGATGAAGAATATTCAATAACATTAATGAAATTATTAATGCGTTTATATGAAATAGATAGTGGTAACATTTACTTAGATAAATACAATATAAAAGATATTGATAGAAATGAATTGAAAAAAGTATTTGGAACTGTTTATCAGGGGGAAAAATATATAAAAAATATTTTTTTTGACAACAATATCGAACTATCATCTGACCAAGTTAAATTATTAAACATAGAACAAGTTATATTAAATAATCCTAAAATTTTAATATTTTTTGAAACTGATAATGATATTGATTCAGCTTTAAAAATATTAGTTGAAAAAAGCATAAGCCATTCATTAAAAGAATACACAATGATATTTATCACAAATAAATTATCAACTATAAAAAAATCAAATTTAGTTATAGTTATGTCAGATGGAAAAATTATCGAAAGTGGAACTCATAAAGAATTACTTAAAAAAAATAAGTTTTATAAAAATAAAATTTATCATAAGTTAAAATAGAATAGATTATATTCTATTTTTTTGATATAATAAATTTGGTGGTAATTATGAAAAAAGTATCAATTATTATTCCTTGTTATAATGAAGAAAAAAACATAAATTCTTTTTATATGGATATTAATAAAATTATTCAAAAATTAAAATATGATTTTGAATTAATATATATTAATGATGGTAGTTTTGATAACACATTAAAAGAACTAAATAAAATATTTAGCAAAAATATTACAATTATTAATTTTTCTAGAAATTTTGGAAAAGAATCAGCCTTATTAGCAGGTTTGAAAGAGTGTCATGGTGATTATGCCATTATGATTGATGGCGATGGTCAACAAAATCCTGATTTAATTATCGATTTATTAGAAACAATTTCTGCTGATGATAATATAGACAGTGTGGTTTATTATCAAAAAAATAGAAAAGAAAAATATTTAATTAGAAAATTAAAAGAAAAATTTTATAAAATAATAAGCCGAATGTCAAATATGAATTTTATTCCTGGAGCCAGTGATTTCCGATTAATAAATAGAAAAATGATAAATAGTGTGTTGATGATTACTGAAAAAAATCGTTTTTCTAAGGGAATATTTTTATGGTTAGGATATAATACTAAATATTTGCCTTATGAAGCAAATAATCGAAAGAATGGGATTAGTTCATATAATATAAAAAAACTATTTAAATATGCAATCGATGGAATAATATCGTTTTCGGACAAACCATTGCGAATATCTACTTTTTGTGGGATTATCATTTCATTTATATCTTTTATATATATAATAATAGTAATTATTGAAAAGTTAATATTTGAAATTGATGTGCCAGGTTATGCAACAATTGTTATATTAGTTTCATTTTTAGGTGGCGTTCAACTATTATCATTAGGTATTATAGGAGAATACATTTCAAAAGTTTATTTAGAAACAAAAAATAGACCTAGTTATATTATAAAAGACATTAAAAAATAATTTTATCCTAATGCTACATCCATTATCATCATAATGGAAAAACCAATTAATGTCCAAAGAGCCATTAGACTCTTTTTTTCATTTGACTGACTTTCAGGAATTAATTCTTGAACAACGACATAAATCATTGCTCCCGCTGCAAATGATAAAGCAAATGGTAATAAGAAACGCATTTTTAATACAAATAATGCCCCTAAAAAACCAGCAATTGGTTCAACAATGGCACTAAGTTGACCAAAGAAAAAGGCTTTTTTTCTAGACATTCCTTCACGTAATAATGGCACGCTAATGGCTGTTCCCTCTGGAAAATTCTGAAGACCAATTCCTAATGCCAACATGCATGCTGAAGATAAAGTAGCACCATCAATACCATAAGCAATTGCCCCAAAAGCAATACCAACAGCTAAACCCTCAGGAATATTATGAAGAGTTATAGAAGAGATAAGCATTATTATTCGTTTATAAGACGATGAAGAGTTATTTATATAATTTTTATATAATTTTTCAAAAATTTTATCACCTATAAATAAAAAACCACCACCGCTAAGAAAACCAAAAACTACAATTAGCCAAGGTATCATATTTAAATTTTCAGCCATATCAATTGCTGGTGATAGTAAAGACCAAAATGAAGCTGCAATCATAACACCCGCAGCAAAACCCAACATGGCATCCATCACACTTTTTTTGATGTTTTTAAAAAAAAATACAATTGAAGCTCCTAAACATGTTACTAACCATGTTCCTATAGTTGCGATTAAAGCTTGATTAGTTACATTTAACTTTATAAACCAATTCATTATATCACCATCATATATTATGAATTAATTATTCTATTAGTGTAGGCGCTACTTGTTTTTTTCTTCTAAAAAATTGCAGTGTTTACATAAATCATATATTTTTTTGTTACATTTAAAACCATTATGAATATTTTGAAACTTTTCTTTTCCTATAATAGAATTTAAAGGTTCGTTAAAAATGTTACCTAAATTAATAAATCCATCCATATCTAAACAACAAGGAACGACTGTTCCATCAGATAAAATTCCAATATGATCAATTGTTCCATAACAAGTTCCTATATCATTATAATATGTATTATTAATTTTAGGCCATTCCCAAACATTATCTTTATTTACAAATAAATTATTTTTGATTTTAATACTTTTTTTTAATAATAATGATTTATCTATATTATATTTATTAATTAATCTCTCATATAAATGTATATTGTTTTCGTTTTCTAAATTGTTTTTGATATTCCATAATCGTAATGATATAATAATATTTGTATTATTTAATAAATAATCACTTATTTCAATTACTTCATCAAGATAGGAATTAATATTAAAAAAAGAATGAACCGATATATTTATTTGTCTGATTATATCAGCATTGTTTAAAATAACATTTAATTGTTTTTTTAATAGAGTTCCATTAGTAGTTAGATTAACAATTTTATTATATTTTTTGCATAATCTTAATATTTGATCAAAATTTGAATGAAGTGTAGGTTCTCCTTTAATATGTAAGTATACATAATTTGTTAAATGGTCAATATTTTTTAATGTTACTTCAAACTCATTTAAGGACATTTCTCTCTTTTCTTTAAAACTTTTTTCACAAAAATAACAATCAAGATTACATATATTAGTTATTTCAATATAAATTTTTTTAAACATTTTTTTCACCTATAATTATTTTACCATAATTATTAAATATGTGATATACTAATTATATTAGGTGGTAAAATGAAAAAAGTCTTAAATAGTCAATTAAAAATAATAATTTTAATTACTTGTATAATTATTGTTTTATTTGGAATATTTTTACTTTATAATCCCTTTTTAACTTTAAAATTAATGGGTAATTCCACTATAAGTTTGGAAGTAATGACAAACTATGATGAAGAAGGTTATGAAGCAAAATTTTTAAACAATGATTTAACTAAAGACGTTAAGATTATCCCTAATATTGATGTTAATAAAGTAGGAGAATACACAATTACTTATACAATTAAAGCCCTACTAACAACTAAAAGTATTGAACGAAAAATTAAAATTGTAGATGAAACTAAACCAGAAATTATTTTAAATGGTGAGAAAAATATTAAATTATGTCCTAACCACGAATATAACGAAGAAGGATATAATGCTGTTGATAATTATGATGGTGATATAACCGATAAAGTTCAAAAAAAAATAGAAAACAATGTCATTCAATATACTGTTTTAGATAGTTCTAATAACGAAAACAAACAAGAAAGGATCATAACATATATTGATGACGAAAAGCCAAATATTATTCTAAAATCAGATTCTAAGATATATGTCTTAAAAAATAAAAAATATACTGATTTAGGATATTCAGCAATAGATAATTGTGATGGTGAAATAACTGATAAAGTTACGGTATTAGGGAATGTTGATACATCTAAATATGGTGAATATAAATTAACATATAATGTTGAAGATACATTTGGAAATGCAAATAATACTACTCGACTAATCAGTGTGGTTGATTATATTTATGATAGTTCTACAACATATCCACCTGGAAATGGATATGGAGGTGTCATTTTTGGTCCTACATATATAAGAGGAATATTGATAATAAATAAAAAATATACTTTACCATCTACCTATAATCCAGGATTAAATAATGAAGCTGTCAGTAATTTAAATAATTTGAAAAATGCCGCATTAAATGCTGGACATAATATTCCAACTGTGTCTGGATATCGTTCATATTCATCACAAAAAACAATATATAATCGAAATATTAATAATAGAGGATATGCAAAAACTGATTTTGTATCGGCTCGACCGGGACATTCTGAACATCAAAGTGGACTAGCTTTTGATGTTGGAGCTCTAGATAATAATTACGGGGAAACAGCTGCCGGTAAATGGTTACAAAACAATTGTTACAAATATGGATTTATTATTAGATATCCAAAAGGAAAAACAAATATTACGGGATATAATTACGAACCATGGCATATAAGATATGTAGGAGTTGATGCAGCCACATATATTATGACTAATAATTTAACATTAGAAGAATATTTAAAGATTGCATAATTATAAAAAACTATGTATAATATAGCTTATCAATGGGAGGAAATTATGAAAATGTTTCATGTTAAAGAAGATTTTATATATTTTTACGAAACTAAAGTAGATATAGAATTTTTAAAAAGAATAAGAGAGGATATCATTACAAAATATTTTGAATTAGAAAATTTTTACCTAGAAAATATAAGTTCTGATGAAGCTAAAAAAAAATTAATGAAATCAAAATCAATTATTCATAATATTGAAGTGGAAAAAGTATTAAATAAGGAAGATTGTTATGATATATCATATTCTAAAATTATATATCCTAAGACAATTGAATTAATTGATAGAGTATTAAACGGAGAAATAACTAGTTATGATGAAATTTTAAGTATTAAAAATAGTTCATTACCAGGGAAAGAATATTTTGATTCAATAATTAGGTGTATTATAATAACAGATGCTTCTAGAAAAAAAATTAAAAATCCAGAAGAATTTTTAAATATTTTGGTAAATGAAGTTAATGATAAAAAATTAAAAGAAGCAGCCATAACATTAAAAAAGAAATTATATAATTCATATAATAAAGATACAAAAGAAAAAAAATAAAATTTTCTTTTTTTGTATTATAATAGAATAGGTGATACTATGAGTAATGAAATAAAAAACTTTTTAACAAGTGATAATAAAATTAAAATATTTCCGTCAAAAAGAAAAAAATGGAATTACAATAGTAACTAGAAGTGTAAATATAAGTTCTAATAATCCCATTATTTATATTTCCGAAGATGAAATATTAGAAAAAATTAAATCAGAAAAAGGTGTTGTTTATTTTGAATTTTGTGATTGTCCATGGTGTCGTTCAATGATTGAGACATTATTTAGTGTTGCCAATGATTTAAATATTGAAAAAATATATTATGTTGATGTTAAAAATATAAGAGATACAATTGAATTTAATGAAAATAATGAATTAATTACCACTAAAAAAGGAACAGATGGTTATTATAAATTATTAAATATTTTAAATGATGTTTTAACAGAATATACCATTAAGGATAAAAATAATAATTCTATTTCAACCAATGAAAAAAGAATTTATGCTCCTAATATTGTAACTTTTGACAATGGAAAAATATTAGGTTTGGAAACGGGATTGAGCGAAAATCAAACAGATGCATATCAAGATTTAAATGATGCTATAAAAAAAGAAATGAAATGTAAATTAGAATGTCTATTAGAAAAAATAGAAGAAAAAAACATTTGTGATAAAAGTTGCTAAAAAAGTTTTGAACTTTTCTTAGGGTAAATATTATGGTTAATTTTAAGATTGAAATAAAGATTCAAGTTGGTTAATTTTCTATTTTATTAAAAATAATCATTAAAGATTTATAATATGGTTTATGCTATTGCATTTCAAATACTTAAACAAAAAACAAGTTTTTGATAAGGAAAAAGAAAAAAAGGTAGATTTCCCCTTACCCCATATAATAACTGCATAGTTATTATTATAATAGTTGTTTTCTAGTATAGATCAATATACTAGTGATAATTTTTCTTCCATCTGTAGTCAGATAATACTTATTTTTTCTAGCTACTTTTTTTATGATTCCATGTGCTTTTAATCTAGATAAAGTTCTAGTTGTTTTATTAATTGTTTTTTTATCTTCTGAGTTTTTATAAAGGTTCTTTCTAATAAACTTGTTGCTAAAGCCATTAATCAGATATTCTCCTTTAGATATTTCAGAAAATAAATTTAAAGTATTGGATTGTCAACACTTTTTTAGACAGTTTTTATAAGGACAGTTGTAAGCGATATGCCACTGGGGTTTGATAATCCAAAAAACCATGTATTCTAATTGTGTTATACCAATTAACATAATTAAATAATTCTAGTTTCAATTCCTCAAAACTGCTAAATATACGATTAAATGCAAATTCTGTTTTAATAACTTTATATGTTGCTTCCGCTACTGCATTATCATATGGAC